>JAUQPW010000067.1:0-1851 GCA_030550175.1 bacterium
ATGGGTGGTTTATCGGGTACACTCCCGAGTATTTGACCCTGGTATGGGTAGGCTATGATCAGGGAGAGTCTATCGGACTAACCGGTTCCCAGGCTGCTTTACCTATTTGGATAGAATTCATGGATAAAATCCATGGAATCCGGCAACCTGAAACTTCCCAAGAACCTTCCAAAGATCTGACCCTTGTGGCAGACGCTGTAAGTAAGGGGGTTAATGGTATATTCCCGGAGGAATACGGCCCGGATTGTAATTTCAAGAACGATTCTATCGATCCTAAAGTTGATGATTCTGCCTCATCCGGAAGAGAAATTACGGAAGCCTTGGAGTATAAAGAATATAAGATTGAAGACAAAAACTTAACTTCAGTTAAGGAAAATGCTCCCTTCTCTCTTTATCCCATTTTGAATAAACAGGCTAAAAAGGATTTCACCCCGCCTTTCTATATAAATGATAGAAAAAAAGAGCCACACGAGTTCATAAACAAGAAAGGAAACCGACCTATTTTCCTCCCGAGTCTGCCAAGTGACCCTGGTTAAAATAGAACCTGTACCTGTCGTTTAAGGGGATTTTTTACTCTTGAGATAGCTGATCCAGCTTCCGAATGAGGAAATATCTAAATGTTTGCGGGCTTCTTCTTCAGGATAAAGCATTCCATAGACCTGAGTTCCATCTTCCAATAGAACGGGCCCCAGGTAGAGACCTGGGGGTTCTGTCTTACTGATACGTTCCTCCCATATCTTTTCAGGTACTTCGTAGAGTTCTCCGAATACTTTAACCCCTTTTTCTTTTCCAACCCAAAACATCCCCGGATGTTTATCCTGGATAGAATACAAGGCGTAGGCAGGAGCGGTATAAGTGGCTTTAAGGAAAAGACAACCTTCTAAATTGGCATGGTCCGGTTGACCCTGCATGACCGTTCCGTTAAAAAAAATTTTCATCCTCTCTTTTCATTATTTGCTGTTCAGATTAATTCTTGCAGGTTTTAATCCTCAGAATTCTTCCTACTTATTCAATCTTTTTACAAAGAAGTCCCTACTTTTAATACTACGTTACAGTGATGAAGCAGTTCTGACCTCCAAAGGGATTAGAGACAAACTCCTTACAGGCCGGGTCTTTTTCCCATTTTCCATCTACTAAGAAAAGATACTCGTAGGTTCCGGGTTCCAGAGAAATAGTTGTCTTCCAAAGTCCTTTCTTATCTTTTTTTAATTCATAGGATTGGGTATCCCAGTTGTTGAAGCTTCCAGCTACTCTGACGCTTTGAGCTTCAGGAGCTAAAAGCTGGAATACGACTTTTTTCTTGGTAGGTTGTTTCTTTTCTTCACCTTTCGCACCCGTCCTTTTAACGGCCATAAAAACCTCCTTTTGGAAATTACAAAATAAAAATCTAAGCTCTCATCCTTATGAATTCATAAGGATTATCGGAAATTCTTTATAAAACTTTATATCAATGGTATTAAAAAAGATAGATCAAAACTGTTAGATATTCAATAAAATTTTATAATCGGTTTCTTTACAGAAAATTTTTGTTGATGGGTTATTACAGGTGATAAAAAGTATAAAACGTCTGTTATAAACTCCATTTCACTTATCTTAGACAACCCACGCCGTTATCAACGTTGACTTGTTTCTTATCGAAGAACTTCTTTTCCTGGGATAAAATGGGATTAGATTTTTAATTTTTCTAAAGCTTTCAGCAAATGCTGGGAGGTTGAAACGCTTCCAAAGACACCTCCCTGCATTTTAATCATTTTAATAGCTGCTAGGTAATTTCCATAATCGGTAGCTCCTGTACAATCTTCCAAAAGCAGGCACTCATATCCCCGGTCATTGGCATCTCGCAGGGTTGTG
>JAUQPW010000067.1:1861-30878 GCA_030550175.1 bacterium
TTGTGTGGACACAGACATCTGTCGTAATACCTGTAAGGATCAGGTGAGTAATCCCTCGATTTCTAAGGATCAACTCCAGGTCTGTAGCATAAAAACTTCCTTTGCCCGGTTTATCCAGGATAAGTTCTCCGGGAAGTGGTTTAAGTTCGTCAATGATATTCCATCCCGGTTCGCCCCGTATAAGGATACGACCACAGGGCCCCAGGTCTCCGATTCCGGCACCGATTCTTTTACTTCTCCATAATTTATTTGCAGGAAGGTCGGATAGATCGGGTTTGTGGCCTTCGCGGGTGTGGATGATGGTAAACCCGGGAATTTTTCGTATAACGGCTAAAACCGTTTGGATCGGCTTGATAGCGGCTCGGGTCAAAGAAATATCATATCCCATCTGGTCTATATAACCCCCTTTTCCACAGAAGTCGATTTGCATATCAATCACCAGAAGGGCCGTTCGTTCGGGGACTAAATTTCCATCATAGGGCCAATCGTAGGGATCTGCTTGAACGAGAACCGGGGATTTTACCATAAATTTCTCCAAGGAATTTACTTACCCCATGAATTGGAAAAGAAGGATTTTTGTTTACAGTCCATGGGGTAAGGTCCTTCTCCTTTTACTTTGAATCTTTTATGCCGGGTTTTTATAAACCGGAAACAGATAAAAATTTCAAAATAAAGGTGACAGGAAGTTGGTTATTTAAACAGGTCTCCTTTCACCCGAGGTTGTTCTTCCAGAGCTTCTTTAATTTGGGGAACCAGATCTTCAATAACCATTTGAAAGAGTGCTTCTCCCCACTCGGCGGTAGATTCTGTTGTCTTTCTGCCGACAATACCTGTTGGCGTATATTGATCCATTCGATAATCCCAAAACACTTTAACATCGTCGTAATTAGAGGCTTTACTCATATCTACCAGGTCTGGACGTATGGCCAATACACAGGAAGTCTCGGCAATATTAGCATGGATCCATGTGGGATCTTCCGGGTTATCTTCGGAGGCTTTATTACGAACCCGTTCGGAGACTTCCCACCAATTCATAAAGCGGACCCGCATATCCCGGGGGAATTCGTCTAGAATTTTATCCCGAACAGCCTGTAAAGAGCCGATATTCCACATATGTCCGTTCAGCAGGAGCAGTTTACGTATTCCAGCTTTATAAAGCCAGTGGGCAATATCCAAAACAGCCATCATAAAGGTTTCCGGTCTGAAGGCAATGGTTCCGGGGAAGTCTCCATGGCGTTGGGAAACCCCATACCAAAAAGGTTGTAAGACGGGTACTCCGGTTGCCGCTGAAATTCGTTTGGCTACCTCATAGACATCCAGGGTATCCACACACAATGGGAGGTGTGGGCCATGTTGTTCAATCGCTCCACAGGGTAAAATGGCCATTTTCATTGTTTTAGTAAGTTCTTGAACCTCTGTCCAAGAAAGTTCTTCCCAAAGTAGAGGTTTTCCTTTTTTAGGTATCATGATCTACCGACTCAAGGGCCATGAATCCTAAACAATGGTTTAGAATTCATAGTCCCCGGTACACTTTTTAGTTTACGGGTTTTAGCCTCGGGCGTATAGGCTTTCATTAAGTCCATCCCCCAACAGAGAAAAACCTAACAAGAGGGTAAATAAGGCTATTCCCGGGAAGAAGGAAATCCACCAATCCCCGGAAACAATATAATTACTCCCTTCATTGATCATGAGTCCCCATTCCGGGGCCGGCGGTTGGATGCCGAAACCTACATAGCTGATTCCGGCGGCTGTAAGAATTACCCAGGAAATAGTCAGAGGAAGTTGGGTAATTACAGGATTCAAACTATTAAGCAGGAGATGATGAACCAGTACCCGATTTTTAGAACACCCCGTAACGACTGCTGCATCGGCGTACTGGCGTCTTTTCTGCTGCAGGATTTCCCCTCGAATAAGTCTGGCATAAATGGGAATGGAGACCAGAATTAGCGACAAGATGAGGTTTACTACCCCAGAGCCCAGGACTCCTGAGAATATCAAGGCCAGGATAAAACTGGGAAAGGCAAAGAGAAGATCCATGACCCGCATGATCACCTGATCCAACCCCCCTCCATAAAATCCGGCTATAGCTCCCAGACTGATTCCCACAACCACCGCTCCGGTTGTTGAAATAATCCCAATGAGTAACTCATATTTCGCTCCGTATAATATTCGGCTGAGAAGGTCACGTCCAAATTGATCTGTTCCAAGCCAATATTTATCCAGGGGTTTAAGTCGTTTGTCTCCCTGAAAAACCTCTTCTGGACTATGGGGAGCTAGGAAAGGGGCCAGAAGGGCCACCAGGATCCAGAACGTAATTAAAATCAGACCGATTTGGATACGTCGATTGTGGGTCAATCCCAGAAATACCCCTAGCCTTCGAAGGGGACTTTGCACCCTTTGCCACGAAATTTCTTCGATCTGAAAAAGACTCTCCCTTTCAATAGCCATTAAAAGTTCAGAAAACAGAAGCAATGGGCAGTTTTTTACTCCACTTCCTGCCCCTTACCTGCTGCTTTTAGCCTAAATCGTTGGTTTTCTCCATCAGACTGAATCGAGGCATAGAATCCGGAAAGTAAACAAATCCCTTCAGGTTCTTCCGGTGGGGATAAATCCACTGAGGGGCAAAGAGATAAACGGCATGGACGTCATTAATCAACAGGGTTTGATGCTTCTTCATAAGTTCAATGCGTCGGGGATCTTTGGGATCCATATAGATAAACTCTTTAGCAATTTTATCGGCTTCGGGATTTTTATAATTAAAAAAATTAGCAAAACTATCTTCCAGTAGATTCCAGTGGGTATGATAGCCCCCATCGGCAATCCAGGGCATAAAAGCCGCCACGGCGAAGTCAATTTTCCTGGCAATCAGGGATTCCCATTTTTTAGCAGCCGTCATTTTCTGGATACTTACATTGATTCCAATTTTTTTGAGGGCATCCTGGATCATAATAGCCGTCCGTTCTTCATTGATGTTATCGTTATCCACCGCCATCTCCACCTCAAATCCTTTAGGACGACTCGACTGACTGAGATATTCTTTCGCTTTATCCAGATCGTATTCGTAAGGCCATAGGGTTGGATCATACCCGGGTACCGGAATGGGATAGCAGCTCTTGAGACGGGTGGCAAAATTGTACCAGACCGTGTTGATGATTTCCTCGTAGGGAATGGCATGGGCAATGGCTTTGCGAACGTTTAAATCCTCGAAAGGAGGCGTTTTCCAATTCATACCCAGGTACCACCAATCCAGGGTTTCATACCCTTCGACCAGGAAATTGGGATCCTTTTTCAAAATTTCCAGATCCTTCATATCCAGATTGGCCGGTATATCCAGTTCGCCCCTTTGGGCCATCATGTAACGGGTTGAAGGGTCCGGGATAATTTTAAAAATAATCCGGTCTATTTTCGGCTTGCCCTTATAGTAATCTTCCCGTGCGGTAACCACGAATTGATCTCCTGTTATCCACTTCTCTATTTTGTAAGGACCTGAACATACCGTTTCCCGTTCCAACCACTTTACCCCATAGGGATCGCTCTCGGTGGCATGTTTCATAATTTCATCTACGTCCACGATACTGAGCAGTTGAATATAATTGGCAATGGCCCCCCAAGGAGCTGGATAGGTAAGCTGGTGAACCAGGGTTCTTGCATCCACAGCATATACATCCTCCAGCCGGGTAATTCCATCGACCTTCATCTGGGCAGCCCCGATGCTATCTCGCTTAAAGTACCATCGGAAGCACTTCTCGCAGGCATAAGCATCGATCTTCTTTCCATTGGAGAAGGTCCATCCATCCCGAATGGTCCACGTAAGGGTTTTGCGATCCTCAGAAACCTTAAGGTCACTGGCAATGAGCATATCGTAACGATCATTGTCATAATAGAGTTTCCCATTGACCTCTTTAGTCTGGTAATGGAGCAGACAATCGTAAATGGTACGCTTAATGACATGTTCGGTCATTCCCGCCCAGACATCCGGGAGTAAAGAAGCAATATCCGCAGGGAAAGCCACCGTAAGGGTTACTTTTTTACCAGCGGCTTCTCCAACCTTCTCCCATCCGGTTAGTAAATCCCCTACCGCCATCAAACTTCCTGTAGCCCCCACAAGCTTTAGAAAGGAACGCCGGTCAAGGGTAAGATTGACCGTATCCGCTTCCATAAGGTGATTTTGAGCTCTGTCTTTCGTCATCTTCTAACTCCTTTTTATAAGGTGGATTGGACTTACTTACACCTCCCTATACCTGTGTGGCAAGAACCATCCACTTCTCCGGATTACTGAATATACCGACTATATAAAGGAGCAAGGCCTATACCATCCCGGGTGAAATTTAACTAACTCTTTACAAAATAAGAAATTAAGGGATAAAAAGCAGAAAGACAGATCGATCAAGAATGCCAATTTTCTGTACAATCCACGGATTATTCGCTTATTTTGTGTGCGTTTCTGGAATCTTTCTCTGGGAAGGTAGGGGGAAATCTCAAAACAAAGGGGACTATAAAACCGGAAGTAGGGTCCTATTCCTTATCCCTTTATTCGGGGGTCCAGATAAAAGTAGATAAGATCTATGATAAAATTTACGAGGAGGGAACAGACGATAACCACGAGAATAAACGCACGAACCGGGGCCAGATCGGCAACCTGCAGGCTGTTTACAGCATAACGCCCAATACCATTCCAGGCAAACACGACTTCGACCAGTACGATTCCTCCAATGAGGTGGGCAAATAATTGACCGCAAAGGGTTATAACCGGAATCAGAGCATTTCTGAGGGCGTATCGGTAGCGGATAAGACGTTCTGAGAGTCCGTAGGCTTTGGCCGTTCGAATATAATTTGAGGATAAAACATTTAAAACAGAGGTATAAACCATGCGGGAAATGGGAGGGATGAGTAATATATCCAGGCACAGGACCGGCAAAATCAGGTAGTGAAGGCTCTTGAGGAGCAGGTCAAAATCTCCTTCCAGAAGGCTATCCAGGACGTAAAACCCGGTAATCGGAGAAGGAGGTTCATCTAAGATACCCAGGCGTCCGGTGGGTGCCGGGGTGATATGGAGAAGAAAGTAGAAAACATAGACCCCCATCAAGGCCAACCAAAAAATAGGGATGGCTCCGCCCACGATTCCGAATATCTGAGCGGCAATATCTGCCACTCCTCCTTTACGAAAGGCACTGACAACTCCCCAAACTAAACCTAAAAAAAAGGAAGAAAGCATAGCCCAAAAGACCAGCTCCAGTGTGGCCGGAAGACGAATTTTAAGATCTTCTACGACCTCGTTTCCTGTCTTCCAAGAATGACCCAATTCTCCTCGCAGGATATTTTTTAAATAAATTAAGTATTGTCGGTGGAGAGGCTCATCCAGCCCCATCAATTTCCGCATATTAGCTATGGCTGTGGGGTCTGCAAACTGACCCACCTTCATAATGGCGGCATCTCCCGGGATGACCTGAGTCAGAAAAAACGTTAGGGTCAGTGCTCCAATCAAGGTTATGAGCATCCCTAAAAACCTTTTAATTAAAAAAGTTAAAAGCATAGATTGAATTGAATGCTTCCTAGGATTTCCAGATAGCAGAGGGATCTGACTCTGACCGGATCAAGTCTTACTACAAATGACAGGATACCCTATGCTCCCTAGAGAGGTAACGTTCCTCAGGCTGTACTTCCTGACAGATTTCCTTGCGCTCCCTGCAACGGGAATAAAAGATACAACCTGCCCAGGTATGCGAATCGCCAGGGAACCCAGTGGTTTTATGGTCTATCTTGCCTTCTAATGGAAAGGTATCCGAACCGGGGATACAGGAGAGAAGAAGTCTCGTATAAGGGTGTTGGGGAGAGGCAAAAATATCTTGGGTCTTGGCCAATTCTACAATTCGTCCCCGGTACATCACAGCAACCCAGTTACAGCAGTATCCGATGACTCCGAGGTCATGGGAAACCATCACATAAGCTAATGAAAGCCTTTGTTGAAGGTCTTTAAGGAGGTTTAAAATATTTGCCTGGGTAGATACGTCCAGGGCCGAGGTAACCTCATCCAGAAGAAGTAATTTGGGTTTTAATGCCAAAGCCCGGGCTAAGCCTACCCGTTGACGTTGCCCACCGCTTAATTCATAAGGGAATCGTTCCATGTAACTTGCATTTAACCCAACTAGATCCAAAAGCCTGATCACTTCCTCGATCCGTTTTTCCTCCGAAAGATTATGCTGAATCAGGAGGGGTTCTCCGATAATCTGCCCAACGGTAAAACGGGGATTCAAAGACGAATAAGGATCCTGAAAGACCATCTGAATGTGTCGTCTACGAGGCCTCATCTCTTCGTAAGATAATCGGGCAATATCCTCTCCATTGAGCAGGATCTGTCCTTCTGTGGGGTCCAATAGCCTGACAATCGTCTTAATCAACGTTGTTTTACCCGAACCGGATTCCCCCACAATCCCCAGCGTTTCTCCACAAAGGAGTTGAAAGCTGACTCCATCCACAGCTTTTATATAGGCCTTTTGGCGAAATAATCCTGACTTCAAGGGAAAATAGGTTTTTAAATTCACTACTTTCAGCAAAGGGACTTCAGGAACTTCTAATCGCTCTGAGTTCTTATTCGAGATGGTTTCGGTTTTCATAGAGGAAACAACTTACTTGATGGTTGGGTTCAAGCTCGATGAGAATAGGTTTTTCCAACTTACAGGCAAGCATTCTACTTGAACACCTTGGTTCAAAGCGGCATCCTGCAGGAGGTTCTGTAAAATCACAAACCGTTCCTTCTAGACCGGTTAGCCTTTTATCCAACCTACGACCCGGAATGGCATCGATAAGTTTTTGGGTATAGGGATGCGCAGGCTTATGGATCACCGTTTCAACATCCCCAGACTCTACGATTTCCCCTGCATACATGACATAAACCCGATGGCACATAGAGCGGATAATCCCCAGATCATGGGATATGAGGAGTAAAGCCGTCTTACGTTCCTGAACCATCTGTTTCAAAAGTCTAAGAGTCTGGGCTTGTAGGGTCACATCCAGGGAAGCCGTAGGTTCATCGGCAATGATCAATTGGGGATTACATAAGAGCGCCATGGCAATCAAAACCCTTTGCCCCATCCCACCACTTAGTTCATGGGGATAGCTTCTCAAGATCATTTCCTGTCTGGGAATCCGAACATCCTTGAGTATTTGAAGGGCATGGGTAGTAGCTTTTTTTCGTAAATCCCCTTTGTATAAAGGAAATCGCCGAGAACTTTCTCCCAAAAGATTATGGGCCAGAATAACATCCACCAGTTGTCTCCCCACCGTCAAAACAGGATTTAAATAACTCATCGGATCCTGGAAAATGATACAAATCCCGCTCCCCCGGATGGTTCGAAGATAATCCTCATCCTCCGTAAGTAAATTTCTTCCCTCAAAAAACACTTCTCCTTCCACAGAAGCCGATATCGAAGGCGGAAGTAAACGAAGTGCTGTGAGCGCTGTTAACGACTTCCCACTGCCAGTTTCTCCTATCAATCCCACAACTTCCGATTCTTTAATATGAAGACTCACGTTATTTAAAATACGGGCCAGTTTTCCCTGACTATACAGGGTAAGACTCAGGTCTTTAATCTGGAACAATATTTCACCTGTTTGCTTCCTGTTTGTAAGAGTTTGGATGTCGTACATAGTCCTTACCGATCTTTATATGTTGAAATCTTCTAAAACCTCTGAAAGTATAAAAGCAAAGGGAATACCACAGTGTGATTGGTTAAACGCCTGTATAAGGTATTGTAATTTATAAGGTTCTGGGAAAAGAGGTAAAATTCCCCCATGATGAAAATGCCGGCTTTTTAGGCAAGGATGCCAGATGCCTGCTTAATAAGCTGACAATTCAGGAAGGGTTTAATTTGGGGCGAGGAGGATAGGTAGGATGCAAAATGATCAATCCCTCTTTGCGAAGAGATAATTTCACTTCTGCACCCGGTATCAAAGAAAGAGGTGTATAAGCATAAGAGGGAAATCGTATTTCGACCTCATGGTGGTTCACAAGGATTACCCGCAAGGTTTGAAAATTGGAGTTGGATTGCTTACCGATAATCCTTCCCATGACTTGATTGTGGCTTACCGCACTCATCAAGGGGCGGTCTGGGTAAATCACCTTGATATCCTCAGGACGAATATAGGCCGTTACCATCTCTCCAATACTTGCTGATTGAGGCGGAGTTTCCAAACGTAGGCCATCCCAATCTAACGTGAGTCCAGTAGGTGTTACTTCTACCACACGAGCATGAAAAGAATTCCGTATTCCCAAGATTTCTAAGACTTTCGGGCTTGCTGGTTGGCGGAAGACAGTTTCAATCGGTCCCATTTGGGTTACCCGCCCCTCCTGCATGACCGCTAAGCGATGTCCTACTGCAAAGGCATCATCTAAATTATGGGTTACACAAATCACCGCAAGGTTTAACTCGGCTTGTAAAGTTCGTAGATCTTGATGTAATCGTTCTCGTATGGAAATATCTACAGCCGAAAACGGTTCATCCAGAAGTAATACCTGGGGTTTAGAAGCTAAGGCTCTGGCGATAGCTACCCGTTGCTGCTGTCCTCCTGACATTTCATGGGGGTAATGTTGAGCCACATGGGTTAGATGCATCCGCTCCAGCAAGGCCAAAGCCTGCTCTCGTGCATCTTGTTGTCGCCATAAGCTATAGGCTACGTTCTCCAGGGCTGTCAAATGTGGAAAGAGAGCATAATGCTGAAATACAAAACCAACTTTTCGCTTTCGTGCCGGTAAATTAAGCGCTGGTCCATTACGATGCTTGCGGAAGAAAGGTTTATCATCTAGCGTAATTTCCCCGGCATCGGGAGTCATCAACCCAGCAATGGCATAGAGGGTTTGCGTCTTACCAGCACCGGAAGGACCAAATAATACCAAAATTTCTGCGTTCACATCTAGTTGAACCTGGAGATGAAAACTTCCCAAACGTTTTTCAATGTCTACACGAAGACGGGTCAAACTCATAGTTCTCAATACCTAAATGACTTTTATTTAAAAATAAAAGTTTCTAATGCCTTAGAAACAAATATTTTTGGAAAATATTTTGTACAAGGTGAAAGTATTTCGATTTTTTCGCAACTTGGACAAGGAGGTTTGTAATGAAAAATTAGATAAAAATGGAAATCACAAAGTATGAGAAAGGTCCCAGTTTTCTAGTTTAATAACTTCCATTAAAGCCGATCTCTCTAAAGATTTGTCGATACAATCGAAGGCTCCATAAGCTCGAGCTTTGATGTACATTTCCGCCCCTAAATTAGGGGTAATTAAAACCACTTTGGCTTTGGATCTTAAACGTTGAACAAATTCTAAAATTTGCGCTTCATCTGATCCCGGAAACCTGAGTTCACTAATGACCAAAGAAAAATTCTCATCCTTAAAAAGCCGGGTCGCTTCAGCTATTCCTCCAACTCCCCTTACCTGATAACCCTGTTCATTCAACATTTCCTCCAGGTTTTTTCGGCTACGGGGATCCGAGTCTATGACCAAAGCCTTGGGAAAATGATCTGTTTCTGACATGGTAACACCTCCTTGTTTTTACCGGGACTACCCACTACCTTTACCCCTACCCCTAGGTTTAAATGACTTATAATATGAAGCCATGAGTTAAGATAGGGATAAATTAAGAATCGGTCAGAAGAATTTTTGTGAGATCTATTCTATGCACATATTCTTTAAGTAGTCAACCGAAAAATACTAAAAATAGTCGAATAACATAAAACCATACAATCCATGATAAAAAAGTTGTTGATGTACTAATCAGAACCTTTAATCCAAAAGAATATCTTGCGTATCTTTACGAGAATTAAGGATAGGATTTAATTATTAAAAAAGTATAAGAAAAGAATGAAAGGAATATTAAATTTGTCGGTTTTATAATTTGGAGGGCCTTCAAGTCTTTTTGAAAACCGGGCGAATAACCAGATATTCGTTCTGCTGCCTCAGGATGCCTCGGGAAACGACCTGATAATTTCCCATACCTCTCATCGACGTAGGAATCTCCCTAGGTTCAGGCTCTTTCCTCGCTCTGCTTAAGTGCTTCTTACAAATCCCCTGTCTAATAAAGAGTCATCACCTGGGTCAAAAGTGTTCATTTTTACAGCAATACTTTTTCCTTCTTTAGGGTCTTCACGGAAAGGGAAATCTTAAGCTATCTGTTAAATTTTTAAAGAGTTAAACCAGACAGGTCGACTCAGCACTTTTCATGGTATGAGTTCTGCAAACTACCAGCTGGTTAGAGGGTAATAGTTTAATAAAACAGAGAACAGTTTTGATAAAGCCAAGGGCGCTGGTGTTCTAGACGAACTTGAGCGGGACGACTAGAACCACCAGCTGGCCTGCTCCCTGTAGACGGCAGAGAAACAGGTTAATCCTACCATAACTTAGCCTGCCTTCTCTGTCAAGCCTAATTCGTTCTGGCAGATTCTCTGCTCCTACCGGGTGTTCAACTATTTATGAGTTTAAGGGGATTTATCCGGTGCGGTCATTTACCTACTTTAATCAGCAGTTTTTTATATTTTGATGTTCATTTCATGATTTGGATTCTGATTGGAGCTTTAGGCGTTTATATAGACCAGGATTTTGGTCTTTTTTTACCTTTCTGATGGGTCTGCTTCCCCCTCTTCCCATAGCAACGCTACTTCTCTTCCTGAGTTTAATGGGTTTAGGTATGGGAAATGGTTCCGTATTTCAGTTGGTTCCTCAACGGTTTTACTCAGAAATTGGCGTCATTACAGGAATTGTAGGCGCTGCAGGAGGTCTGGGAGGATTTTTCCTTCCCTCTATGTTGGGTTTTTTTAAACAGGCTGTCGGTTCCTACTCCGAACGACGGGTGACTTATCTGGCCAGGGCCGTGGAACCTCCTGGTGAAGCTCTGCCAGATTGGGAAATTCTCTGCCGACTCGCCAGGGAGGTAGGGTTCAAAGACGCATTTAATTACCGGTCTGCTGAGGAGATCTTTGAAGAATTTAAACGCTGCACCCAGGGTACCCCCATCGATATGACCGGGATAACCTACGCTCGTTTGAAGGAAACCCCTCTTCAATGGCCCTGCCCCACGCCTGATCACCCGGGAACTGAACGACTTTACACCGATCACAGATTCCTAACCCCAACCGGTAAGGCGAAGTTTATCCCGGTTGAATATCGACTTCCTTACGAACTGCCCGATCGGGATTACCCCCTGGTGCTAACTACCGGGCGTATTAAGAGCCAATGGCATACCATGACCCGAACCAGACAGGTAGAAAACCTGATTAAACTCTGTCGAGAGCCCTTCATAGAGATCAATCGAGCCGATGCCTCTCGTCTGGGGATCCGGGATGGAAACTTCGTAGAGGTCAGCTCCCGTCGGGGGAAAATCATTGCCCAGGCCCGGGTTACCGAGGAAATTCGTCCGGGAACCTGCTTTATGCCCTTTCACTGGGGGCGACTCAAAGGTTATTACAAGGCTGCCAATAATTTAACCTTACGGGCCAGAGATTCGGTTTCTCGACAACCCGAGTTGAAGTTTTGTGCCGTGCGGATCCGAAATATAGAACCAGAAAATAAAGAATAGCAGGAGGAACAGAAAAAATCCTGTAAATTCTGTCTATTCCTTATTCTCCTTTGTTATGAATAAAATCGAAGAGTATAAACAGGCTAAAGATGGATTAGATGTCCTTAATGATATCTACCGGTATGCTAAGGAGGGATGGGAAGCCATCACCGAAGAAGATAAAACCCTGATGAAATGGTATGGGATTTTCTTCCGAAAGCATACTCCCGGTTATTTCATGATCCGGATCCGAATTCCCAATGGAATAACCCATTCTGCCCAGATCAGAACCATTGCCGATATAACCGGAAGCCTAGGCCAGGGGTTTGCCGATATCACTACCCGACAGCAGATTCAGCTTCGGGGAATTCGCATCGAAAATATTCCGGAGATTTTGGATCGCCTCAAATCGGTCGGACTTTCCACCCTTCAAACCGGTATGGATAACATACGAAATGTCATGGGGTGCCCGGTGGCAGGGCTAACTCCCGGAGAACTCCTGGATGCTTCTCCCATTGTAAAGCAGTTCACCGATATTTTTGTGGGAAATAAAGACTTCTCCAACCTTCCCCGCAAATTTAATGTGGTCATAACGGGATGTCCTGAGAATTGCACACCTGCAGAGAGCCAGGATATCGGTCTGGTCCCGGCTATTCGAGATCCAGAGGGGGCCCACGAAATAGGTTTTAACGTGCTGGTCGGGGGTAAGATGGGGTCCGGAGGATTTCGAAGTGCTTCCCCCCTGGATGTGTGGGTCCGCCCTGAAGAAGCCGCCCACGTCTGCGCCCAGATTGCACTTATCTACCGGGATTACGGTTCCCGGGAGGCTCGGACCAAGAACCGCCTCGCTTTCTTAATCGAGGAGCGGGGTGAGGCCAGATTCCGGGAAGAACTGGAAAAGAGGATGGGTTATCCTTTGCCGAGGGCCGGAAAGGATGTTCGAAGCCCCAACCGAAGTGATCACATTGGTATCTACCGTCAAAAACAGCCCGGTTTAAATTACGTCGGCTTGAACGTCCCGGTGGGTCGTATGAAAACCGATTATCTCCTTCGAGTTGCTCGCCTGGCCGAGGATTATGGGACCGGAGAAATCCGCCTAACCCCCGACCAGAATCTTATTATTCCACATGTCCCAGATGCCAGGCTAGGTTATCTGATCAAAGAACCTTTACTCAAAACCCTCCGGTACGACCCCTCGGAGATTATGCGAGGGTTGGTTAGCTGTACCGGGATCGAGTTCTGTGAGTACGCCTTGATCGAAACCAAAGAACGTTCTCTGCGGATCGCTCAATACCTCGAACAAGAACTGAAAGATACCAAATTTCCTATCCGCATCCACTGGTCGGGATGCCCGGCCGGATGTGGTAATCATCAGATTGCAGATATCGGACTGGAAGGAACCAAAACTAAAGTGGATGGAAAGGTGGTAGAAGCAGTACATATTTACATGGGAGGAAGATCCGGCCCTGAAGCCAAACGGGGGGAATTACTCCTCAAAGATGTCCCCTGCGAAGAAGTTCCAAAAATCCTTAAAGACCTGGTTAAATACTATCCCCCTCCTAAGAAGAAGTGAAGAAAAGCATTTATACCAACTCAAGATTGAAAGGGGTATTGGCTGGATACCTTGTTTGCCCGGAGCCGGACAAAGGTACAACCCCGATAAGTATGATGTCCCAAACCCCCTACCCGGCGTCCGGCCAATACGTTACAGGTTAAGCCTTCTCAGTTTTGGGGCTATAATACCTTAACCGAATCGGCTTACTGTTGAAAAAATGATAAAATCTTATTGACAGTTTTCATCTCCTGGTATATTTAATACCTAGTCAGTTGGTCTTGAAAGGGGTCGATCCCCCGTTACGATCTAAAGGATCGTGTTTATATAAATCTAGCAACTTCTTATTTTATGGATCCTGGGACCCTGCAAGTACCCGGGATTCTAAATAAGATGGTTTACCTATGAAGACGATCGGTCCATCTACAATTTATCGTTTCAATGGAGCAATACCCTTGAGGAGTAATTCGAGGAGTGATCGTTTATCCTATCCTTACCACTCCCTTGCTCCCCTTAAGGAAAGGGTAGTACCTGCCTATGTGAAAACCTCCCCTCACACTTTAACCTTCCTCCAAGCCCCCATGTCCTCCCCCTGTTGTTGTAGGATGTGTTGTTGTAGCTAGTTCTGGGTTCCTTCATAAAAATTCACCGATAAACCATCATTAGCAGTAAATAACTCCGGTTCTTTAAAAAGTTTATTTTCGGCCCCTGTTGGGGTATAAGCGTTTCGCTTGAAGTTTTCTGTTTATCCCGGGTTCTTTATTAGAGGTCTTTAGTCCCATCGGCGGATGACCTGGGGAAAATATCCCATGGGAAATTTTAAAATGGGATTCTTATAACCCTGGAAATCCGCTCCCCCCTGGAAAGAGGTAAGGGAATTGTGGGCTCCAGACCGATAACTTTTGTGCTTAAGATACGGAGAACCCTTCCTGGAACCGGGTAAGCGAACTCAAGGAGAAAAATATGGGTGAAATAGGGACGTATGATCAAATCATCAAAAAGAATCCTCGAGAACGGTTGAAGAAGGAAAAAATGCCGTTGGAGATTATTCACGAACTTCCCGAGCTGATCCAGAAAGGCTACGAGGAGATCGCCGAGGAAGACATTGTTCGTCTTCAGTGGTATGGGTTGTATCATGACAAACCTAAAATGGGTACTTTCATGATGCGCATTAAGATCCCCAACGGTATTTTGACTCCTCAAAAACTGAGAATTATCGGAGAGATTTCCCAGAAATTTGGTAAGGGTTATGGAGAAATTACGACCCGACAGGATATTCAACTCCACTGGATTCGACTGGAAGCCTTGCCGGAGATCTTCAAAATCCTTCAGGAAGTAGGTTTATCCACGGTGGGAGCCTGTGGGGATGTGGTAAGAAATATAACCGGGTGTCCGGTAGCCGGATTAGATAGGCAAGAGTTGTTCGATGCATCGCCCCTTGTAAGGGAAATTGCCCAATTCCTGGACGGAAATCCGGAATATTCGGATCTTCCCAGAAAACATAAAATAACCCTTTCAGCCTGTGCCTATCGATGCAACGCTCCGGAGATTCACTGCCAGGCCTTTGTAGGTGTTAAAAGGAGGGTAGCGGGTCAGGAGCAACTGGGCTTCACGATTTGGGTCGGAGGGGGACTCTCAACAGTACCCAGGATTGCAAAACCGCTGGGGGTTTTTATTCCTATGACAGATACTTTACCCGTGATTCGGGCCGTTCTGGACGTTTGGAAAGATGACCTGACCTATCGCCGATCTTTTATCAAAGCGCGTTTAAAGTTCATGGTCGATGATTACGGTCCGGAAGCCTTTCGAAACCTCATTGAGAACAAATTGGGAAGGAAGTTGGAGGATTTTCCGGAACTACCCTTGCTGGAACCATCTGTTGGCCGGACTTCCCATCTGGGTATTTGTGAACAGAAACAAGGGGGATTTTACTATGTCGGGTTTCCGGTGTTCACAGGGCGCCTTACCGGTGAGCAGATGATTCAGATAGCAGAGCTCGTTGCGCAAGAGGGAAAAGATATTCGTCTAACCCGAGAGCAAAATTTTATTCTCACCTATATTCCCGAATCCCGATTAAACTGGGTTCTTGAAAGAATGGAAGCAATAGGTTTTACACTCAAAATCGGCAAGCTTCGGGGACCCGGAATTGCCTGTACCGGACAACCTCATTGTAACTTTGCCGTAACCGAAACAAAGGGAAGACTTGCCGAGATTATTTCCCATCTGGAGAATGCCTTAGGAGAAGGAGTAGATGATCTTCGGATTTACCTGGACGGGTGTCCCCATGCCTGTGGGGCCCACTGGGTGGGAGATATCGGTCTTCAAGGGACTACGGCCCGATCTCCGGAAGGAGAAAAAATGGAAGCTTATGATATCTTCCTGGGAGGTGGATTGGGAAGTAAACCCCTTATCGGCAAAGCCATAGGACGAAGAGTACCGGCAGATCAGGTTAAATACTACCTGGAGAGGTTGATCCGGGCTTATCAGGCTTACCTGAGAGAAAAAGAGGCTATAAGTTTTCAAGAATTTTGTCTCAGGTATCCGGACGAACAACTTAAAAATTTAATGGAGGGAAAATAAATTGGAAACGACCAACTTATTACAATCAGAACCTCGACGAAAGTTAGACGATTTAGAAGTCGGCGAACTGGCCGTTCAGTTCGACGACCAGGAACCAACGGAAGTCATCCGATGGGCTTTCCAGGAGTTTCATCCGAGATTGGCGTTGATTACCAGTTTTCAGATAGATGGGATGGTTCTTCTGGATATGGCCTGGCGAATCAACCCCGAGGTACGGGTTATCACCCTGGATACCGGTCGACTTCCAGAGGAGACCTATGAACTCATGGAGGAGGTAAGGGGACAGTATGGAATCAACATAGAGGTCTACTATCCCAATACCCACGAGGTGGAGAAGTTGGTTAAAAAACATGGGGTAAACCTCTTTTACCGAAGTGTTAAACTCCGATTGATGTGCTGTGAAGTTCGAAAGGTACGTCCCTTACTTCGGGCTTTAACCGGGTTGGACGCCTGGATAACCGGATTGAGAAGAGATCAATGGGCCTCCCGAACCAATATTCGGAAAATCGAGCTGGATCACGATCACGGGGGTGTGGTAAAGGTCAATCCCCTGGCCGACTGGACGGAGGAAGAGGTCTGGGATTATATCAAAACCCATCGGGTTCCCTACAACAAACTTTACGATAAAGGTTATACCAGTATCGGTTGCTATCCCTGCACACGTCCTGTTAAACCCGGTGAGAATCCCCGGGCAGGCCGCTGGTGGTGGGAAATCAATGCACCTAAAGAGTGCGGTATGCATTGCAGCCTTCTCACAGGTGGATTTGAGCACGAACTGGAGGCTTTATTGAAAGAAGAGGAAGAATAAATGAAAAGGCTTAAAGTGTCTAAAGTTTTTTTCCAACTTTAACTCACCTTGGGCCCTTTAGAGGACTTAAAAACTTTTAAATGGAAATAGATCTTCAAGAAAAAGAACTCCTTATACGGGAAATAAAAGCCCTTACCGGGCAGATTCAGGGAGAGACCCGAAATAAATATCTTTCACTCCTGGAATTCCTTGAAAAGGGAGAAGTTCCGGAAGAACTCATGGGCTATGTGGAAAGACTCCTGGAAATAGGTTTTGAAACAGGTAGAATCGGGAAGGTTTACGATCGTGAAGATGAACAGGTTTTTCTACGAATTTACCACAAAACTTTAAGAGGTTCCAGGATCCTGAGTCTTCTCCAGGAAACCAACCGATCGCTGACCACGCTAAAGAATCAGTTAATCCGAAATATTTCTTTCTCCCTTAAAAATCCAGGAGCTTATCGCCTGACCATCGATACCCACCTTTGTCACATCATTTTGGGTATCGATTCAGAGGGTGCCAGGATAGAAAACATTGAGGTAGGTATTTAAGGATAGGCCGTAGACAATGACCGTGCACGGGAAGTAGCCTGTGTTACTTCCCATGGTCTAAGGCCTACTCCTTACGGTTTGCAGTGTCTTATTATCCCATTTGTCTCGAATTAAAAGGTCGAAAATGCCTGGTTATAGGTGGGGGAGAGATAGCCGAACATAAAGTCAATTCTTTGTTAGCTTGTGAAGCCTCGGTAACGGTCGTCAGTCCAGAAGTAACCTCGGGGTTGAAAGATTTGATTAATCAGAAAAAGGTCACGTATTTACCAAAAAAATATGACGAGAAAGATCTGGACCAGGCGTTCCTTGTTATAGCCGCTACAAACCGACCTGGGGTCAATGCCCGGATTTATCGGGATGCTTCGAGAAGGAACATCCTGGTTAATGTGGTAGATCGTCCCAAGTATTGTAACTTTATTGTTCCGGCCCTGGTTAAGCGAGGGGATCTGTTGTTAAGTATTTCCACCAGCGGCAAGAGTCCGGCCCTGGCTAAAAAAATTCGAGAAAAACTGGAGAAGGAGTTTGGAGAAGAGTACGAATCTTTTCTGAAAATCCTGGGAGAATTAAGGGAAAACATACACCGGCAGGTCAAAGACCCCTCTCTCAGGAGAACGCTGGTTCATCAAGTTTTAGATTGGGATATTTTAGATCTTCTCAAAAAAGGGGAGCTGAAATCTGTTCAGGAGAAAAAATTATCTCTTCTGGAGGACTTAGGATTGCGGAATTAAGCTCGATAACAGTTATTTGAACCCATCCATCTGACCATGATATTTAGAGGTTAAATTTTACCAGCTAGAAATTCAGGATTCTCCTTCAGCTAGACCGGAAGATGAGGTGTTTCGGGTTGTTATTCAAGGTCCCTATGGGGAAACACCGGGTTCGCCATCTTCAACTTTCAGATACTCCTTTTATTGTTTATCTGTTTGATTGTAGACCGTCGTTGCGACTGTTCAAATCGTCGGGCCCACCACAGGCTAAGAAAGGCTAAGATAGTTATGACGAAAACCATTTGGTTCGCTGCACTATACTCTCGATTCTGTACCGCATCATAAATAGCCAGAGGCAAGGTCTGGGTACGACCGGGAATGTTACCGGCTACCATGAGTGTCGCACCGAACTCGCCCAGTGCCCGGGTTGAGCCTAAAATCAGACCGGCCAAAATGCCCCGTTTAGCTAAGGGCAGTGTAACTCGCCAAAGTACTTCCAGTTCTGAGGAACCTAGTGTGCGGGCCGCATTCTCCAGAGCCGGATCTACGCTAGCAATAGCTGCCCGTGCCGACTGTACCATCAGAGGTAATCCCACTATAGCGGAAGCAATAGAGGCGGCTGGCCAGGTAAAGAGAAGAGATACGCCCAACCATTCAACCAAGGGCCCCCCTCGCCCCAGCAGTAACAAGAGGTAGTATCCTACCACGCTGGGTGGGAGTACTAGGGGAAGATGGATTATCGTTTCTAAAATGGTTTGTCCAGGAAAGCGACGTCGGGCCAGAATGAGGGCCAGTCCCAATCCAACCACAAAGAGCCAGATGGTTGCCACAGCTGTTACTTGAAGCGAAAGAAAGAAAGGATCCCAATTCATTGAAGTGGCTCCTCACCTGGCAGAATAAAACCATACTTACGCATAACAGGTCGTCCTTGAGGACCATTGATAAAGGTAGCGAATTGCCGGGCCACCGCTTCATAAGAAGTGCCTTTGATCACAGCGAGGGCCTGGTCAATAGGCTTATGTAAGTCTTGAGGAAGAAGTACCCAATGCCCTTTGCTTTGGATGCTTAGAGATAAAGCAGTAATAGCCACATCCACATTACCTGTTTCCGCATATAGGAGGGCTTGACGTACATTCTCGCCTAATATCAACTTAGGATGTATCATCTCCCAAATCCCTACCGACTGAAGCGCTTCACGAGCTGCTATGCCGTAGGGCGCATGGATGGGATTAGCTATTGCTATCCGTTTAACATCCGGGCGGGTCAGATCCTCAATACGTTCAATTCGTAATGGATTATTCTCCCGGGTCCAAAGGGTAATACGCCCTCGAGCATAAAGCATCTTCGTTTCTGGAATAATCAGTCCTTTCTGCGCCAATTCATCAATAAAAGAAATGTTAGCTGCGGCAAACAAGTCCACCGGTGCACCCTGCTCGATCTGTTGGGCTAATTGACCAGTTGAACCAAAATTGAAGATAATTTTTGTTCCAGTTTCTTCTTCAAATAACCTGCCGATCTCCTTAAAAGCCAAGGTAAGATCGGCTGCTGCCGAAATGGTCAGGGTTATAGGTTGTTGTAGGCTTTCGCTTGAAAAACTACTACCGGAAATCAAGAATCCAGCGAATATTATCCAAAAGACGAGATAAGATAGCTGCTTCGCTTTTGCTGAAACTTTTTCATTTTTCAGGTCGATAAAAACCAAAAAAAGATTCCATTTTTTCACGTTCAAATCCTCCTCAGTTTTCTTTTAACCCTCTACTTCAGAGAGAAGAACTGGATAGAATAGAAATTGCCGGGATCCTTCATTCTTGAAGGGTTGAATAGTTTTCTGTTCTTGAGAAGTCAGCCAGCCGATCAAAGTCATGGCCATTACATAATTAACCTGGGGGTGTTTGACAGGGTCAACGGCCATAATACTGTAAAGATTGTAGAGGATAGGATCTCCTTCAAAGAGGAGGTCCAGATCAGACAGTTCTTTCAAAGTCAGGAATTTGTTTCGCTCCGTAAGGAGATAGGCCCTTCGCTCCTGAGCTAGCTGAAGGATCTCCGATAGCTGTTTTCCCGTTTTTATATACCAATCCCCTTGAGGGTTTATGTGGGCCAATGCCCAAATTTCTTTCTCCTTGAGGTAAGTACCGGAATTATCTCCCCGGGAGAGGAAGGGGACCTGTTTGTCAGCTATACGTTTGAAGGCTTCCACAGCGGTTCGGGCCTGCCGGACTTGAGCCGGATCCTGGGGTGGTCCCACTAAAACGAACTGTCTATACAGGATATCCCGCCGATTGACCCCATAGTCCATGGGAAGGGATTGTTCTTCTAATTTCCGGGTATGAACCAAAATAGCATCCACCTGCCCTAAAGAAGCTAACTCTAAGGCTTTTCTTGTACCGACGGGAAATACATCCACCTTGATATTAAACCGTTTCTCAAAGGGTGGAAGCAAAGCCGTTAATAATCCGGAACTGACAGAACAACTGGTGGTGGCCAGCCTCAAACACTTGAAGGTTTTATCAAACTCGTCCTGAATAAAATTTTCTATGTTTCTTCGGAAGGTCAAATACCTGGAAAGCCACTCCTTTCCTTGCTGGGTAAGAAAACAATGGGTCCCTCCCCTGCCACCTACCCGCATGTGTACAAATTTAATTCCCGAGGCTGCTTCCCTCTCCCGCAAGAGTCCCCAGGCATTTCGATAGGACATCCCACAGGTATCTACCGCTCTTCTTAAAGAACCTGATTCATCAATGGCCTTTAGGAGTCTGGCCACCTTGTCATTTAAAATGACCTTACCCTGTACTTCAATCCAGACATCGGATCTGGCTTCCATAACCGGTGTTACCCCCCTTCAGACAATATCTTGTTCAGTCTGTGGCAATCATTACATGGGTTGCCTTAATAACCACGTAGATTTCCTTGTCTTCGATTAAACCTAACTTTTCGGCTGAAGTTTTGGTGATTACCGAAACGATTTCGGTTCCACCGGGTAACTCAACAATAACCTCCGAATTCACCAGGCCGTGGGTGATACTTTTTATTTTGCCTTTTATCGGGCACTGATTTGCATCGTTATGGGCTTTTTAACGGAAAATTTAATATGTTTTATAAAGCATATTGACTTCAGGATAAATACCAGAAAACATCCCAGTATAAATTCCAGACTTAGACTAAAATCTGTTATCAGATAACAGCTAGATAATAATTAATACCTTTAAAAAAGAATTGACAAACTTTTTTAGAAAATTTTTTATTATGAATAAAAAAACATAATGAAAAAAATAAGCAAACTGATGGAAAGAATAAAGGAAAGTCCGATAAGGACGGAGTGGTAGGCCGGAGTAATCGGTGGGTGGCCGGAGAACTTTTATTCTCCGGACCGTTAAAAATCGACGGGAAAAATCCGCTCCTGTGCCTTCTCTTATTTAATCATACCGGAGGGGGGCTTTTTACAAAGATCTTTTTCACTGAGTAGTCTTTTTATTGGCTTCCTCAAGTCTTTGAAGTTCCCCATCGCTCATGGATACGGGCTTCCCAGCGGCCAAAGAGGGCCTTATCGGTTATTAACCCGATGGCAATGATAATGAGCATAACCCCTATCACCCGGGACATATCCAGTAGTTCACGGCCCATGTGGAGAATATGACCCAGGCCGGAAACTCCGATGGTGAAGAGAATCATTTCTCCGGCCATCAAAGACCTCCAGGCAAAGGACCATCCCATTTTCATACCCGTTACAATGGCCGGAAGAGAGGCCGGAATACTGACCTTTAAATAGGTGTGTAACTCTCGGGATCCCATGGTTCTTGCAGCCCGTACGTAAATAGGGGAAACACTTTGAACTCCCGCCTGCGTGGAGATGATAATTGAACCCAAGGCTCCCATAACTACAATGAACAGAATCGCCGTTTCATTTTGTCCGATCCATAGAATGGCCAGAGGAGTCCAGCAAATACTGGGAAGATTTTGTAATCCCAGGGTTAAAGCTCCCATACTTTGTAAAGTTAATTCTGTGGGGTTTCCCCTCACCCCCGGCCCCTCTCCCACGCTGCAGGAGAGGGGAGCCGGTGGATCTCCAGGTCAGCTTCCCAGGTAACCCCTCTCCCGAAGCTTCGGGAGAGGGGTGTAGGGGTGAGGGCACCATGGTTATCTAAATTTAACTTTACAAAGTACTACAACCTGCAAACTAATGTGTGAGTTGACCGGACAACCGGAGGTTTCCCATGAAAACCAAGGAGGAGATCCGGTTTCAGTTCTCGGGCCAATCGAAGGGCTTCCACTCCCGTTGGAGCCTCTCCGATTACCCGATGCCCCAGGGATTCCAGGGCTTCTCGAAGATCCATAGCAATTACCGTATCGTTTTCCGCAATGAGAATCCGTAGTGGCTCGGGTATATTTTCCTTTCTAGCCATAGAAAACAGATTTAAGGTTCGAATACGATTTGCGCCGTGGTCCCACTGTTTAACAGGCCGCTACCGAGCTTGAAAAATTCTGAATTACTGAATCCCCCGGCTTGCATCGGAGGCTACCAACCGTCCGCCCCGGATGGGCTTTTCAGCTTATCCTGGCGCGTATGGAGGGTGTTCAGACAGAAAAAAGTGACCTCTACTACATGGCAGTTACTTCTTAATACCCTCTTCGTTGTACGGTGAAGGAGTATAAAAAAAGCAAAAGCCTGTTTTATACATCTTAGGCTTGAGGTAAGTAGATGGGAAGGAGTAAATTTTAAAATGACCGTGGATGGAAAAATATCTTCATCGATTACCCATCATTTTATTGACCCATTTAACCGAGTTAATCCAGGCTAAGGTACTTGACCCTTCAAAGGTACCCGGCACCGCGATAACTCTTCTAAAAAGGAGCCATCGGTATGTATTTCTTCCCCCTTACCATTCCCTTTATTCTTTTGTTCTTTCTGGTCTTGGCCGTTCTTGTAGTCATGATCGAAATAGGAATCATCAGCTATGCTTATGAGAAGGCCGGCGTTAATTCCAGGTATATCTTGATTTTACTGTTTTTATCCCTGATAGGGAGTTACATCAACATCCCCATTATGGAAATTCCCGGGGAACAATTTATCGAAAACAAAGTGGTCAATTTCTTCGGCATGCAATATGTTATTCCTACCATTGTAAGCACCGGAAGGACGGTTATTGCCATCAATGTGGGAGGGGCCGTTGTTCCCATTCTGATTTCACTTTATCTTTTAATTAAAAACCTGCATCTGTTGCTACAGATCGGCATCGCCGTTTTGATTATGACAATAGTAGTCCATTGGATAGCCAGGCCGGTACCGGGTGTAGGAATAGCCGTACCCATGTTTCTTCCGCCTCTGCTGGCTGCATTCCTGGCTTATCTCCTTGCTCCACAAAATGCCCCACCGGTGGCTTATATTGCTGGAAGTCTGGGGAGTTTGATCGGTGCTGATCTACTTAATCTACATGTTATTCCCCGTTTAGGTGCCCCCATTGCTTCCATTGGAGGGGCAGGTCGGTTTGATGGGATCTTCCTCACGGGTATCATTGCTGTTCTACTGGCATGAAGGAAAAAATCGATAAACGCTTCAACATAGGAGGGGGAGAGGAAGATTTTTAGGGGGGTAGAAGAGGAGCATGGTTTCTATGAAACCCAAAATTCAGATTGTAACCGATGCCGAAGCCTTATATCATGCAGCGGCTACAGAGTTTATGCACCGGGCCAGGGAAGCGGTAAAGGTGAAAGGCTCATTTACGGTGGTACTGTCCGGCGGTTCAACGCCCAAGGGATTTTACTCGCTGTTGGCCGATGACGCAACCTTTCGAAACCAGGTACCCTGGGACCGGATTTACTTCTTCTGGGGGGATGAACGTCCCGTCCCACCCGATCATATAGAGAGCAACTATCGCATGGCCAACGAGGTAATGTTATCCAAAGTACCCGTTCCGCCAACCCATGTCCATCGGATCAAAGGCGAGAATCCAGATGCCAGCAAAGCAGCAGAGGAATACGAGCAGGTACTGCGGGATTTCTTTCAATTGTCGACCGGACAACTTCCACGTTTCGACCTGGTGTTTCTGGGTCTTGGGTCCGATGCCCATACCGCTTCACTTTTTCCCTGTACAAAAGCATTACACGAACAAAAACGGCTGGTCGTCTCCAACTGGGTAGGAAAGTTATATACCGATCGGGTGACCTTGACGGTACCCGTCTTGAACCATGCAGCCTGTGTGATCTTCCTGGTGAGTGGAGAGGAAAAAGCACTGCCTTTGAAGGCGGTCCTTGAAGGAAGATATGAACCCCAACAACTCCCTGCCCAGTTGATTCGTCCAGACCCTGGAGAGTTACTTTGGCTGGTCGATCAAGCCGCCGCACGTTTACTTCAAAGAGATTAATCCTGCAGCTAAAAATCTCATCGGCCTGACTAAAATAAATTTTAGTTTTCCCTTTCAATTCCTACGACGGAAGATGACCGAACTCGGTGCTTTAAATCGGACTCCACTTGTGTGGCCGGAATGGTCTCATCGGTCCCCTGATCGATATTTACCTGTATAAACCCTACCCGCAGACTGGTACGGAGCCAACGGCTAAACTGATAACCTACGACGGCATCATAGGTGGCTCCTTCCAGTTTATAATCGGTTCGGGTGTCTTCCAGGGAGTTCGGACCAATACCAAAAAAATCTTGCTGAGGAAAATTGCGGTAATTCAGATCTGCGTAAAGGAAAAAATCTCGATCTTCCTGTCGAATATCACCAAATTGGAAGATATCCCCGATAAAATAAGGGAACTCTAAGAAGGGGGTCGGTTTTGGGTAACCCTTCCGATTTGCAATTCATATTCCTGATAACCCAGGATCGAATAGCCACTGGAAATTTGAAGGTCGATAATCGAGCTGCCGATATTGGGCTTCCAGTAAAGTCCTCCAAAAGCGATACTGGAACCCGATGTAATGGTTCCTACTTAAGGGGTAAATCCTTTATAATTGGGGAGCACTCCTTCAAGAAAATAATCTTCTAACCAGACAAGCCCTCGTTCCATGCTGCTCTGATTGGGAGGCTGGATGTTTTGAAGCTTTTGAAGACGTTGTTGCTCCGCTTCGGTCTGCAGATCGGAAGTATCTTCGGAGGCACTGAAAACTTCGTTTCGGACAAAAAGTAAATTTACGAAAAAGAGGAGGAAAATGCTCCTTTTTGTTATTAGGTTCATATTTACATTTTTGGTTGTTTCGGGTTCCTCTCTATACCTATCAACCCATTTCTGAAAAGGGGAAGTTTTACAAACCATGTGCTTTCTTGTTACTAAAGAATAAAGACAAAGAGGTTTTTTGTCTAGGGAGTTTTGTTTTTTAACAGGAATATTCAACATAGAAATTAATTGAATTGTATGGATTTTAATCACCTTTTCTCGAATTTGCCCAAAATCTACTCTTGTTTGAAGACGGCTCAAATCTAACGGCTTCATTCTAAATATTTGTTTTTAAAGTGGATATCTCTCAAAGCCTCTCCTTTAGTTTAGATGGTACCAGCTTTGCGTATTCTGGAAGTAACGATCTTGGATATTTATAAATCCCTTATCCCCATTATGCAGGGAGGTATCATCATGGAGCAAATAGATAGGTTAAGTAAGGCCCTGGTTATAAATTCCGATCCCGACGATCGAAAATTTTTAGAAGAAATGCTGAATGAGTATGGTTATCAGGTCAAAGGAGTGGCGCAGGCATATGAAGCTGCCCAGCTTTTCAGCAAGGAAGCTTTCTCTTTAGTTATCAGCGAGCTTGGATTTCCGGAGTTCGAGGGAATGAAAATTTTAGATCTTGTTCGACGTTTTGAATCTCAAGCCAAAGTTGTACTCATCGCCCCACAGGTAGGAGTGGAGGTATTTATTAAAGCCCGGGCTCGAGGAGCCTTTGATTGTCTGGATAAACCCTTAGAAAGATCTATTCTGGAGCAAGTTATTGCAGCTATCAGAAATTAACTTTTGTGATTTACAGGTAGGGACGGGTTTTCGGAAAAGGAGACAAAATGAAGGTTTTAGTCGTAGGAGCAGATCATCTGGGATCTCTTAAAGAGAATTTACAGGACGTAGGGATTAAGCAGATCCTTCATTGGAAGGGACGGAGCCACGAAGAGGTTCGAAAAAAATTCCAGAGGGAATTAAAGTCATTATTCTTCTTTGTGATTTTGTTAATCACAACCTGGTCTATCGCCTTAAATCAGAAGCCAGAAGACGAGGGATTCCGGTAATCCATGCCAGAAAGTCATACTTTTACTTTAAAACTCTTGATACCCTTTTGACTGCTTAACCCTTGAGACAAAAATAAGTAAACGGTTCTAAATAACTAGAATACCTAATCGGTATTGAAATGGGACATAGAGTAGGGACTACCCCGCCCTAACCCTTCCTGCATGCGGGGAGGGAAGGGAGGGGCTGCTTTGTAGGTGGTAGTGTGGTATAAAAGGGTTCTATTTTTGCCTTAATTTCTCCCACGGGTATTATGGGGCAGGTAAAAAATTAGTTGACCAAAATTAGGCGTCTAAGATAGAAATGTTTGGTGTGAGACGGCTGTTTGGCCATGTTTACGGCGATTAGGTGGTCTACTTTCAAAAGGCGTCCTCGCCCAGCAGCGACTTCAACGTCTGGTTCACTGAGGCGCAACAGCGTGAGGGAGGTATCGAATATAACTACCGGCGGGGTTAGGGAGAGGTTTGCGTGCTCAGATACTGAGTCGTTGCTGAAGGGGAAGGAGATAGAGTGGGGGAATGATCTTGGCCATAGCTGGGACAGGTCAAAGGGGGAAGGATTGGCTAACCAGGCTTGCAGTTGACGTGGAGAGCGCGGGGGGGTACTTGAAGGGAAACCCACTGTTGCAGCGGATCGCCGCCCGTAAATGTAGATTTCACCAGGCTGGTCGGTGGTATGGAACAACCATGCCCCGACAGATGTAGACATATTGTGAGGAATGTATGGATAACCCATCGTGGGACTCTGAAAACGAAGCCGTAAAGCGAGCACTCGAGTCGTCCTATTGTCCTGAACCTATAAGACAGGCTCGGGAGAAGCAAGACTGGATACTCAGCGAACGACTCCGGCACGGTCCTTACAAAATTGCGGACATTGGATGCGGCAATGGCTATCATGCCGTGATGTTCTCGCCGTCCTCTCTTTTGTATCATGGCTTTGAGATCTTGCCCGCAATTGCCGAGACCGCACGAGCTCTCTGGCAAAAAGAGAGCATAACCAACGCACAGGTCTTTGTGGGAGATGCGGCTGAGGTAGAACTCGAGGATGAGTTCTACGACATTGTCCTCTGCTTGTACTTCACCCCTGGTAACTTCAGGGACAAATCAGACGATCTTAGTCTCTACAGTGATGCCTATCTCGATCGGAATCCGCGGTTTATTCGCATTGCGTCTCGATTCTATAAAGCGATGAAAAGCGGTGGCTCCATGTTTCTTACCCTTTAACGTGCCAGGAGGTGAAAGGAGATCTCCCATGATGGAAGTTACGCCTGATCCGATCTTTCAGGTCGCGAATGGCTTCATGGTGGCGAAGCACCTCTTTGGGACACTGGCAGCATCACCCGCCACGCTGGACACTTAGCGTAACGCACAGGCATCCCGCGTCGCACGCTCCGCATCCCCTCCGACGCCATGGTCGCTTTGGGTTTCCTGGAGCGGCAGGGCGACCAGTATCAGAACACCCTTGTTTCATCCACCTTTCTGAGCGGCCAAACCCCCTACGGACTTGCACCCAGCCTTGTGGTACTGGAATCAGCTCAATTACCAGTGATAGACCGCGTTGAAAGAGGTGGTGCGCACGGGAGAGGCTGTTTTTGGCGAGTTTGTGTTCTCCGCTGAGGGCCAACAGCTTTACACAGAAGGTGTCGAAGCGATCACGGCGGGGACGGCGCAGACCTTGGCCACGACCTGCTAATAACGCAGCCATTTTATATAAGCAGCCTGGGGGTATTTCGGAATCACCATGTTCCATCAACAGGTCTCAAAGGGTGTTCGTAAGGTTGGAGGCATATCGAGCAGAAAGTGTTCTCTTGAAGTGGGGGTCCTACACTCTGACTATGACTGTATAGCCGCTTGCTTCCCCAATCTATAACGCTCCTCCTTACTGGCTAACCTCCCCCAGCAACTCGTAGAAACTCTGATCCCCCCGTTGCAGATGCACCTAGATCCCATCGGCCTCCCCATAGAGCACCTGGACTCTTCTCTCCCCTCCCACTCTCAACTTCCCCCCTTCATAGCACCCCGGCCAAGCCCGTCTCTCTTCTTCGATCACCTCCTCCGCTACCTTCTGCAATACCCCATGGATCCTCACCACTGATACTACTCCCGCCGTCAGCTTCTCCAGCATAGCTCTGAAAGAAGAAAATAAAATTAGTCGAAAAAACTTGACAAGAATTTAGGTATGGAACACAATGCGTCAAATATATATAGCAAAAACAATATGGAAGGTCAGGGCACCGGCGAGCGATCCTATTACCCGTCGTCCTGACGTGCGAGGAGGTGAAGGCGGTTCTGGGCCAGCTTCACGGCGACAAGTGGCTGATGGCCTCGCTCATGTACGGTGCAGGTCTCCGGCTGATGGAATGCCTGTGGCTTCGGGTGCAGGACATTGACTTTGCCCGCAGCGAGATCACAGTTCGAGATGGCAAAGGCGCAAAGGACCGCGTGACGATGCTGCCCGAATCGCTCAAGACGCCGCTTCAGAACCATCTGCGAGAGGTCAAAGCGATCCATGAAAAGGATATGCAGGATGGGTGGGGACGTGTCCAGATGCCTGACGCCCTCGACCGCAAATACCCCAACGCCGCTGCCGACTGGCGCTGGCAATGGGTCTTCCCGCAAGAGCACCGATGGGCAAATCCCAAAACGGGACAGTAAGGGCGACATCACGTTGATGAATTCATTGTGCAGAAGGCCGTGACGCAAGCGGTCAGGGACGCCGGACTGACCAAGCGAGCGACCTGCCACACGTTCCGTCATTCCTTCGCCACGCACCTTCTGGCCGACGGGTATGACATCCGCACCGTGCAGGAGTTGCTGGGGCATAAGGATGTGAAAACCATGATGATCTATACACACGTACTGAACCGCGGCGGGAAAGGCATTCGGAGTCCGGTTGATGCCTTGTAGTCAGGAAAACAATGGTGTCTTATACGGAAACCATATAACACCCCGAAGACGTTTGAGAAACAGGGTCACATCATTGGCAACAGAGAACTTAACAACGCACACACACGGATGTCTTAGGCCGACAGAAAGCGGCCCGGAGTGTGTTATCTGGAAACCATATAATCAAGAGTTAGC
>JAUQPW010000068.1 GCA_030550175.1 bacterium
ACTGGCCGAAGCCCAACGCCGCAGTGAAGAAAGACTTAGCAGACTGGAGTTAGCCGTTGAACAACTGGCCGAAGCCCAACGCCGCAGTGAAGAAAGACTCAGTGGAGTTGAAGAACGGGTCGGCAGATTGGAATTGGCCGTTGAACAACTGGCCGAAGCCCAACGCCGCAGTGAAGAAAGACTTAGCAGACTGGAGTTAGCCGTTGAACAACTGGCCGAAGCCCAACGCCGCAGTGAAGAAAGACTTAGCAGACTGGAGTTAGCCGTTGAACAACTGGCCGAAGCCCAACGCCGTAGTGAAGAAAGACTCAGTGGAGTTGAAGAACGGGTCAGCAGATTGGAATTGGCTGTGGAGCGGCTGGTTATTGCTATTGATGCCCTCCATAAACAGGTTGGTGGATTGAGCGAAACGGTGGGTGGAGATATCGAGGATATAGCCTATATTGTACTACACGATGTATTGAAACGTGAATTTGGCTGGCAGGTAAGTGTGTTGGAGCGATCCTGGCAAACATGGAATGGCGAGCCAGAGGAGGTAAATATATTTGGAACCGCTACCGACCCGGTAAGACCAGAGAGGAAGATCTGGATAGTTGGAGAGGCAAAACATAACCTGACTTTAAGGGAGGTAGAAAGGTTTATTGAACAGGTAAGACGTGCACGAAATCATCTGGTAGGCGAGGTATTTCCTGTATGCTTTTGCTACCGGGCCCGACCTGAAGTCCAGCAGGCTATACGAAATGCCGGCATTCGGCTAGTTTTTTCATACGGGAAGCTAGTGTGAGGGAGGCTTTGGAGGCTCTTGTAAACCAAGGTTATCTATTAATCCTCTTCTACAGCGCTGTCGAAGGGTTCGGCTATGAACATTGGACCAATAAACAACATTGGAATCCGTTAATATAAATGACTTAACCTGATCGAGGGTTAAGCCGTTATCGACCACTTTGGCTTCTTCCAAAAAGGTTCGAAATGCCGGGCTCTTCTTATAAAGCTCTGAGTTAAAGATTCCAACAATCCGGCGAGCCCAGATGTAGATATTCATCCCGATATGCAGGTACATAGTACTTAGGGAGAGAGTTCAAAAAATATGCAGGAATTCATGTTCTCCAGGTAGGGAAGCTTCGCGGTAGAGCTTAGAAAGACCTGAAAATTATTTTTTAAATACCCCAGGAGCCTTTCGTTTCGAGAAGGATCCAACTCTGAGGTTACATCGTCCAGGATAAGAGCCGGATATTCCCCATGATGATGGACATAAACTTCTGAAGATGCCAGTTTGAGGGCAAGAACGGCAGTGCGCTGTTGACCCTGGGAACCGAAGGCATGGATAGGACGTCCATTCAAAAAAATTTCCATATCGTCGCGATGGGGACCTACCAGGGAGGCTTGATAACGCAACTCTTTTTCCTCCATCTTTTGTAAGATTGTCTGATATAACCCCTGGATTCCGTCCAGATTTAATTCCAAAAAGTCCTTCCCTAGAGTTGATTTATATATTATTTCGATATCCTCGTGATCGGATAACCAGTGCTTATAAACTCTGTGGAGGGCTTCCTGGAGTTTTTTGAGATACTCACGCCGGGCATGGATAATCCGACTTCCTACCCTCTGCATCTGCTCGTTTAAAACCTGTAAGATCGCTAATTCTGATTTACCCGGGCCCTGTTGGAGGTTCTCATGCTTGAGAAGAGCATTTTTTTGTTTAAGGATCTGATTATAGTCAGATAGATCTGCCCAGTAAGTGGGAGACAAGTGAAAGATTCCTTTATCCATAAAGCTACGACGTTCGGACGGAGAACCTTTAATGATACCTAAATCATCGGGGGAGAAGGTAACGGTGGGAAATAAGCTCAAGTAATCTTTGGGTGAAGATCTTTTTCCCTGGACCAGAGCCATTCGTCTATTAGGTTCTAACAGGACGGTTAAAGATTTCTGAACGCCTTCCTGGGTAGTTACCTCTCCCGATACGCTGGCAGAGACGGCCCCCCATTGAATCAGCTCGGAGATCCCTGAAGTTCTAAAAGATCTGAGGTTAGACAAAACATGGATACCTTCCAGTAGATTGGTTTTACCTGCGGCATTAGGTCCATATATCAGGTTGATTCCTTTGATAAATTCCATCTCCAAAAAACTAAAGCTACGGAAATGGATCAATTTAAGGTTTTTAAGATACAAAACAGAAATCCAAAATCCAAAGTCTAAAGCCAACTGACTTTAGACTTTAGACCTTAGTTAAACTCGCATGGGCATGATCACACATTGGAAGTCTTTTTCTTCTGGTGAGGTAAATAAGCCTGGGCTAAGGGGATCGTTAAATTCCATATGGAGAGTTTCACCTTCTACGACCGAAAGAAACTCGCTGATGTATTTTGCATTAAAGCCGATAACGACTTCATCCCCGGCGTATTCTACCGGTAACTCTTCTCTGGCCTCTCCCAACTCAGGATCGAAAGAGGTTAAGTGTAATAATCCTGGGCTGATGGTAAATTTGATCAGTCGAGATTTCTCGTTAGAAAGAAGGGAAACTCTTCGAACCGCTCTGTGAAAGGCCTCTTTATTCATGCTGATATGATAAAGGGAAGCCTTAGGGATAACCTGTTTATAATCCGGAAATTGCGCATCGATGAGACGCGAAATGAGGGTCGTGTTTTCTTTGGAGAAAATGATTTGATTATTTCCAAATCCGATATTTACCAACCCTCCCTCCTCCCGCTTTTCCGTAGACGAGGAGGAATCACAAAGCTTTTTGACCTCCATGACGGTCTTAAAGGGTATAATTACTTCAAAATTCTTGAGGGTCGAGTCTTTCGGGATTTCTTTTGTGATGACGGCAAGTCTGTGACCATCTGTAGAAACCATGGACAATCCATCATTATCTGTACGGAATAGTGAACCGGTCAGAGCATTTCGATTGGGATCATGGGAGATCGCAAAGGAGGTTTTGGCAATCATATCTCGAAGTATTTTCTGTTCCAACTCAAAAGATTCATTACTTTTTACAGACGGAAGTTCGGGAAATTCGATTTTGGGAAGTCCTGCAAGACGGAACGTAGAGTTCTGACATTTTAATACGACCCAGTGGTTTTCTTGCGTACTCAGATGAACGGAGCTTTCAGGAAGTTCTTTCAAGATCTCAAAAAGTTTTTGAGCAGATAATGTGATACTCCCCGGTTTGGGGATGGAAGCCGGCAAGAGGGTTTCTATGCTAATCTCACGATCTGTAGCCGTTAAAGAGAGCAGGGTATTCTTTGTTTCTAACAGGACATGGGAGAGTATAGGGGAAGTGCTTTTTCTTTCGACAACACTCTGAACCTGTTGAATTCCTTCTAAAAAAGTTTTTCGATCGATGTGGATTTCCATAACAGATCTTCTCCTGTTTAAGTTTTATAAATCTTTATAGAATGAATTTAATAGGATCTATAAAGCCTGTGCAAAACCTTGGATTGTTTCCAGATTCTTTGAAAATTTAAATAGTTATTCCTGCAGGGAACTTGTGAGTACCCTGTGAATGGTTTCCGGGTTATTAACATATTGTGTTTCTTAAAAGACCCCTCGGACGGTAAATTACCGGCCTTATCCATAACTTATCCACCGACCATTCATGCGGTTACGAGCCCTTTTAATTTTTCTATAACTTGTTTAAAATTTGGATCCTTAGCTATTTTTTCTTTAATTTTTTGGCAGGCATGGATCACGGTGGTATGATCTTTACCTCCAAAATTCTTACCTATTTCGGGCAACGAAGACTTGGTCAACTCTTTAGAGAGATACATGGCTACCTGCCGAGGAAAAGCAACGGCCCTCGCCCTCGACTGGGATTTCATTTCTTGAGAACTCACGTTATAATAATCAGATACTACTTTTTGAATTAAGTCAATGTTTATATTTTTTTCCTTAGGACTCAGAAGATCCTTTAAGACCTGCTGAGCAAGCTCCAGGGTAATTTCTTGTCCGGTCAAAGAGGAATAAGCAGCGACTTTGATCAAGGAGCCTTCTAGTTCCCGGATATTTGATTTTATTTTGCTGGCGATAAACAGGGCTACTTCATCGGGTAACCCCACCTTTTCCAGTTCGGCTTTCTTTTTGAGAATGGCTATTTTTGTTTCCAGATCCGGAGGTTGTATATCTGCAATGAGACCCCACTCGAATCGAGATCTTAGCCGTTCTTCGAGGGTTGGAATTTGTTTCGGGGGACAATCACTGGAAATAACAATTTGTTTTCGAGCATCGTATAGGGCATTAAAAGTATGAAAAAATTCCTCCTGGGTTCTTTCTTTACCTGCAATAAATTGGATATCATCGATGAGAAGTAAATCAATATTACGATATTTCCTCCGGAATTCAGGCATGGCATCATACCGAATGGCATGGATCAGCTCATTCATGAAGCGTTCAGAAGATGCATAAAAGAGTCTAATCGAGCGCAGTGTTTTTCTGACGGCATGTCCGATGGCATGCATAAGGTGGGTTTTCCCAAGCCCTACCCCTCCATAAATAAAAAGTGGATTATAAGCTGTAGATAATTGTTCAGCAACGGCTCTGGATGCTGCATGGGCAAACTGGTTACTCATCCCCACTACATAAGTTTCAAAGGTATATCGGGGATTCAAGTTAGGTTCTTCCGTGTCCAGGAGAAATGGAGAAGGTTTTTTCCACGGACCTCGAACCGGGGCTATCTTACTACGAGGACGTTGTCTCGGATAGTAAACCCGTTGAATAGGCAGTTCCAATTGAGCAGGTAACTCTTCTACCTTTGCTTTAAGGGTATCATCTACCACAAAATGGATCTCAGGCATTTTATCCACAAGGGTTTTTAATACTCTGGTTATAGACTCCAGGTAGTGCTCCCTAAGCCAGTTTACAAAATGTTCATCGGGTACAACGATCTGGAGTTTATGGTTGTTAAAAGACCCCAGTCGGGTAGGCTTAAACCACATCTCGAAGCTGGATGGGCTGATCTGGCTTTGTATCTCTTTAAGAACCTTTTCCCATATATCCATGGCTCTTATTCGGTTCCTGAAATCCTTTTCACTCTGATAGGGAATAAAATTTTAAACAAACCAGAGCATCCTTTATTTTTACCTTATCCATCGAGAAAATTTTGATGGGAATCTTGACAAAACTCTTTACAGATTGCTCTTTAAAAAAGAGAAAAAAGTTACACACAGGTTTATCCACATTTGTGGATAACTTAATAAGTGTAAATTACATAATAAGTTAATATACATTAAATCGGGTAAAATATTAAAACCTTTTCCAAAGCATTACCATCTGTTAGATGGGTAGTTTAAACGTGCTTATAGAGTTTTATAGAACACAATTTCGAAAAGTTTTCAAGTATTTTTTTAACCAGGATATGTCAACAGGTATAATTTACTTCTTGACAGAATGGATGAAAGTCAATTATACTGTGTGTGCAATCCTGAGTGAGTTTGATAACCTGCTTTAAAGCTTTAAGTGATAAAGAAGAGGAGAAATATTAAGCTTTAAAGGATAAGAATTTTGAGTAATAAACCGGAAAATTAAATCAAAATGAGATAGGAGGCAAACTTTGAAGCGGACGTATCAACCTAAGAATCGGAAGCGGCAAAGGACGCACGGGTTTCTAAAAAGAATGCGTACCAAATCTGGAAGAAAGGTGCTTAAACGTCGACGGGCCAAAGGTAGAAAAAGGCTCACGGTTTGATCTTTTTATCTGATGTGTTCACAAACCCTTAGGAAGTTTGAAAAGATTACAGAGGGTAACCGTTTTAAGTTCCTTTATTCAAGGGGGAAAAAGTTAGTTTTACCTTCTTTAATAGTGTATATCTATGTTGATTCTCGAGTTCCAGGACGACGATTAGGGGTTACGGTCAGTAAAAAGATGGGAAAATCCGTAGTCCGAAACCGAGCTAAGAGGCTGTTAAGAGAGCTATTTAGAAAAAATAAATCCCTGTTTCCCGAACATGCAGATGTAGTCATGGTAGCCCGGCATGGTTTAGTTGAAAAAAATTATTCAGAGTTAGAAAAAGAGCTACACGATGGACTTCAATCCCTTGAAATTAGTAATGATCAACATATAAAGAAGTAGATCTTTAAATTCATACCCTCCTTTTGATGATTTCTTCAAGGTCTTCATATCAGATGGGAATCTATGAAGTTTGTTTTAATCGGTATTATAAAAGGTTATCAACTATTTATATCACCCCTTCTCCCCCCCTCGTGTCGATTTTTTCCTTCCTGCTCGGACTATAGTATCGAAGCTATAAAGAGGTATGGTCCTTTAAAAGGAAGTTGGCTGACACTTAAAAGGATTTTCCGATGCAATCCTATGTGGGAAGGTGGGTATGATCCGGTTGATTAAATATTGAACCCTTCAAAGGTTTTGGATCCTCTGAAAGGTTGTTATTTATAAAAAAAGAAGAAATGGAAAAACGTGCTTTATTAGCTGTTATTTTATCTTTACTTGTCCTAGTTTTATGGCAGAAGTTTTATATAACCCCCCGTCAGGAAGCCTGGAAGCGGCAGCAAAGGATCCAGCAAGAGATGGTAAAACCTTCGCCGGTTCCGGAAAGTTCAAGTCAGCAAGAAACCGCTTCTGCCCTTTCTCAACAGGCCATGCAATCTCAAGTGATATCCCAGCCTGCCAGACCAGAAGCCCAGGAGGTTCTTGTTGAAAGCAAACTTATGAAGGTTCTTTTTACTACGGAAGGGGCTCGAATAAAAAGCTGGCAAATCCTCGGCCATAAAAATTCAAAAGGAAATCCGGTAGAACTGATTTCGGAACTTTCGAGGAAGGTAAATCGCTATCCTTTGGAGGTATTGACGGGGGATACTTCCCTTAATAAGGAATTAAATTTTGGACTTTTTACGGCTTCAAAACCTGCGCTCCAATTAACAGAAGCCAACAAAGTGGATTCCATAGAATTCACTTATAAAAATGAAAACGGGGTATCTTTTACAAAAAAATTGACTTTTTATCAGGATAACTACCAGGTTGATGTAGAACTGACTCTCCATAGCCCTCGAGAAATGGGCGCTTTGTTTCTAACCTGGGGGCCTGGACTTGGAAATTTATTGGATGATCAGACAACTCACAGTGATCAAGTTGTATCCTCCGTACGGGGACAACTTTTAAAGCAACCTGTGGACAAATTAAAAGGGATTGTGCAGGCTGAAAATGTAAACTGGGCGGCTATAGATCGAAAGTATTTTGCAGCGGCCCTGCTCCCGGCTTCTTCTATTAATACCGTCGCCGTGGAACTTCTCCCATCAGATACCGAGGAGAAAAAGGCTATTTCTGTGGACCATGTGATCCTCAAAGTTGGCCAGACGGGTTTTGAAGGGGTAAAGTATCGGATTTACGCAGGCCCTAAAGAACATGATAAACTCAGTGCCCTTAAAGTAGGTTTGGAGCAATTGATCGATTATGGATACTATCTGGGATGGTTAGTCAAAGGAATGGTTCTATTTATGCACGTCGTCTATACCTATACCCATAGTTACGGGCTTGCCATCATATCCCTCACTGTTCTCGTTAAATTAATTTTTTATCCTTTAACGTATGTCAGCTTTAAGTCCATGAAGAGCATGCAGTCCCTGCAACCTAAAGTGCTGGAGATTCGGGAAAAGTATCGAAAAGATCCTAAAGTTATGAACCAGAAGTTAATGGAACTTTATAAAAAAGAGGGAGTTAATCCCATGGGGGGCTGCCTGCCCATGTTGCTTCAGATTCCTGTATTTTTTGCCTTATATCAGGCTCTGCTGGTCTCCATCGAGTTAAGAGGAGCCTCTTTTCTCTGGATTCCGGATCTCTCAGCTCCAGAACCCTATGCCATCAAAATTCTTGTCTTGCTTATGGGGGTCAGTATGTTTATCCAGCAAGCTATGACGCCAACTACAGGAGATCCCAAACAAGCCCAGATGTTTAAATTTATGCCTATTATCTTTACCGCCATGTTCTGGAATTTCCCATCTGGATTGGTTCTATATTGGCTTGTCAATAATGTATTAAGTATCGGTCAGCAATACCTCATCAACCGGGGAGATGCCACTGGAAAAAAAGCTGTATCTGACAAAAAAAGGAAAGTTAATAAAGGATAACCCTAAGCATCTCCAAGCCTAAGAAGAGGCTACAAACTTTAAGTTGAGAATACAAAGGAGGAGAATTAGGATGAGAACCTTTGAGGAAGAAGGAAAAACGGTAGAGGAAGCTATTAACAGTGCCCTTGTTAAACTTCAGGTACGTCGAGAAGAAGTAGATATTCAGGTGTTGGAGGAAGGAAGTAAAGGTTTTTTTGGGCTCATTGGAAGTAGGCCAGCCAAAGTGAAAATAACGGTAAAAGAACTCGTAGAAAAACCTGAAACCAAAGAGGTCTCTGAAAATGGAAAAACAGAACTCGACCATCAAATTCTCAAAGTCAAAGAAATACTGGATGGGCTTCTAACCAAAATGGGTTTAAGCGCCGTCATTGACATGAAAACCAAGAATGAAGAAATTATTTTTAATATCAAGTGTGAGGATGATAAACTCCTGATAGGGAAAAAGGGTAAGACCCTGGATGCTCTTCAGTATCTTGTTGATCTGATGGTCCATAAGCACCTGGGAGATAAACTGGAGGTTACCCTGGACACTTCCAATTACAGGCTCCAGCGGCGACAGTTCCTTAGAAACCTGGCTTTGAAACTCTCTCGTAAAGTTAAGAATACAGGAAAACCGATTGTGGTAGCTCCTTTAAATCCACATGATAGAAAAATTATCCATATGACGCTTAAAGACGATCCGGCTATTCGAACTTTAAGCCGCGGAAATGGATTTTTTCGAAAGATTGTTATATCCAAGAATGATCAAGATAATCATAGAAAAAATCTAGAGTCTTAAAGAGTCTTAATTAAAAGGCAGAATCTGGGAGTTTGAGGGTTATGGGTGCAGAAGGGATCCCTTCCCCGGCTCCCGGACCCTCAGACTTTCATCCTTTCTTGATTGCCTGTGTTTTTCCAGGAGGATACCATTGCTGCCATTTCAACTCCGTTGGGAGAAGGCGGAATTGGAGTTATTCGCATGAGCGGCAAGGCTGCTATTGCCATTGCTGATGCGCTCTTTGTGTCTCCTTCTAAGGGTAAAAAACTGAAAGATCTTCCCTCCCATACCGTTCACTACGGACATATTTACGATCCAGAAACCCAGGAACCAGTGGATGAAGTGCTGGTGACCTTGATGCGGGCCCCCAAATCCTATACGCGAGAGGATGTAGTGGAGATTAGTAGTCATGGCGGCTTTATCTCCTTGAAACGAATCCTGGATCTGGTTCTCAAGGGCGGAGCGAGACTGGCAGAGCCGGGGGAATTCACAAAAAGAGCTTTTCTGAACGGACGCATAGACCTCTCCCAGGCCGAGGCGGTCATCGATATTATTCAGTCCAGGACTGAATTAAGCCACAAGGTAGCTGTACGACAGTTGGAAGGACGATTATCCCAAAAGGTTCGTGCTATTCGAGATGCCCTAAAGCACCTGACGGCCCTGGTTGAGGCGTCGATTGATTTCTCTGAAGAAGATATTGAAGTGATCTCCCCTGAAGCATTGGATTCTGGAATTGGCGAGGCCCTTGAATCCATTGATTTTCTCATCGAGACGGCAGAGGAAGGTCAGATCCTCCGAGAAGGTCTATCTCTGGTTATTGTAGGTAAACCCAATGTAGGAAAATCGAGCTTGTTGAATGTACTTTTGGAAGAAGAAAGGGCTATTGTAACTCCCATTCCGGGAACGACCCGGGATGTCATTGAAGAATCCTTAAATCTCAAAGGAGTTCCCGTGAGACTGTTGGATACAGCCGGAATCCGAAATACCGAAGATCCCGTGGAAGTCCAGGGCGTGCTACGAAGCAAAAATTTGTTAGAAAAAGCAGATCTGGTTCTTTGGGTTCTTGATAGTTCCAGCCCCCTGACTCAGGAAGACCTGGACATTTTAGAGCTGGTTAAAGAGAAAAAGGTCTTAGGAGTTTTGAATAAAATCGATCTTCCCTCTAAAATTGGAAAAGAAGAAGCCGGTCAGCTATTGGCCGGAATTCCCTGGGTTAAGATTTCGGCTAAAGAAAAAAGTGGGATTGAGACCTTGAAAGACCTGATTTTTGAGATGGTCGTGAAAACTCCGGTGGAAAGTGTATGGGTCACCAACATTCGTCATAAAAACGCTTTGATCAAGGCCCAGCAAAGCCTATTGAAAGCCCGGGAATCTATAGCACAAAGGATGTCCGGTGAATTTATTGCCGTGGATCTTCGAGCCGCTTTAGATAGTTTAGGGGAGATCATAGGGGAGACTACGACCGAAGATATTTTGACAGAAATCTTCTCCACTTTTTGTATTGGGAAGTAGTACGGTTTAGCCATGAGAGATAAAGAGGAAAGAAGTGTAGGAGTATGGAGGTATGGGAGTGTGGGGGTACCTCCATATCCTCATACCCCATACTTTCAAGGATATCTTTACCAAAGGAACTGTAGGAGGTAGCGCGAAATGGCATTTCGCGCTTCAACTGTGATTAAATAGTTAGCTATGTTTTATGACAAGATCTACGATGTTATCGTGATAGGAGCCGGTCATGCCGGTTGTGAGGCTGCACTGGCTGCAGCTCGAATGGGTTGCGAGACCCTGGTGCTGACCATCAATCTGGACACCATTGCCCTGATGCCCTGTAATCCTTCCATCGGAGGAACCGCCAAGGCTCATCTGGTTCGTGAGGTGGATGCACTGGGAGGTGAAATGGCCAAGAATATTGATAAAACCGGCATTCAATTCCGTCTTCTGAATACCAGTAAAGGTCCTGCCGTTTGGGCTTCCCGTGCCCAGGCTGATAAACAACACTATAGACTGGAGATGAAATGGGTTTTAGAGAATCAGGAAGGACTGGATATCAAACAGGCTTCCGTGGAGAAACTTCTGGTGGAAAACGGAAAAGTTATTGGGGTTGAGACCCATCTCGGAATGGCTTATCGGGCCAAGGCTGTTGTAATCACCACAGGGACTTTTCTCAACGGATTGGTCCATGTAGGCATGAAAAATCACGCAGCGGGGCGGGCCGGTGAGGCCCCTTCCATAGGGCTTTCAGCCTGTCTTAGGGAGTTGGGATTTGAAATGGGTCGACTCAAAACCGGTACCAATCCTCGTCTGGATGCCAAAACCATCGATTTCTCGGTTCTGGAAATTCAACCCGGTGATGAGGATCCGCGACCGTTTTCCTTCTCGACGGAGAAAATTACCCAACCCCAAATCCCCTGTTATTTGGGGTATACCAATCCGGAGACCCATCAGATCATCCGAAACAATCTCTCAAAGTCAGCCATGTACGGGGGGGCTATTAAAGGCACCGGAGTACGTTATTGTCCTTCCATTGAGGATAAGATTGTTAAATTTCCCGATAAAACCCGGCATCAAATTTTCCTGGAGCCTGAAGGACGAACAACCCGAGAAATTTACACCAACGGAGTATCTACCAGCCTCCCGCTGGAGGTTCAGATCCAGTTCATTCGGACCATCCGTGGATTGGAAAAAGCTGAAATCATGCGCCCCGGTTACGCCATCGAGTATGATTTTGTTTTCCCAACCCAGCTTAAACCGACCCTGGAGACCAAACTGGTCGAAGGTCTTTTTCTGGCCGGTCAAATTAACGGAACTACAGGATATGAGGAAGCAGCGGCTCAGGGATTAATCGCAGGGATCAACGCCGCTTTGAAGGTTCAGGGCCGGGCACCTTTCATTTTAGATCGATCTGAAGCCCATATTGGGGTTTTGATCGATGATCTGGTCACTAAAGGAGTTACAGAACCCTATCGGATGTTTACCTCCCGTTCCGAATACCGACTCCTGCTCCGACAGGATAATGCCGACTTGCGACTCATGGACAAAGGTTATCAACTGGGATTGATCTCCAAGGAGCAATACGCCCGATTTCAAGAAAAGAAACGAATCATGGCCGAGGAAATCTCCCGGCTTGAAAAGACCTGGATTAAACCCAGTGTGGTTGTAAATGCCGTTCTGGAGCGCCGCGGAACCAACCCTATCTCGGAACCGGCCCCTTTGATTCAAATTTTAAAACGTCCTGGAATTACATATGCCGATATCCGGGAGATTGATCCGGAATCTCCTCACTTACCTCGTGAAGTGGCCGAACAGCTCGAGTTACAGATCAAATACGAGGGGTACATCCAGCGGCAGAATGAACAGGTCGAAAGGTTCAAGAAATTGGAAAGTCGCACAATCCCAGAGGATCTTGACTATGATGCCATCCCCGGCTTATCCACCGAGGTTCGGCAAAAACTTAAACAGGTACGACCCATTTCCATCGGTCAGGCCGCCCGAATCTCAGGGGTTACTCCCGCCGCTATTTCCATTCTGTTGGTCTGGTTAGATCGATTATCCGGACATCGCCGTAAAAGCAATGAAGCTGTACCGGCCTGAATCGTAGCAACGACTTGAATCGTTCCTATCTAAGAGGAACGATTCAAGTCGTTGCTACGATTTCTTTAAGAAGAGGGGTTTATATGGCAACACGAATCGAACCGATGGTAACCGTAGCAGATCTCAATGCCATGCCCGATGATGGCCACCGCTATGAGTTCATCGAAGGGGGGATTTTTGTGGCTAAAGCCCCTGGTCTTGAGCATCAATGAGTCGTAATAAATTTATTAAAAAATATTCTAAAGTATCTTGATCAGAACCCAATTGGTGAAGTCTTAACCGCACCAGGAGTTATCTTCAGTGACTATAAGGGACTCATATAACAGAAGCACCGGATCTGATTATTGAAATTCTCCCTCCAGGAGCAGGAAATGAACAACGAGACCGTATTGCAAAACGGCAGCCATACGGTGAGTATGGTGTATTGGAATATTGGATAGCTGACCTCGAGAATCGTACCGTTGAAATTTACCGTTTAAAGGAACAGGTTTTGGAACTCATCTCCACTGTTAGAGAGTAAGATGAACTTATCTCATCGGTTTTACCCGGGTTTCGTTGTAAGGGAATGAGTATTTTCGAGAGTTGAAGCCTCCTTATCAGAAGATATTCCTTTCTTATTCCTCTCTTGTCTCTTTTTCAGAAAAAAGAGTCTCTCCCTAAAAGACATCAACTAATTTATTAATACTTATAGTTTTAATCGAAAAAGAGTTTTTATTTTGTCTCTAATTTAGAAACAAGCAGCGAGCAGCTTTTCTACAACCCCCTAAAGCCCATCTATAAACATTTTTCGAAAGAAAACTTTTTCCCTCGTTGATATAGTATAAAAGTTGCATTTAGAGAGGTTCGAGGTAAAGAAACCTCTATAGATTTCCAGATTAAACAGCCCTTAAATTCAGCTACGTTAAAGGCTACTCTGTTAAGGTCTGTGACTATTTTTACAATTCTTGCTTCGATGTATATGTAGATTTAAGCTGGACGGGTACCGGAGATATCACGCGGGGAGTCGTCAATTCCCAATTCATATATCCCTTCTTCAACACCCGCAGTCACTCCAGCGGGGCCTTCCGCGACGCTCAGGTTTCTGGCAGCGTATCTGATGGAACTACGAGCTTAATCACTCCGGATATGGAATCGTTTCAAATACAAGCCATTATGTAACCGTCAACTAAAAGAGGGAAACTTGTTGACCATAGGATCCGGCATAAGGGCCCCTATGGTCAACAGAGAAAACCATGATAGCTCAGCTTCGAAGTCATCCAAGAAAACTTTCAGCCCAAGAAGTAAAGGAAATGGTTCTCCGCAGAGGGTTTAGCGATATCTGGTGGAACCCCAAGGGTCATTTTTCCCATGCTTATGAAATTCAGACCTTTAATGGGAAAAGGGTGGTTATGGATCATGCCACTGGCCTCATGTGGCAGCAGTCTGGGTCCCCCGACCCCATACCCTGGAAAAAAGCCCAGGATTATATAGATCAACTTAACCGGGAAAACTATGCGGGATTTTCGGATTGGCGACTACCCACCATTGAAGAACTCGCTTCCCTGCTCGAGCCAGCTCGAAGAAAAGGCTTTTTCGTAGCTCCTCTGTTTGATATTACCCAGCGCTGGTGTTGGAGTGCTGATTTCTGTAAAAGAAAAGTCTTTTTCGTTCTTCCTGCCAAATGGTACATCGATTTTTATAATGGTCTTATCCATGGGAGCTATCTCCGCGATAAGAATGCAGTCCGTGCGGTTCGCTCCATGATATCAGATCAGTAATTAGGAGATACCGATATGTTTACCATACCTCTTATTTTGAATTTATAAAACCCCTGGAAGCTAATTGGTTGAAAATCAGAAATGAGGTTGAACAATTAAAAGACGAAGGGTTTACCCCCTGGTATCAAAGAAAAAGAGTTCATGAGGGATGGACCATATTCGGCTTGTATGATGGCTTTCAGAGAGATGAACCTGAAAAGCTAGAAAAAAATCTCCAGTTATGCCCGGAAACCGCGAAGCTGCTTGAAGGGGTTCCAGGTCTGGTCACAGCGGCCTTTTCTTACTTACCTCCTGGCTCTTACATAAAACCTCATCGAGGTCCCCAGGAGGGTATCATCCGCTGTCAGCTCCCTTTGATCGTCCCTGAAGGACGTAATATGGGTCTCAATGTTTATGGAAAAATTAAACGATGGATTCCTGGCAAATGCTTGATCTTCAATGATAGATACCTCCATGAAGCCTGGAATTATGAGAACAGGGTAAGGGTGGTATTATTGCTTGATGTCAAGAACGATCGGAATACCCTTAGAATTGATATTTCCGACGGCAAATATTTGGAACCCTACAGTGTCCGAGACCACCTTGAAAAGGAACTCCTTTTGATTCGCCACTTGTCTTATCAGATGCTCAACAAGCTGAAACTACTGACGGGAAAATCTCGATAGGGTTGGATCTTTTTATCGGATTAATCTAATCTCAAATTGATTATACTTTTGCATTTTCTTGAAACCCATGGATTTGATTTATCCAAGAAGGACCATGAAAGTATGGGGGTATGGGAGTGTGGAAGTGTGGGAGAATTTACACCTATACTCCCATACTCTCATACCTTCATACTTTTACCCTCTTCGTGGATAAACATGTAAAAACTGCAAAAGTATAGAAATTTAGATAAGGAGGTATAAATGGCTGCGAACCAAATAACAACCCAGAGTGCCGTTGTGATAACCGGGGCATCTACTGGGATAGGTGAAGCTTGTGCTCTTCACCTGGATAAGTTAGGATTTCAGGTCTTCGCAGGAGTACGTAAAGCCATGGATGGGGAAGCATTAAAACGGGAAGCATCCCATCAACTCACACCTATTTTGATAGATGTTACCGATTCAACTTCGATCAAATCCGCGGTGGAGATTGTAACAAAAGCCGTTGGCGAAGTCGGACTGGCCGGATTAATAAATAATGCAGGCATCGCCGTAACAGGTCCGCTTGAATTTCTGCCTATGGTCGATCTACGAGAACAGTTTGAAGTGAATGTAATCGGACAGATTGCCGTTATACAGGCCTTTCTTCCCCTTCTTCGAAAGAAGCCCGGACGTATCGTCAACCTGGGATCGATGAGTGGAAAACTAGCCCTCCCTTATCTAGGTCCTTATGCGGCTTCGAAGTTTGCCCTGGAAGCACTTACAGATTCACTTCGCGTCGAGCTTCGACCTTGGGGTATTCGGGTCTCGATGATCGAGCCAGGTAACATCGCCACACCTATCTGGGAAAAATCTAAGGCTGCAACTGAGGCCAGGATGAAAAGACTTCCTCCTCAGGCACAGGATCTTTATGGTTCTGCTATAGCCACTATGCTTAAAGCTGCAGACAAAATGAGTAAGGCAGCCATTTCCCCTGATAAGGTAGTTCAAGCTGTTGTACACGCTCTCAGGGCAAAAAGGCCAAAGATTCGCTACCGTGTCAGACAGAACGCGAAGATTATACCTACCGCCATCCATTGGTTTCCCGATTCATTACGAGATTGGATAATTATGAAACGGTTTAGCTGTAGGGGTCGTAGTCTCTAATTGCGATCAATCAGTCAGTAAGACGTTATTGCAAGCGAAGGGAGACCATCTCTTCGCTTACAGATTACTTTGTTATTACTCCTCCTTGCAATGACACCTTCTGAGGGTTATGATTAACCAAAAAGCTAATATACCAGGAGGCCTACTAGGAAACTTACCGCAAAGAAGTACGGAATCATTTTTTTCTTGGGATGGATGGGTTTGGTTGGTTGGAAAATCTTCAACTACGATATCACATTTCTTAAATACGGCCCCAAAAATAACTTAGCCGGGTAAGACCCTATTTTTTCCAAACTGCGTTTATAGCTAAAAGCCCATAAGCCTTTGTAATAAGTAGGAGCGGTTGATACTATATTTCAAAAATAAATGAGCGATCTATTAATCTAAAACCTTGTAATTTTAGTCTAAAATTTTGTAATTCCGATTAAGCCTAATAATAGAGAATAATCCAGGAGAAAAAATGAAAAACTGGAGTGACTTAAAATTTAAGGAAAGATCTATTTTAGGACTTCTTATATTTATATTTCTGCTGGCTCTTGTTTTTGTCAGTTATGGGATATATGCCCAGGTACCGGGTTTTATTTGGGTTATCCAGGGTGGTGGAGCGGGTCCGGATAGTGGGCATGGTATTGATGTCGATGGGACGGGTAACAGTTATGTTACCGGATGGTTTAATGGGGCTGCAGGTAGGGGTATATTCCTCGCCAGATATAACACATCGGGCAATTTAATCTGGAGTTGACAGGTGGATGGACCGGGGGATGATGCCGGATTTAGTATTGCCATAGATAGCTCAGGTAGTAGTGTTATCACAGGGTATTTTAGTGATAAGGTAACCAACGGTACTCTAACCTTCGCAACCGGTGAACCCAATCAAACTACTCTAACCAGTGCCGGGCAGGCAGATATCTTCATTGCTAAGTATGATGTATCCGGGAATTTTCTATGGGCTAAACAAGCCGGTGGAGCAGGTGAAGATGTAGGTATTGATGTTTTTGTAGACAGCTCCGGTAATAGCCTTGTGACAGGATATTTTAATGGTACAGCTACTTTCGGAAAAGGAGAGTCTAACGAGACCATTCTGACCAGTGCGGGTCAACCTGACATCTTCCTGGCCAGGTATGATGCTTCTGGCAAGTTGCTATGGGCCAAACGATCTGGCGGAACAGGTGAGGATTGGGGACGTGAGGTCGTAGTAGATGCGCTTGGTAATATCTATCTCACCGGTCATTTTCAAGGTACGGCAACTTTTGATACGACAACGTTAAGGAGTGCAGGCGGCCGGGATATCTTCCTTGCGAAATATGACCCATCAGGTAATTTGTTGTGGATCAAGCAGATAGGCGGTTCAACAGATGATATTGGACGGGGTATTGACGTGGACACATCGGCCAACCTATACCTTACCGGAACATTTACCGGTACTGTAAAATTTGGCGCCACTACCTTAACCAGTGCCGGTAATGAAGATATTTTTCTTGCCAAATATGATACCTCTGGTAATCTGTTATGGGTCAGACAGGCCGGTGGAGCAGGTTTGGATAGACCCAAAAATCTTTTTTTGGATAGTTCAGGTAACAGCACAATCAGCGGACAGTTTAATGCCACGGCAACCTTTGGAATTGGCGAATCCGGTCCAATTACTTTGACCAGCGCCGGCCAGGATGATATCTTTATTGCCAGATACGATACCACCGGTAAACTATTGTGGGCCAAACAAGCCGGTGGAACAGGAATCGATGTGGGATTTGCTGTTGCTGTGGATAGCTCGGGTAATAGCCTGGTTACGGGATGGTTTGAAAACACTGCAACATTCGATATTACCACCCTTACAACTTTCGGTCTTACAGATATTTTTATTGCTAAACTGGCTGCTCAGGCAAGTTCGCCGACGCCTACCCCTACGCCGACGCCGACTCCCACACCAACCTCAACGCCTACGCCTACACCAATCTCTACGGTCACTCCTACACCGACTCCCACACCAACTCCGAACTCGAATACTTCTATCCATATAGAAGCAGAGTCTGGGCGTCTAATCTCTCCCATGAGAACCGTAGCGAATTCTTTGGCCTCTGGAGGTTATTATATCGAAGTGCCTAACACAACATTTGGGTTAAATAACAATAAGGGAGCTGCTGCATTTACCTTTTCTATTCCGGTTACGGGAAACTATGTGATTTGGGGTCGTGTGATGGGGCCAGATTCGGCGTCGAACAGCTTCTACGCGCAAATGGATAATGGTACCCGATATACCTGGGATATTCCGGTAGGCAATAGCCCGATCTGGGTCAGGGTTAGTAATGTAGGAGGACCGAATCCGGTCTCTTTCCACCTCTCTGCAGGAACCCATACCTTTACGATTTTCGGAAGAGAAGATGGAACCCGATTGGATAAATTGGTGGTGACCAATGATCTCAATTATACACCCCCGTAAAAAAATCAAATCGTTCTGGAATCCGAAAAGAGAAAGAACCTGGACATGGTATTTTTAAATCAGAACAGCTTTTCCTCCTCCTTTTGTTTAAGATTTTGAAAGGTTGAGAAGTATGGGATCTTCCACCGGTCGGGTAAAGTATTTACTCAGCCTGATGATAGGAATGATAGGTTGGGGGTTTTTAGGGGGAGATCTGCGGATATCAACCTCCGCCTCCCTTTCTGTATTCACCGATTTAAATTTGCAAACCCCTGAGTTTCTTTCCCAGGCTAACCAGGTCAGGCAAATAGAAGGGCTCTCAACAAAGCCCTTACTTTCAACTTTTGGCCGGTTTCCGTTAAGTTTTGAAGCTAACCAGGGACAGACCGACCCTCAGGTGAAGTTTTTATCTCGAGGTCCGGGTTATACGCTCTTCCTGACTTTAACAGGAGCTACTTACTTCTTAAAATCTAAATCCCAGACCCAAAATCTTGAATCTTTTGATATAAGTCAATCCCTACCGGATAAAACCCTTGTTTTGTATATAAAGTGGATAAAGGCTAACCCCAAGCCTGAAATAGTCGGTTTAGATAAACTGCCCGGTCAGAGTAATTATTTTATCGGTCAAGATCCGAAAAAATGGTCTACCCACATTCCCACCTATGCCCGTGTTAAATATAACGATATATATCCCGGCGTGGATCTGATCTACTATGGTAATCAACACCAATTGGAATGTGACTTTGTGGTAGCTCCGGGTGTAGACCCTAAAGCCATTGGATTTACCGTGGAAGGTGTCGACGACCTTAAAATACGCCCCGAAGGAGATCTTATTCTACGTGTTGCTAACGAATATGTTTATTTACATAAACCTCGGGTTTATCAGGAGGTTAACGGTAGTAACCGGGTGATACCCGCCCGCTATGTATTCCTTGATCCTGAGAGCCTGGACCAGAGACAAAAAGCCTCTAATAATGAATCCCGACCTATCCTTGGTTTTCAAATAGATTCTTATGATACTCAGAAACCTCTTCTCATCGATCCGGTATTAACCTATTCTACTTATCTTGGAGGTAGTAGTGAAGATTTCAGCCGTGGGATTGCCGTAGATTCCAGGGGTAACGTCTATGTAATAGGAAATACCTTTTCCCTTGATTTTCCAACGGTCAATCCTGTACAGCCTTCTAAGAGCGATTTCTTCGATAGTGATAGTTTTGTGGCAAAGGTAGATCCTACGGGTTCCACGCTTATCTACGTTACCTATTTAGGCGGTAGCCACAATGATTTTGGTCGTGGTGTAGCGGTAGATTCAGGGGGAAATGCTTATATAGTAGGTAATACCAATTCCATGGACTTTCCAACCGCAAACCCGTTCCAGCCTATTTTTGGTGGAGGTAGTTCTTTTGGAGATGCGTTCATAGCAAAATTAGATCCGACCGGTTCCACCCTTATCTATTCTACCTATGTGGGGGGAGATAGCCCTGATGAGGGAAAAGCTATTGCAGTAGACCTGGAAGGTAACGCCTACCTAACCGGCAATACTTTGTCGACTAACTTTCCCATTCTGAATCCTTTTCAACCGATTTTCGGTGGAGGGAAAGGTTCTTTCGGGGATGCTTTCATAACCAAGCTGAATCCCACCGGTTCTACTCTCGTTTATTCTACTTACCTGGGTGGCAGTGGCGAAGATTCTGGTCGGAGTATTACCGTAGATGCTTTGGGTCATGCCTATGTAACCGGTTTTACCACCTCGGTCAATTTCCCAACGGTGGTTCCTATCCAACCCACTTTTGGAGGCGGTAGCTCCTTTGGCGATGCCTTTGTGACGAAGTTGAACCCGTCCGGTTCTGCCCTCATCTACTCCACTTATCTTGGCGGTAACAGGGAAGATGTCGGTCGGGGCATTGCAGTCGATATTTCCGGAAGTGTTTATATAACCGGAGAGACTTCTTCAGCCGACTTTCCAACTAAAAATCCTCTACAGCGAAAGCAAGGTAGTTTTCTCGATAAGGATGCCTTCATAGCTAAGTTGAATCCTGCCGGATCCGCACTGATTTACTCTACTTACCTGGGTGGCAGGGCCTATGATGTCGGTCGGGGTATTGCAGTCGATGCGTCGGGGAATGCTTATGTGGTGGGAGCTACCGGTTCAACCCAGTTCCCAACCATAAATCCCTTCCAACCTTTTTATGGAGGTTCTTTAGATGCTTTTGTAGCAAAACTGAATGCCACGGGCTCTGCCTTGGTTTATTCCAGTTATCTGGGAGGGAATCGGGGGGAAACCGGACGGGGTATTGCCCTAGATAACCTGGGTAATGCCTATGTATCCGGGCAGACGGCTTCGATCAATTTTCCAACGGTCCGTCCTTTGCAGTCGGTTTCCGGTGGTCTCACAGATGCTTTCATTGCTAAAATCATAGGTACAGCCCCTCCTTTGCCAGTTCCTCTAACAGCTACGGCAGATTACAATGGAGATGGTAGAACCGATATCTCTGTTTACCGACCTTCTACAGGAGAATGGCTGGTACAGAGTCTCTCCTATTCTTCCTCTTTCGGATCCCCAGAAGATATTCCAACTCCCGGGGATTACGACGGAGACAGAATAACAGATCTTGCCTTCTGGCGGCCTTCTACCGGAGAGTGGTACCTTCTGAAGGATGGAGCTCTGGGAGGAGGGAAGTACAGGCAGAGGGGAGCTTTGTTCCGTTCCCTCAATCTGCTGGATTCCTCTGTTGAAGTTCAAACCTGGGGAATTCCAGGGGATATTCCCGTCCCGGGGGATTATGACGGAGATAAGAAAACAGATCGGGCTGTCTGGCGACCCTCTACCGGAGAGTGGTTTATCCTCCTATCAGGTGGTAACTCTTCCTATTTAGTCTGGGGCCAGACCGGAGATAGGCCTGTTCCTGCAGATTACGATGGAGATGGGAAGGATGATGTGGCGGTCTTTAGACCCCCTCAATCCAGCTCGGGGCAGGCTTTTTGGTTTATCTTTAATTCTCGAGGAGGTACTCGTAGCTTCCTTCTTGGACAAAACGAAGATTTCCCCATACCCGGGGATTACGATGGAGATAAGAAGGCAAATATAGCCGTCTGGAAACCTGGTAGGGGTACCTGGATCCTTCGACTTGAAGACGGTACGATGGTTAAAAAAGCCTTCGGTAAGCAAGGAGATCTTCCTGTACCAGCAGATTTCGATGGAGATGGAAAAACAGATCTGGGAATCTTTAGCACTTCCTCCGGAGTCGGGCAATGGTCTATCCTTACCTCCTCCTCGGGATTTAAACGTACGATAACCACCCTTTGGGGTCTACCAGGAGATCTTCCGGTCTCAGCCTCTGGAAAATAGGTGTTCCAGTCAAAATACTTTAAAAGTTATCCCTGAAAAGCTGCGGAAGGTTATCCTGGAAGCTCCGGGGAGTAAAGGGAGATCTTTCCTATGCCTCTACAGGCTCATCCTCCCATGTAGGCACAGATTATACTTCCTGCATAAGTCGCTGTAGGGCTTTTTCTCGGATTTTTTGAGTCTGTTCTTTCTGATAGATCGTAGGGGGTGCCACGCGATCCTGGCATAAGGCTTCCGATAAGTCGCAACGCTCGCATGTTTCGTTTACTTCTATGGTAGGAACATGGGGATCGTTCCAGAATCGAACGGTTTTCTTAAATTGATCGTTGATTAAAAAACTCAAAGTGACACTAGAATTGGTTCCTTTGCTTAACACAAGGGGCCGTGCCAGGGTAATGGTAAAAAATTCGGCGTTAATGTTAAGGTATCTGGATCGTTGGGCCGCAATAAGGGTTGTATCCCGATCTCCACGCTTTTGCCTTTCGGCTAATTCTTTAAGCAGGCGAATGGAAAGCCAACGCCGGCAATGATGCTCATTCAATCCTAAACCATGTGGAACAAATACCTGCGACATGTTAAATAATTTGGTCAATGAGTAGTTATTACCCCTCACTTCATGGTTAAATCGTAAAAAGTGGATCTCGTGGAGCCCGAAAAATCTAGGGACAAGCTCGGTCAGCCGATAGAGAAACATCTCCGGGGTTGCTTCATACCGTCTCATGAGAGCTAGGAAACTCTTTCCCTCCCATTGCTCTTTCTGGAAAAATTTCTCCAGATCCTGGCAGAGCAAATCTTTATTGATTAATAAAGCGCCTGAAAAATAAGAGGCTTTAAAGTTATTGAGTACCTGCTCGAACGACTCCACCTTCAACCAGGAAGAGGTCGTGGCATGTTCTTTCAAGCCAAGAAAACAGTAGCCGATTTCACGCCCCAGGATAAAAGCTTTTTGGGAAGGTAGTAACTTTCGGTTAATTAACAACTTGGGTGGGTTTCTGTTAATCCAGACGGAGCGAAATCCCTGGAGTTCTGAATAGTAGGTAAGGGTTGTTTCATCTAAGATGTAACCGTATTCCTCTATAAGTACTTTCCGGAGCTGCTCACTGTAAATGGGAGGATCGACTTTCCATTGGTGTTGGGTAACAAAGGTTGATACAGCTTTCTCGATATCTTCAAAATAATTTTGATGGAGTTGTTGATAGGAACGTAGGGCCGCAAACAAAAAATGCTCCACCTGCATTCCATAAGATTGGCCGATTTCCAGTAAAGTACGGATCAGAGCTCCTGCTTTACGGGGGGAATTGGTGACAAGATCCACGACTTCTTGAGGTTCAATTCCAAACAGGTGAAACGGGAACTCTTGAATAAAGGGGGAATTAAGAATGGCTTTGAGTGGGCCGAGCTCTTCATTTACCTTGAGGGAGACCAATTCATCAAAGGAGATATTCAAGGCTTTAGCCAGTTGAAGGATCTTTTCTGGTTTAGGATATTTTTTCCCCTTTTCGATTTCACTCAAATAAGAAAGAGATAGGTTGGTTTTCTCAGCCAGTTCCTTTAAGGAGTAGCCCTTCTGTTGGCGGAATTGCTTCAATTTAATTCCCAGAATAAACCGCAGGTTTTCACTATGTAGGTTCATGGGTTCCCTTCCTCATGGCTGTGAGTTGTGAGTTTTGATACGTTCCTCTCTTTCTATTTAATATAAGCAGATGTTTGAAATTAAACCAGGAATCCTTCACTATCAGCGAAATAATTTTGCCATTTAGCCAAAAAGGTTTTTTCTTCATTAGAGAAATAATAATTTTTAGCGAAATTTCGCTTGGCATTTGAAAAAAAGATCCCCAAAAGAGGGGCAGGGTTTAACAAGGAGTGTTTCAAGAAAAGTTTTTCTACTTATCTAACCATTTTAGGAGGATTTTCTATGAAAGAGGGTTGGCAGGTTTTAGAAAGTTGGAATAACGCAGAGCACTGGAAGGGAATTATTCGTTCCTACACCGTCGAAGACGTCCTTAAACTTTGGGGTTCCTTTGAAATCAAATATACCCTTGCCGAATTAAGGGCCAAGCGACTTTGGCATCTTCTCCAAACCGAAGCATACATACCGGCCTTGGGAGCCTTAACCGGTAACCAGGCCGTGCAACAGGTAAAAGCCGGATTAAAAGCCATTTATGTGAGTGGATGGCAGATTGCTGCCGATGCCAATCTTGCCGGACAAACTTACCCGGATCAAAGTTTATATCCCTCTAATAGTGTCCCCCAACTGGTCAAAAGGATTAACCAGGCCTTATGGTGGGCCGATCAAATCCATCACGCCGAAGGAAAAAAAGGGAATTTACTGACTGGCCCCTATCGTAGCTGACGCAGAAGCCGGATTTGGAGGCCCTTTAAACGCCTATGAGTTAATGAAGGCAATGATTGAAGCAGGAGCAGCAGGAGTTCATTTTGAAGATCAATTAGCTTCCGATCCATACCTCCACACCCCCACACTTCTATACTTCCATACCTCCACACCCCCACACTTCTATCCCCCACACCCCCGCACTCCCACCTGGTAATTTAAATCTCCTTGACCAAATAAAAAAAAAGAATATCATGGAACTATGGATCTATTTCACCACGAATATGAAAAAAATTTAAAAAACTTAGCACCTTTGGCAGATCGGGTGAGACCGCGATCTTTTGAAGAATTTGTGGGTCAGGAACATCTTATTGCTCCGGGCAAACCTCTACGCCAGGCCATTGAAAGTGACCATCTCCATTCCATGATATTCTGGGGTCCTCCTGGATCGGGTAAGACCACGCTGGCCAAAATTATTGCAGGCAAAACCCGAGCCCATTTTGTCTTCTTTCGTGCGGTAACCTCTGGAATTCCAGAACTTCGGCAAGTAATCCAAGAGGCCCAAGATCAGTTGAAATTTCATAAAAAACGAACGATTTTATTTGTCGATGAGATTCACCGTCTCAATAAAACCCAGCAGGACGCCTTCTTACCCCATGTAGAAGAAGGTTCTTTCATATTGATCGGAGCGACCACGGAGAATCCATCCTTTGAAGTGATTAAAGCCCTGCTATCTAGATGTCAGATATATATCCTGAACCCTCTCTCAGAGGAAAATATTCGCACTATTCTGGAACGGGCGCTCAGAGATCCAGACCGGGGATTGGGGAAATACTCGGTTCAATTAGAAGAATCGGCTTTAAACTGGATGGCCCATATGGCTAACGGGGATGCTCGAGTTGCCTTAAATAATTTGGAAGCAGCTGTTTTAAATACCGAACCTAATTCTGAAGGTATTCGGGTCCTGACTTTGAAGAGACTGGAAGAGGTTTTAGGACATAAAGCCCTGGTTTATGATAAGAGTGGTGAGGAGCACTACAATGTTATTTCGGCTTTTATTAAAAGCCTTCGGGGGAGTGACCCGGATGCGGCCATCTATTACCTGGCTCGTATGCTGGCAGCAGGAGAGGATCCCCTCTTTATTGCTCGCCGTATGGTTATTCTGGCCTCAGAAGATATCGGTAACGCGGATCCTCAAGCCCTGTTGATAGCCGTGGCTGCTATGGAGGCTGTACAGTTTGTAGGTCTTCCGGAAGCCCAGCTTAATTTAGCCCAGGCGGCTACTTACCTGGCTACGGCTCCAAAAAGTAATGCCTCTTATAGGGCTCTTAAAGAAGCCCAGGCCGATGTAAAACGGACAGGGGCCCTTCCGGTCCCGCTTCATCTTCGTAATGCACCAACTCCTTTTATGAAGGAGTTGGGTTATGGGAAAGACTATCTCTATGCCCACGATTTCCAGGGAAACTACGTAGAACAGGAATACCTACCAGAAGAGCTTAAAGACCGTAAATATTATCATCCCTCAGAGAATGGTTATGAACAAAAGATCTTGGAGCGATTGAACCGATTGCGGAAAATTAATTAAAGCCCACAGGGTGAGAAACCCGTTTTCTCTGATCTTGTTTACTTTCTATTCGGTCAACGAAAATGGGTTTCTGAAGAAACTTTCGAACCAAGAGGAGAGTACCATGGTAAAACTTGACCTGGATGCCTTACGAGCCCAGTACTATAATGGGACTATCGTGCATATTCGAGAAGAACATCCAGAACTTTGGGTCATTCGGATCAGGCCGGATAAAGGTGTTTTACATTTTAAACCGGGGCAGTATACTACGCTGGGACTGGGTTACTGGGAACCGAGACTAGAAGGAACTCAAAGAGAAATCTTAAAACCGGGAATGGAGTCGAAGCTGATCCGGCGTGCCCTCTCCTTTTCACATCCTGTCGTAGATGAATCCGGTGAAAATTTGATAGAGCCCGAAAAGGTTAACTTCAATGAATTCTATGTGGTTCTTGTCAAAGAGAGACCGGGCAGCGAGGAAGCCCCTGCTTTGACCCCTCGCCTCTTTCTCTTAAAGCCGGGAGATCGCCTCTTTATAGGTGATAAGGTGACGGGAAACTACGTATTGGATCCCGTAAAGGAGGAAGATGATGTGATTTTTGGAGCTACCGGCACCGGGGAGGCTCCCCATAACCCCATGATTTGGGAGCTCCTGAGAAAAGGGCATAAGGGCACCATCACTTCTATCGTCTGTAATCGTTATGAAAGGGATCACGCTTACAAGGCCATTCATGAGAAATTGGCTCAAAAATATAAAAATTATCACTATATCACTTTAACGACCCGGGAACCTAAAAACAAAGGAAAGAAAGTTTATATTCAAGATTTTATAGATTCCGGTGAATTGGAAGAACATCTCGGTAAACCTCTGGATCCTCAAAGAACCCACGTTTTTCTCTGTGGGAATCCGGCTATGATCGGAATTCCTAAATATGAAAATGGGAAAAAAATCTATCCGGAGCCTCGAGGCGTTATCGAAGTCCTTGAGAAGCGAGGATTCCGGGCCGATTATAAAAAGGTGAAGGGGAATATTCACTTTGAGGAGTATTGGTAAATAAAAAAGGGAGGCGTCCACCTCCTCCCCCTCTTTTTTATCTCTCCTTATCCTAGAAAACCTGCATCCGTTTCACCAGGGCTTCCAGCTCTTGCTTCATCACATCCTTAGCCAGCTTGATTCGCTGACCGTGACCCGGCAGAATCCACTCAAAGGTAAAATTTTGTAATTTTGCCATGGACCTGGTCTGTTCGGTCCAGGAATACCAGCAGACCCCTTTGGAAGCGTGTAACCGTTGGGAGTGTCGACTCCACCATAGATGGTCCCCGGTGAATAAAAATCGATTCTTATACAACATCACGGAATGACCCCTGGTATGACCCGGGGTTGGAATGATCCAAAACTCTGGAGAAAATTCTATCGGTTCATAGCCTTCGATAACGATCTCGGCATCCGGCTGTGCGGATAAATCCGCCTGGTGGATAATCCGATGGCTATTGAACTTTTTAGCATACCGGTCTGCTTCTGCAACATCATCCCGGTGGGTCAAAAAAATATACTTGATTCCACCCAACTCCTCAAATTTCTTGATCAAATGGGGAAGGTACTTGGGAGAATCTATCAGCCAGTTTCCTTGAGAATGCCGGACAAAATAGCTATTCCCTCCATAGGATTTCGGAGAGTTAAATCCGGCATAATAAACTCCGTCTTCTAAGGGAAGGGGAAAATCCTCTCTGACTTCTTGGGTATTTATCTCATGGAGGGTTCCAATGGAGCCTGTCGGACAGGAAAGTAACGCCCGGATGGCCTTTCGTCTCGCTGCTTCTGTTTCCGGTTGTGCATAAACCACCGAGTAATCTCCCGAATCCTCAAAGGTTTCAGGGGCCAACTGACGGCAGGTGTCACAATCAATGCAGGTAGAATCTACAAAAAATTCACCGGGTACATTCCTGGGTAATCGTTTTTTTATATCTGCCATACTTATAAGGTAGGAAGTTGGGAACTCTTTGGCAAGTTATTTGATCCCCTAGGCTTAGAGGTGGGGGTACCGGCCGGTATCTTCTTTTTGCCTCTTCCTTAAATCTTCTTCGCGATAAATCTTCCCCCTCCCAGCTTTCCTTCTTTAAATAAAGATACAAAAAGGCTATACGTTTCATCCCATTTTCGATAATGTTCCTCTCCGAACTTTTGGATGGTTTTATCTTTCAGGTTCCGATACATTTCCAACCGACTTTGCAGGAGGGTAGTCCAAAGCTGGCTGAGGTTTTCCTTTTCCAGGATCAGGAATTTATTTTTTTCCAGGAGTTGTGTGTATCCTTCCAGGGTTTCCAGGTAGGGAAAAGGCATCTGCTGTTGAAGTTTTTCCAAGTCGGATTCATACCCGGAACTTACCTGTAAAATGTCTGTAAAGGCAATCGTCCCCCCTTTCTTTAAAACCCGTGCGCATTCCTCGATTAATTTAGGTTTATTGGGAACATGGAACCAGGCTTCTTGACCGATGACCACATGGAAAGTATAATCTGGGAACGGCATTTCCAGGGCGTTTCCTAATTTAAATTCAACCAGGTGATCTAATTTAACGAGTTTTGTTAATCGGATAGCTCCCCGGTAACGGCTTTCGGTGAGGTCTAAACCGACCACACGACATCCGTATCGATGAGCCAGATACCGTGCAGGACCCCCCATGCCACTGCAAACATCCAGAACATAGCTGGATGATTGGATTCCAGCCTTCTGAGCCAGAATATCCACGGCTTCCACGCCGCCATAATGATCCTGATCATAGTCCTTCAGCGTCTCTTCGGTTAAGTTATCCAGGTTAATCCCTTTTTCCTGCAGGGTTTGGAGTATCTGGTCTTCATTGATGGGATGGGTATGATAGAATTGAATAACCAAATCCATTTCTGATTTTTCAAAATCCCAGGCGTTTAGCCACTTCCTTTTCATCGGGTGGAACGGTAATAGGTTCCGGTGCCATTTGGATGGCCCTATCCGGGTCTTTGAGGCCGTGCCCGGTTAAAATACAGACAATCACATCGCCTTTTTTAAACTTTCCTTGTTTGCTAAATTTAATAACTCCGGCAACCGACGCGGCGGAGGCAGGTTCTACGAAAATTCCCTCCCTTTGGGCTAAAAGTTTATAGGCCTGGAGTATTTCCTCGTCACTGACCATATCGATAGTCCCCTGGGATTCTCGAACGGCATTCTCGGCTTTTTTCCAGCTTGCGGGGTTCCCGATTTTTATGGCGGTTGCGATGGTGTGGGGATCTTCGATTACATGGCCTCTCACGATAGGGGCCGCTCCTTCGGCTTGAAATCCAATCATACGGGGAGTTGCCGGAATCAGGTTCTGTGCCTTATACTCTTTGTATCCTTGCCAGTAAGCGGTGATGTTCCCGGCATTGCCTACCGGTATGGCCTGATAATCCGGAGCCCTTCCACCCAATTGTTCACAAATCTCAAAGGCGCCGGTTTTCTGGCCTTCAAGTCGCAGAGGGTTAATAGAATTCACCAGGTTGACCGGGTAATTTTCGGCAATATACCGAACAATATTCAGGGCCTGATCAAAGTTTCCGTCTACGGCTAGAACCTTAGCCCCATGCATCATGGCCTGGGAAAGTTTGCCCAGAGCGATGGCTCCCTTGGGAATGAGCACATAGGCCGGGATCCCGGCCCGTGCAGCATAGGCTGCAGCCGAAGCAGAGGTATTGCCGGTCGAAGCACAGATCACCGCCCGTGCCCCTTCTTCTCTCGCTTTACTGATCGCTACGGTCATGCCCCGATCTTTAAATGATCCGGTAGGATTAAGGCCTTCATATTTCAGATAAACTTCTATGTCCTGATCGAAAACGTCTTTGAGATTCTCCACCCGGATCAAAGGGGTATTCCCTTCCAGAAGGGTTATGATAGGGGTTTTATCGGTAATCGGTAAAAACTCTCGGTATTTGTGAATGATACCTTTCCAGGTCATACCCCTGATAGAAACCGGAGACTTCTTATCAACCTCTAATTTCCAGTTCCGGCTTCATCTTCTTGTTCAACACGAATTAAAACGGTTTTCCCTCTAACGACCGGGAGATTATCAATCTCTGATAAAGCTTTTTTTACATCCCGCTCAAAAGCCGTATGGGTTAGCATAACCACCGGAACGCTATCTACCGGATGTCGCTCTTTTTGAAGGACCGATGCGATACTGATCCCGTAGTTTCCTAAAATCCCTGAAATCTTGGAGAGAACCCCCGGGCGGTCCACCACGGTGAATCGGAGGTAATAGCGGGACGAAAACTCATCGGGTTGTCGAATTGGATATTTCATGAATTTACAATCTCCTGTGCCCGATTCCCGATTCATCCAAAGCGGAACCCGATTATGAATACCTTTTAGAATATTTCGACCGATTTCGATAATATCCCCGACGACGGCACTGGCGGTTGGCATCATACCGGCTCCCTTCCCGTAAAGCAGGGAAGGCCCCACGGCGTCGCCCTTCACATAGATGGCGTTGAAAGCACCTTCTACTTTGGCCAAAGGATTATCGTAGGAGAGCATCGTCGGGTGGACCCGAACTTCCAGGGCATCCTGAACCCTTTTGGCGATGGCCAATAACTTGATCTTGTAACCAAAGTTTGCGGCATAGTCGATATCCATAGGAGTTATCCCAGAGATTCCCTCTGTATAAATCTGATCCAGCTTAATCTCTACTCCAAAGGCCAGATAGGTTAAAATAGCTATTTTACTGGCCGCATCAGTTCCCTCGATATCCAATGTGGGATCTGCTTCCGCCAAACCCATTTCTTGGGCTTTTTTCAAAACCACCTGGAAATCCTCCTTCTTTTCGGTCATCTCGGTAAGAATATAATTCGCCGTCCCGTTTATAATCCCAAAGATTTCTTCGATATGATTGGCACTGAAACCTTCTCGGAGAGAGCGTATGATCGGGATTCCACCTCCTACACTTGCTTCAAATCCAATATCAACTCCCATCTCCTCCGCCGTTCGAAAAATTTCCCCACCACTTTCGGCAAGGAGGGCTTTGTTGGCGGTTACAATATGTTTACCTGCTTTCATGGCAGAGAGGATAAAACTTTTAGCCGGTTCATA
>JAUQPW010000069.1 GCA_030550175.1 bacterium
AAAACCTGGGGTAGCCTGGGGTGAAACCCGAAAAGAGCAAAGAGTTAAATCGACGTAAGCCAAGTTCCTGTATCAGTTTAGTAGGTGTCACTTTTTCTGTCTGAACACCCCCCGATCCCCCCTCGAGGGGGGACTAGGGAGTGTTCCCCTCCAGGGAGGACTTCAGCAGCAACCCCATGTTAGTCCTTCCCGCCCCCCCCCTCCCCCCGTATACGGGGGGATTAGAGGGGGGCCAAGGGGGGTGTTTCTTTTTCCACCTACTAAATTGATACGGATACCTAAGCCAACAAAACCCTTGACAAGATTTCCGTTTTTTGTTAATTATAGCACACCTGGTAGAGAAGGAAATCTTTATGGAGGGATAATCCTATCTTTTTAAGCAAAAAACTACAAGGAAAAATTATGGCCGAAGTAAGTGAAAAATTCATTGTAAAAACAGACGTAGAAGAGGCAGACGAAACGAGTTTAATGGATTATTTGAAGGTACTCTGGAAGTGGAAGCGTTTGATCCTAGGGGGAACCCTGCTTTGTATGATCTTAGCAGCGATAATAAGTCTCCTGATGCCCAAAGTGTATCGAGCGACAGCCCTTCTTCTTATCACAGACCCGAAGATTGAGGGAACCTGGGCTACCGGGACTATCAGACTCCCCCCCATCGGCACCTACGTGGAGATGATCAAGAGTCAGGGAGTGGCCACCAGAGCCATAGAGAAATTAGGACTGGACAACCCCCCCTATCAGTTGACCTCAGAAGATTTGGTCAATGAGATATTATCTGTTGAGTCCATGCGGGGAACCAATCTCATCCGTATCGCTTCAGAATACAAGGACCCTGAAAAAGCCCGGGATATCGCAAACGTTGTGGCGATCACAGCTGTTGAGCTAAATAGGACCCTCAACGAAGGTGAAGCTGTTAGATCTAGGGATTTCCTTAAAACTCAACTGGATGAGGCAAGCCAGGCACTGGCCAAAGCCGAGCAGGAGCTACTGGCTTTTAAAGAAACTGCAGAAATCGATAAATTAAGAAAAGAAGTTGAAATCCTTCTAAAGGGGAAGGAAAGGCTCGAGTTGGAACTTCTGGAAATCAATCAGATGATTGAGGAACAAAATACGGTCGTGGATGTATTGGGGAAGAAGCTGGGAAATGAAAAGAAAATTCTGGTACTTTCCCGATCCATATCCAACGATTTGATAATGAAGGACGTGGTCCAGGAAGTTTCGAAGCTACCGCCCTTGGATTTGTTGGGGATTCAAGCAAAAGACGAGTTCATAAATCCTTTGTACCAGGCATTGGAACCGAAACTGGTGGAAGCCCTTTCCGGCCTAGAGGGTTTGAAGGTCGGGAAAGCAGTTCTGACCAGAGATCTGGAAGCCAATGGAAAGCGGCTGACCGATTTACAGAAGGAATTAGCCCAAAGGGAGATAAAATTAGAGAATCTAACCAGGACTTATGAGTTAGCTAAGGAAGTTTATAAGTCGTTAAAACAAAGGTTTGAAGAAGCTCGAATCCAGGTTGCCTCCAAAACCCAGGAGTTAAAGGTCGTAGACTCGGCGGTTATACCTGAAAATCCTATTAAACCCAACAGGAAAATGAATGTACTTACTGCAGGAGCCGTTGCACTCTTGGGTTTGATGATATTTGCTTTTCTTCTGGAGTCTATCTCCCGCTATAGAGTTAAACCGTCTATTCAGACTACCTTAGATTCCTCCTTACCGTAAGGGGTATTTTTGTGACGATATCCCGGGTTCTTTTAACACGCTGGCGACAATTTACAACCGGTACGGTCAATCGAGAGATCGTCGGTGCAGCTCTAACCATCGGCCTGGTTACGTCCCTGGTTAGGGTAATAAGTTTTTTTAAAGAAACCATCTTGGCCAGTGTGTTTGGTATAACGGCGGATTTAGATGCCTTTATTTTTGCCTTTACTGTTGTAAGTTTTTTTCTAGATCTTTTACTAAGTGCTTTCCAATCCTCCTTTATTCCTGTATTTGCTCAGATTGAAAATCAGGGTATTCCACTTTATGCCCAACGCTTTTTGGCAAATACGGTTACATTTCTTTTGATCGGGATGGTTGGGGTGGTTATCCTCTTTATAGGGGTACTCCCGCAGATGTTAAGGGTGATAGCCTACGGTTTTTCACCGGAAAAGCAAGCATTGACCCTCTCCCTGATTTGGGGACTTATCCCCTATTTCTTCTTGAGAGGTCTAAGTACTTTATGTCATGGAGTACTCCAGGCAGGAAAGCGTTTTGGGTTTAGCGGCCTGGTCCCTGTATTTACACCTCTCGTGACCATCTTTCTTTTACTTTTGTCAGGTTCGAGCTGGGGGGTGAGAGTTTTAGTCTGGGCCATGGTTATAGGAGCAGGCATAGAACTGATTGCCTTACAGTTTGCTTTAGCACGAAGAGGTTATAGTCTCAGGCTGAACTGGGAACCGATCAACTCAGATCTGCGGCGGGTATTCCTCCAAACGGGGGCATTAATAGGAGGAACTCTTATGATGGGTAGTACTACGTTGGTCGACCAAGCAATGGCCTCCGGCCTGGATGCGGGTTCTATTGCCGGGCTTAATTTTGGCAATAAAATTCCCTCTCTTTTAACCAATATAACGGCCACTGCTCTGGCTACGGCTATTCTACCTTATTTCTCGGAAATGGTTGCCCGGCAAGATTGGGAAGGTTGCCGACATACTTTAAAGCGATATACCCAACTCTTATTACTTATCAGTGTTCCTCTTGTAACAGTTCTTATTCTGATTTCAGAACCTTTAGTACATCTTATCTTTCAGCGCGGAGCATTCGATGCTCAGGCGACACATCTAGTGGCCGGAATTCAGCGAGCTTATTTACTTCAGGCTCCCAGTTATCTTATAGGTATTCTGGCCGTCAGGCTCATCTCGGCAATGGGAAAAAACCAAATCCTTACCTTTGTAGCAGGTGTTAACATGGTTTTAAATGTGATCCTCAACTGGTGGTTTATGCAGATCTGGGGAGTCTATGGAATTGCCCTATCCACCTCAACGGTCTATTTAGTTTCAACGATTCTTTGTATGGGTTTCACTATAAAGTTGTTAAGGTAAAGAGGGTGTTTTTTCATCTTCTATAGTCAGGCGTAAATTAGTATCCGTTTGTTTTACTGTGAAGTATTGTAAGTGAAAGGATCATGGAGACGGTCAATTGTAACTTATGCGGATCAGCTAAATTGAAATTTGTCTATAACATACCAGACAGGCATTTTTTCCCCAATGAAAGATTTAATGTGGTAGAATGCAAAGGATGCGGTCTTGGATTTGTAAATCCAAGACCAAGCTTTGAGGAAATAAACCGTTATTACCCACCGGAGTTTTATGAGTATTTTACCACAGATTTAGCTTTTCATAAGAAAAGATATCAGGAAGAAAGCAAATATTTGCTGGATGTTAAAAAGGGAAAAGATCGTCCACGTCTTTTGGATATAGGATGCGCAAACGGTGACTTTGCAAGGTACATGGCCATCCAAGGATGGGAAGTTGAAGGAGTTGAAATCTCTGCTAATTCTCAACCTATTCATGATTTTCCCGTATATCGAATACCCTTTGATCAACTCGAGGGGAAATGTGCGCAGTATGATGCCGTAACGGCATGGGCTGTTTTAGAACATGTACACAATCCTATGGCCTATTTTAGAAAAGCAAGTGAGGTCTTAAAATCAGATGGGATTTTTGTTTTTTTGGTTACAAATTTTAAAAGCTTATCATCTAAAAGGCTTTTCGGTGAAGATGTCCCTCGTCATTTATACTTTTTTACAAGGGATACAATTCAACGTTATATGGAGATAGTTGGGATGGAGCTTATAGCCGAAGATTATAGGAATAATATATACGGAATGCCCCCCAGGGGATGGCTTTATTATTTAATAACGCGATTGGTGAAGCGTCGGGACTTTACTTGGGAAGATATGCCGCCTAGCTTCTCTCAGTATTTAAACAGGAATAAGCTGGAAAAAAATATTTCTTCGATGTTTCGTTATGCCTTAACTCATCCTATAGATATATTGGACCGTGCCTTAGTACCTCTATTGGAACGCTATCAGATATGGACAAAAACCTACGGCATTGTTACTTACACTGCAAGAAAAAAATGAAGGATTAATCGTTCTGAACCTTATGGAAAGGATCGATAAAGTTAGCAAAGAATACTGGGACTCAGGATGGGAAGCTCTAGAATTGCCTCCTGCTGTAGATTTTGAGCGAGGACTCCTAAAAAATCCTATTCCCAGACGATTTCATGAATTTTTTACTCAAATCTTTTCAGGGCTTAGAACTTCTGAAAGTAGCCTTTTAGAGATAGGATGTGCAGCCTCGATATGGTTACCTTATTTTGCTAAGGAGTTTGGCTTTCAGATTTTTGGTATTGATTACTCAGAAAAGGGATGTCATTTGGCAGAGAGGATACTGGATAGAGAGAAAGTAAAAGGAACAATTGTCTGTACCGATTTTTTTAATCCACCAGAGGAAATGATAGAAGCTTTTGATGTGGTTATTTCTTTTGGGGTTGCAGAACACTTCATACCTACAGAAAGGGTCTTAGTCGCTTTTGCTCGATTCCTTAAATCCGGAGGGATTATGATCACGCTGATACCTAATATGATAGGAGGTGTTGGGTTTATTCAAAAATGGTTGAATAAGCCAATTTATGATATTCACGTTCTGCTTTCGTGTACTGAACTAGCTAAAGCCCATGAGAAAAGTGGACTATGTGTGATTTCCTGTCGGTATTTTGTTTCAACAGATTTTAGCGTGGTCAATTTAAATGGTCTTTCTAGAAATATCTCCTTTCAACTTAAAAGAGTTCTATTAAGAACCCTAATCTGGTTCTCAAAAGGAATTTGGTTATTTGAAAATGTGGTATCAGAATTACCTGCAACCCAACTTTTGTCACCTTACATTGTCTGTACTTCAAAAAAAGATAAATAGGTTGAACGAGAGATCAAGTGGGAATTCCCACTTTATGGGTGCACATTTAAGCACCTTTGAAGCAGTTCCCATAGATGATTTTACTGCAAATGTTGTGAAACGATTGAGCACCTGGATGATAAAGCATTACAGAGCATTTTACGTGAAATACTGCATATCACTAAGCGTAGGGGCTACATTGCGGTTACAACTCCTAATGAAGAGAATCTTGCTGAACACCAAGTTATATGCCCCAACTGTGGTTGTGTATTCCACACCATGCAACAGATGCGCTCATCTTCTGCAGATTCCCTACGCCAGGTGATGCAAGCAGCTGGATTTACTGAAATTGTTTGTCGTCCAACTTTATTTTCTTATTACCCTAAATTATTCAGGCTTCTACGTCGGTATCACAGTGAGGGAGATAGGCGAGGTAGGGATTTCTGGCATAATTTGCGCGACTGGCTGGGAGGCTTTCCTTATGAGTATGCAACTGCAGGGGAAGTGTTCAATTATCTGCATGACAAATTCAACCTGCAACTGGAGTACCTCAACACCCATGATAGGCATGGATGCAATGAATTTACCTTTCGCCGACCAAGGTAATAAGACTTTCTCCTGAATATCGATAGATTTAGGAATAAGAGTTAATTTCTAGAGGAAAACCCGAGAATGAATCTTTCCATGAAAAGGGATAGATTACTGTTAAAAGCTAAGGTTACAGAGCGAAGCTATATAGTTACTAAGTTTAAGGAGTTTATATTGCTTCTGTCAATTAATATCATAGCCCTTACTTCGTTGCTTTATGGATTCGAATACTATTTGAAGTTAACAGACCCTAAATATCACCTTCCTCCTAATGGAATAGTGGATGGAAAGCTTTATACCTGGGGACATTTGGTAGTTAATAACAAATATGGATTTCGTGAGCGAGATTTTGACATCCCAAAACCTAAAGTTTACCGGATTATGGTTTTGGGAGATTCACTAACCTGGGGAGCTGGATTGGATATAAATGAGCGATATACCAATTTGGCCGAAAGCTATCTTAACCAAGCCTTTCCCGAAAGAAAGTTTGAAGTATTAAATTTCGGACTAAGGGGTGGACCTACTACCATGGAAAAGGATATTTTAAGGAAATATAAGAATTTGGTAAAACCAAATCGAATTGTTGTTGGATTTTGTCTAAACGATCCCCAACCTAAAGATCAGGATTATACTATTGAACGAGAAGAGTTTAAAAAAAATATGATCCTTTCCTTACTGCTATATCTTTAAGGTTTAAGCAAATTAACCTTCCGTATCTGGGTTTTAAGCTTAAAGATGCGGTTTATAGCTTTGCAGAAATAACCGGTATTATCCCTCGCTGGGAGGTTGGGATTCAAAGAACTTATGAAAAGACTTCAAAGGAGTGAGCAGAATTTGAGCAAGCATTAAAAGATATAAAAGCGATGTCTGATGAAATGAAATTACCGGCGCCTATTTTTGCGGTTCTTAATCAAGGTACTTACACAGACCGACCAACTGATTATAGTAATCCAGATGAGGAGTTAAAGATTTTTTTACAATGGTATCACCAAGCCGAAGAGGCGGCTTCTAAAGCGGGATTCAAGGCTTACAACCATGAAAAAGAAATTATTTCACAGCTTTCAAATGAAATCCTTGCAGTTAATATAGTTGATGGACATCCCTCAAAAGGGCTTAATCAAATATATGCAAAAAAATTATTTGATGTGATAGCTCAGGATGAGGAAGCCTTAAAATTATTTAATTTAGCAAATCAATAGGCCTCAAATAAACAACTAACATAAATTATGGTAAGGAAAAGAATTCTTTTCCACATCCATGCTTTAGGCACCGGTGGAGCAGAGCGCCAGCTCGTCCTGTTGGTAAAGGGTCTCGTAGCCAGGGATGTCGAGTCTCATGTGGTGACTCTTTATCCTGGGGGTTCGTTCTGGGAGAAATTGAGGACATGGGGAGGATGCCATCTTATTAGCCTGAATCGGAAAAGTAAGTGGGATTTTTCGGTCATCCCTCGGTTAGCAAGATATATCAAAACAAACAATATAGATCTTATTCAAGGCTGGATGCCACCGGCCAATACCTTTGCAGCCATAGTCGGGTTATTAACCCGACGGCCTGTAGTTATGGGTGTTCGTGCCTCTAACTTGATTTATCCAACTCTTCGTAGCAAGTTATATCTACATACGGATGGCTTGCTGGGTCGTTGGGTGGCTCGAGCGATAGTTTGCAACTCCGAACGAGGTCGGCTTTACCACCTTGGTATTGGCTATCCAAAAAATAAATTACTTGTAATTCCCAATGGAATCGATATACCCGAGGATTATAAGTTTCCCCCGCCTTTGGCTCATGAGCCCCCCTGGCATATAGGAATGCTGGCACGTTTCGATCCCATGAAAGATCATCCTACCATGTTTCAGGCTCTGCGTATTCTCTTGGATCACGGAGAGAAAGCGATGCTTCACCTATATGGAGATGGGCCGGTAGATTACCGCACAGAACTTATGATCCTGGCAAAAACCCTTGGAATCTCCGAATGTGTGAAATGGTATGGGCCGGTGGAGGATATCTGGTCAGTTCTGGTCGATATGGATATTCTTGCCTCCTCCTCTTATGGAGAAGGAATGTCTAACGCTTTACTCGAAGGAATGGCGGCAGGACGGATAATAGTGGCGACAGATATTGGAGATGCGAAGATTTTACTCCAGGGTCCACATGGTATTTGCGGTTATCTCGTCCCAGCAAAAGATCCAAGAACTCTGGCTTCTGCCATCATGGAGGCGCTAAAAAAGCCAGAAATTGCTAGACAATATGCCTTACATGCGCAAGAGGTCGTTAGAAATTATTATAGTACTGTAATTATGGTTGAACATTATTATCGTCTTTATCACGATATTTTGCTAAGTAAGATAGAGACTATACCCCATGTATCTAGGTAGAAGAGTTCGATATGAGAGATATTGAGTTTCTGCATTTGATCCGTAAATATGAGATAGACGCAGTGATATCAATGATGGAAATCAAGCATGGACATGTTTTGGAAATTGGTGCAGGAACAGGGTTTCAAGCCGAACTCTTAACGAAGGCAGGTTATGAGGTAACTGCCATTGACCTCGAAGAATCAAATTATTTTACCAATAGAATCTTTCCGATACAGAATTATGACGGTCAACATTTGCCGTTTCCAGATGCCTGGTTTGATGTTGTCTTTTCTTCGAATGTTTTAGAACATATACCGCATGTGTATGCTTTTCAGAAAGAAATTCAGCGTGTTCTAAAACCCGATGGTCGGGCTATTCACGTCGTTCCTTCTGCAACTTGGAGACTATGGACAAGCCTTGTTCATTATCCAAATCTCCCAAAGAGAATTTTTTCCAAAATTAGGGAAATAAAAACTCATGACCAAACTCAGCTGGAGCGCAAGCCCATGTCTAAAAAACCTTTCTTTCCAAAATTGCAGGGCTTTTAGTACAACCTAGACACGGAGAGAGGGGTAATGTACTTTCCGAATTCTATTACTTTTCTAGATTTTATTGGGGTTCCTTATTCAAAGAAACGGGATGGAAAATAGTGAAAGTAAAACCTGGAAAACTTTTTTATACTGGTAATATGTTTTTAGGTCCCTGTCTTTCAATCCAAACCCGACGTAATTTAGCCCACCTGCTGGGTAGTTCTGTACATATCTATATCCTTGCCATCAATCAACAAAGTAAACCTAGGGAGAAAATCTAATGTGTGGCATCACAGGTTATTGGACCAAGGAAGGGCAATCAGAAGACAAATTCTGGGAGGACCTTCCCCGGGCAGTTGCCAGCCTTCATCATCGCGGGCCTGATGACAAAGGACTTTGGAGAAATTCCCAGGGTGTTGGATTAGGGCATACCCGTTTATCTATTCTAGATTTATCAGAACACGGTCATCAACCTATAGTAAGTCAGGATGGTCAGATCGCTATGGTTTTCAATGGGGAGGTTTACAACTTTCGTGAAATACGTAAAGATCTGGAAGCTAAAGGGTATACCTTTCGTGGGAGTGGTGACTCAGAGGTAGTATTGGCCGCGTTTTGTGAATGGAGAGAAAAAGCCGTTGAGCGCTTCATCGGTATGTTTGCCATTGCCTTTTGGGATGGGAAAAATCAAAAGTTATACCTATTTCGGGATCGCCTGGGGGTCAAACCCCTATACTATGGCTGGGATGGACGGAATTTCTGGTTTAGTTCCGAACTGAAGGCATTACGTGCTTTCCATCATTGGCAGCCCGATATAGACCGACAAGCTCTTGGCGAATTCTTCCAATATGGATACATCAGCGACCCGAGAAGTATTTACCGGCAGGTTCGTAAACTCCCGCCGGGCCATTGGCTGGAATTGAGAAAAACCGGGGAACCTATCGTCCAGCCATACTGGTCCGTACTGGATGCTCTGGATAACCCCCTCCGGGGTCCTGAGAAAGAACTGGAAAATCAGTTGGAATCCCTTCTGATCGATGCCTTTCGCTACCGCCTGGTTTCAGACGTGCCTGTAGGGGTTTTCCTTTCGGGAGGAATTGACTCGTCCACGGTTACAGCCATTTTGCAGCGCCACTCCGGCCAGTCTATTCATACCTTTACCATCGGCTTTAAAGAAAATCAATTCGATGAATCCCCATGGGCACGGCGTGTAGCAGAGTACCTGGGAACCTACCATACCGAATATCTACTTTCTGTGGATCAAGCAAAGGATATTCTCCCCCGGTGGGCTACCCTGTATGATGAACCGTTTGGAGATTCGTCTGGAATTCCCACATGGCTGGTATCTAAGGTGGCCCGGGAGCAGGTAAAAGTCGCCCTATCGGCGGATGGGGGAGATGAACTGTTCGGAGGGTATACCAATTATGATCTCATACCCAGAAAAGTTACCACCTTGCAACGGATTCCCGGCTGGCTATGGAATATGGTAGGAACCCCGTTGAAGATTCTACCCAGGGATTTTTTGACTTTATTGGGTCGAGTCTTACCGGCAGGCAAAGGTTACAAAATGATCGACCGCCTGATTAAGCTGAAGTATATACTTCCTACCCTGGATCCCGCCCAATTTTTCGATCTGGCTGTATCTCACTGGATAGTACCTGAGGTCGATGACCTGATAGGAGGTTATTCTCCTCAAAGACACTTGCTGGACGTCTATACCGGTTCCTATGAGGAACAGATGATGTTATGGGATCTTCATTATTACCTGCCTGCCGATATTCTTACTAAAGTAGATAGGGCCAGTATGGCCGTGAGCCTGGAAGGACGGGAGCCTTTGTTAGACCATCGGCTGGTGGAATTTGCTTTTCGTCTCCCTTTGAATTTACGTCGGGGTCATTTAGGTAGTAAGCACCTTCTGCGTAAAATCCTCTACAAATATGTCCCCCGTGAATTGGTGGATCGGCCTAAACAGGGTTTTGGTATTCCTCTCAGAGAATGGCTGCTAGGGGATCTCTCGGACCTTTTGAATCACTACCTGGATCCAATACGCATCCGCAATGCGGGAATTCTAAATCCAAAACTGGTTCAACGAACTGTGTATGAATTTAAAAAAGGGCACAGTATCGATGTAAATCGAATATGGCTCCTGTTGGTATTTGAAATGTGGCGGGAGAAATGGGCCTGAAAAAAGCCAAAAACCTTTTCCTTAACCTGGGTCTGTTTTTTATTGCATTATTCCTCACTTTATTTTGTATCGAAGTCTATTTAACGCTCTTTGATAAATCCGAGTTGGTGGGTACCAGCGGCCCTAAGTTTTTATATCGTTATCATCCCCAGGCAGGCTATGCGTTGAATTATAACTTTCACTCCAAAGACATTGAAGTGACCGATAAAAATAATCATTGGGTAGCCACCCATACGAACAAATTCGGTTTTAGAAGCCGGGAAGATATCAAGGAAAAAAACGATATTTTGCGCGTGATGATGTTGGGGGATTCATTTACTTTCGGATATGGGGTGCGAGATTACGAAACCTTTCCATGGATTTTGGATAGGCTACTTAACAAGGTAATACCTGGGGCAGATGTACTCAATGCAGGAATAACCGGAGCTTCTAACATCCAGGAAATTGCCTATTTTAATTCTGAAGGAATTAAATTTTCTCCCCACCTGGTCGTCTTACAGGTTTATATGGGCAACGATATTTCCCAAAACTGGAATGAAGTCCGTGCTACCTTTCGATATGGGATTTATCAAGTATTTGCTACCCGGGAATCGGATATTTTCCGAATTGGATATGAGAAGAAAGCAATCTACATACATCCAGGTCATCTCCAACAACTCGATGAATATCTGTATGATAAATTTCACCTTTATAGACTGATCACCGACCGGTTGTTACATATTCAATCTGTCGTAAAGACTCTACAAAGGTTCGGCCTGATAACCACACAACCCCTTGTAATAGCTGTCAATAACGTTCGTCAACCTGCGCAGTTTATTGAGCAGATTGATTATACCTGTGATTTAATCAAAAAATTTGCTGATCAGCTAAGAGAAAATAAAAGCCAGCTTATCGTTCTCATGATTCCAAGTGCCTATTATAAGTTAGGTAAGTTTGATTTGAGATTCCTGGCATGTCTCAAGGATCGGGGTATTGATTATATCGACCCGACCTTCTATGTTTTGGCAGATAAATATTATTATTTGAGAGCTTATGCACCCCAGGGACATTTTACTTTTATAGAGAATCAGATTGTTGCCGCCCAGATTTTTAAGCATTTGTGCGAAAAATATTTAAAAATCCCTGAAGAAACCTATGGAAACGTTTTGGATAGTGAGCTAAGTTTTCACTCCCCCTTAACTTCTTCAAAAGATATTCTTGTAGATGGTAAAGAAAATGATGAGATACTTCAACGACTATCGGGTTTTAAGCCTCTGGACGTAAGTTCGATAATTTCAGACCTGCGCTATGATCAGGCCCCTTCGTCTAAGCCTCCTGAAGAGCTGGATCTGAACCAGTTCAGGCATGATATTGTCAACGCTGACTTTGGTGAAAATAGAATTTATTTTTTCCCTGGAGATTGGGGAGCTCATAAAATTACCTTTGACATTGATTTTAACACAGAGTTAAATTTAAAAGCCGTTAAATTGATCTATGCCCCGGTGGCTGAATCTTATCGAGCTACTTTCATGGTTATTAAAGAACAGCAGACAAATAAAGTTCTGGCGATATCTTCGGATTTACTAGATCAGGGGAGAAGTATCTTTGTTACAAAACCTATAGGCAAAGTAAAAAATTTAAAAATTGAGCTTTATAGACCGTCGGGAACAAAAGCCTTTGCTTTAAGAGGATTTACCTTCTATGGTGAGGTCTTATAAGAATCCACTCTGGGTAGCCATGGGACCTATTCCGGTTGTAAGTACGGGTAAAAATTTCTTACGATTATCCTCTCTATTATTAATTCTTATCGGTCTCAACAAGCACTTTGCTTGGGTTCCAGAAACCATTTTTCTGATCCCGGTTCTCTTATTTATAGTCACCTCATTTATATCAGGTCCTCCCATCAGCAGATTACTTTCTATTATCCTGACGGTATTTACGCCTTTTGAGTATTTAGCTTATATTATCCCATTCTTATATATTCCCAGGGTTTTGCTTTCCCGGCATAACGCCAGATCGTCTAAATCTATAAAATTTTTTTTGCTGCTTTTATTTTGTTGGGTCCTCATCGACTGGGGAATTAGCCAGGTCAGGGAGTTAAATCTACTCTCCTTAGTTTTATTTTTCATCACTTTTTTATCACCCTTTGTAGTTATGGCCGGAATAAGTATGGAGAGAATATCCTGGAGAGAAACAGAATTTTTGTTACATACTTTTATAGGGTTCTCCTTCATTCAGCTCATTCCTGTTCTTGTCGGTCAGATCTTTCGTAAAGACTGGTTTCCTGGTGACTTAAACCTTGGATCCCTGAGATCTACTAATGAAATGGCATTGATCATGATTGTTGCCCTCCTAGTCATTTTATTTGATCGAAGTCGTAGGATTTCAAACATAACTTCCTGGAGAAAAGGAGTATTGATTCCATCAATTGTATGTGCTTATCTCCTGTTTGAAAATGAAACTAAACATCTGTTGATCTCTTTGATTATTGCAGGATTTTTGTATATTAGCGTGAGAATTATCGCTGCAAAAAAATTACACATAAAGACAAAGATCCTCTTTTCGGGTTCCCTGGTATTTGGAAGCCTCTTCATGGTTTTCATTATTCCTTATGTTGGAAATCTTTATATAAAATATATAGTCGGGGATGAAAATAGAACCGTTCAGGATTACCTTGCAGCGTATATAGATCCTAACCATAAGTTAGTTTTTGCACAACGCATACTCTCAAGAGATTATCCGTGGCTCATTGGGTCCGGTCCGGGAACCATTTCCTCAAAGGCTTCAAACAGTCGAGCTTCTGATACCATGTATAAGGAGCAGGGGAGTCGATTATTCAATCTGGTTGAACCTTTCACGAGTAGGCTGGCCAAGGAATATTATGTGGATTTATATGATGAAGAGTGGGCCATCCAGGCACAATGGCGGAGTGCTGCTTTGACAAATCCCTTCTCTTCCCATCTAGCGATTATTGCAGAACTCGGAATTATTGGATGGTGGCTTGTGGCTTCCCTTTATCTTTCTATGGTGCTAAGTGCCGAGGGTTTGAAAACCGGGGATAGCAGGAAAGACTCTGTTATTGTTGCAGGGCAGGTGTGTACCCTGCTGATATTTGTAGCATCTCTTTTTGATACTTACATGGAAGTAGCTCAATTTATGTTGGTTATGACCTTGTTTGTAGCATTGCCCTATGCGAGTTTAAAGTCCATGATCTCTATACGAAGCCGGGTTAAAGTGATAGAGAGCAATATAGCGGGCAGTATGGAGCAGTCTAATTTTAATCAATAAATCCCTGAGAGACGACCTCAGGCTATATCTGCTAAGATAACGGCGATGAGAGAAGTTGTAGATCCGGGGCCTTTAAGGGTATCTTCCATCCCTTATCATAGAGTTTCAAAAAAATTCTTATATATTGGATTGTTGCTGGTAGTAATATTGGGAGGGGCTTTATTTTTGCTATCTTGCAGACGAGTTAATTCCTCTATTTACCTATCCGGGGAATTCTTTCAAAGCGATTGGTCGGGAGGCATTGGGACAGGAGCTAAACAATTCGAATCCAGTCAGAATATTACTACAACTGCAGCCGGATATCTTCAACTTGCCGAAGGAGCTATAACGGGCGTATTAACCAGTCGAATTTTTGATGCAGGTGAACCGGCCAGTTTTGGGCGGGTTGAAATTACCGGAACCCAGGGATTAACGAGTATTCCCGGTACTCATAATTTACTCCCCAATGCCAGTTTTGAATGGGGGCCTCAGGGGAGTCTGGAATATTGGGAGGCAGCCGGTTATGAAAATGGTTTTATAGTTCATGCTTTGGTGAGTGATTCACCCTTCCAGGCCAGCGACGGACATTGGGCTTATTTGGGCCAGAACAGTATTCAACCTCCCATTGCCCCTGTAGAAGTTGGTTTGCGGACCAGCCTACCCATTGCCGTTAACCCTTTTCTCACGTATGCTTTAAGTGTTGATTTTAGAACTCCCGATGGACCATCGGGCACTTTAACCGGTAGTGTGATTGCTTATAATAAACTTGGGCAAGAGATTGGGGAAATTATTGCTTTCACTCAGACCACAACATCGACAGAGTGGCAGCGCTACACAGGTACGATCTCTTTTTTATCCATACCCTCTGAAGTGGCAACCGTACGTCCACAATTCATCTTCAATGCGCCGGTCATAATGCGTTTTATGTTAGATGCTATCCAACTCGAACCGGGAATAGCAACCTCCTTTCATGAAGGCTATGACCGATCCACTTTTGCCTTATATATTCGTACAGGTCCTACACCTACTCCGGATACCAGTTGGACACGCTGGCAAAAAGCAAGCACATATGTACCTACCGAGCTCGGTCGGAAACGATATCTACAATATCAAATTAAAATGACAAGGACCAGTATTAAAACTCCTTCTCCTTTGGTTACACGAGTTCGAATTGAGTATACGACCCCATCGGTCTTGGATTGGCCGGTTATAGGACGAGACCTACAAAATACAAGTTTTCAACCAGGATCTTCCGATATTACAAAACCCATGATTCGCTGGCGAATCCCTACGGGAGGTCGGTTACAAAGCTCAGAAATAGCCGACCTTGATGCAGACGGATTTCCGGAGTTTATTTTTTCTGAAGCCGGACGAATACGTGCTGTATCCATAAGGGACGGCAAGGATCTATGGGTTTCTTCCTATCTCCAACCAGAGGTATCCGTGGCCCATGTAATCGACGTAAACAGAGATAACCGGAAAGAAATTCTGGTAACTGCAACCCCCCGGTTCACTTTTATAGTATTGGATGGATTGACCGGCCAAACTTTGTGTCACTTTGAGAACGGGTGGCTTCATGGTTATGATTCCGTTTGGAATACTTTCAAAGATGTCTCTGGAGATGGGATTACAGATTGGGTTTCCACAGCATTTAATGGAACCAATTGGGTTACCTATATGTGGAGCTTTGCCAAAGGCTTTGGAGAGGAGGGTATATGCTATCCGGTCTGGCAAACCCCTCATCCGGGTTGGAATCACCATGCTACAGAAGCCGGAGATTTAGATGGAGACGGTCAAAACGAAGTCGTTGTGTTTGACCCGCCCATCGTTAAGGTTCTGGATGGGCCAACGGGTAAAATACTGGCGGAGTATTCACAACCGGGAATTTATGGAGAATTAACTGAATTAGTTCTTCAAGATATGGACAACGATGGTTCCTTAGAAATTATTGCCCATTCCTGGAGTGGACGGGTTATCTATGGAGGTAATCTCTCTGTGCTAAAATACACAAAGAATCAGTTAACTCCTCTTTGGACTATCTCAAATGATACAACGTGGTATTATGAAAATACCCAAAAAATTGTAGATGCCTCCCACGATTGGAATGGGGATGGGTTCCCGGATGTAGTTTTTAATGTTTCGTTAAGGGATATGGTGCAACATGTATATATCTATGATGGACAAAATGGTCATCTCATTAAGGATTTAATAAGATGCAGGGCAATAGCCGGAGCTGATTTTGATGGAGATGGGCAGGTTGAGCTATTGACGGTTCTTAACAAACCGGTCAGAGCTTTACAGTTACTGAAGTTGACGGATTCGAAATGGGAGAAACGTTGGTCCCTGGAAGGCGAATTGCTGGGAATCTTAGGGCTGGATGAGGGAACTATCCCCATGATTGGGTTATATCATCAAGGACAACTCCGGATTTATCAGGATAGGAATAATGAGACTCCCCGGTTAGTAAAAACATGGCCCGTTAATGCGCCTATATCCGGCTTACATATAACCGAAACAAATTCTGGAATCTTCCTGGGAGTTTCATACCAAAATGGTAAGGTTACCTTCTGGAACTGGGAGACAGGCCTTCAGCAAAGTGAGTTTCAGGTGGGAAATTGGGCAGCACCGGTTTGGGTTATACCGGAAAGACAAACCAAAGCGACTCGCTTGATTTTTTGGAGCAGTATGGATCAGACAGCTCAAGTAAAGTTTCCCTCTCATACCTGGCGAGAAACCGTAGATTCCACAATCATATCTAATAACCTTCTTTATCCGCTCTATTTGACTGATAACTTAAATTTACAGTACTTTGCCCAAGGGTTCCAAGGGAAATTGATTCGATCAGATACAACCCAAATATGGGAAACTCCGATACATCTAAAGGTATTGGGATACGGAAATTTTAATGGAAAAGGACGATTAGATATTTTTGGATTAAGCTCCCTGGGATATAAGGCCTTAGATGGGGATAACGGTAAGATTCTGTGGACACGGGCTTTCTCTGCCTACTTCCCAGATGTATTAGCCATTAACGACTTGAATAATGATGGTTATGATGACATAGTAGGGATCTGGGGCTACACCATGAACGGAGTAGATGGAACTCTCTTTCGGCATTACCCCAGTCATGAAGATGCTCGTTTCTTTACCGTTAATTTAAATGAAGATCCTGAACCAGAGATTATCTCTGCGGCAGGGGGTTATCAAGTAGGAGTTTTTGGGCAGGATGGCCGCCTGCTGTGGTCACTCCCTTTAGCCGATGACGGCTATGAGATGACCGACATCCTGCCGACCTTTCTGGACGCAGACGGTGATCAGATAATGGATATAGCTATCCCCAATGCAAGTGGGCGATTACGGATCTTACGGGGGAAAGACGGAAAAGTCTTGCAGGATTTATTCTTAAGCCAGGGTAAAATCGTTCCCCCTGAAACTCAAAAACTAGCTGCCTTGAGTAATGCGGTCAGTACAGATATAAATAGAGATGGCCAGGTTGAAGTCCTGGTTGGTAGTGGAGACGGTTGGCTATATGCCATCCGGGCCAGGGATGGTCAGATTGTATGGACCTATAATTTTGTTTATCCGATCCGGGGCTTGATCTTGGCCGATGTAGATGGAGACGCGCAGGTAGAAGTCATTGTCAGCGTCAGTGATGGTTACCTTTATGTAGTGGATCAAACTCCATAAGAGTCAAAGAGCCAGTTATACATATTAAAACCAATGCCATAAATTCAAAGGTTTTCTCTCGCTCCAGGCTCTGGTAGAAGGGTATTAAGGAAGGAAATTCCCACCGGAGAGGCTTCCATCCGCTCTTTTCCACTCTAGAAGGGAAAGAACCTGATTTTAATGTTTCTTCTCCTTGCGACAGTGGACAAGGCTGAAGAAGGAACCTTAACCTCGCTCTAAAGTAGGTTTTACCACCATCGATGCAAAACCTGGAAAGGTAAGCGAGGGAACCCCTTTAGTTATCGTCTAAACGCACAATGAAGGTCTTACATGTGACCGGTGTGTATCCCAGTCCAGAAAATCCCCATACGGGATCCTTCATTGGCTTCCAGGTTGATTCCCTTAGAAAAAAGGGCATACAGGCGGATGTTTGTGTTTTGAAGGGACGTGGTCTCAAAAAGTACCTCATGGGTATCCATCAGGTCAGAGAAAAGCTTAGATCGAAGGAGTATGATATTGTACATGCCCACTACATGTATGCAGGCTGGACGGCAAGGCTTGCCACAACTCTTCCTCTTGTTGTTTCTTATATGGGGAATGATATTTTAGGCAACTGTGATGATTCAGGGAGATATACCCTGAGAACGATTCTAAGCCACCGTTTTCTAAGCAATCTTCTTTCCATTTTGTCCTCTTATAGTATCACTAAATCCCAGGAACTCGCAAACTGCTTAATAACCAAAAAAAAATCCGTGATACCTAATGGGATAGATCTGGAGATATTTCGGCCAAAGGAAGTAGACCGCCGGGAATTAAATCTCGGTGAGGATAAGTTCTATATACTTTTTGCAGGTAGGAAGTCTGACCCGGTAAAACGTTATCCGTTGGCGAAAGCCTCGGTAGATCTGCTCAGACAGTCAATCTCTTCGGTTGAATTAATCACAGTAGAAGGAAAACCTCCTTCCATGGTTGCAAACTACCTAAATGCTGTGAATTGCCTGCTTTTAACCTCTGCCCATGAAGGATCACCTAATATTGTGAAAGAAGCCTTAGCCTGTAATCTTCCTATTGTTGCGGTGGATGTGGGAGATATCCGTGAGCGTTTGGAAGGTATAGAAAATTGTTACATTGTTAAACATGATCCTGTTCATATATCCTTAGCTCTTCGGAAAGTCTTACAGATTAACACCCGTTTAAAAAACGGTCGCAATAAAGTTCTGGCATTAAGTTTAGAAGCAGTGGCAGATAAAATTATTGAAATTTATAAAATGATCCTCAAAAAAACAAGTTAATCTCAACTATGTGTGGTATTGCAGGGATAGTCATCTTTAATTGGGCTCAAACCCTTGATCGGGAATTGCTGACCCGGATGTGTGATTGCATGACCCATAGGGGGCCTGATGAGGAAGGCTTCTTTATCGATGAAACTCAAAAGGTGGGGCTCGGCCACAGACGACTGAGTATCATTGACCTGACAACAGGTAAACAGCCTATGTCCGATCGAGAAGGTAGAATTTGGCTAGTGTTCAACGGAGAAATCTATAATTTCCGTGAATTGAGAAAAGAATTAGAGCAAAGAGGCCATATATTCCAGACAAAATCAGATACCGAGGTTATCATCTACATGTACAAAGAATATGGTGAAACCGCTTTTGCACGTTTAAATGGAATCTTTGCCTTTGCAATTTACGACCAACAAAAACGTGTTCTTATATTGGCCAGAGATCACTTTGGGGTTAAACCGGTTTATTACACCATAAATAACGAAAAACTGCTGTTCGGATCTGAAATAAAAGCTATTTTTCAAGACCCTTCCATAGGGAAAGAACTGGATTATGAAGCCCTTCATAGCTTTCTTACCTTTCGATATAATCCTTCACCCCAGACGCTTTTCAAAAATATCAAAAAATTGAGTCCTGGACACTATTTGAAACTAGATTTCCAAGGGAATCTGGAATTGAAATCTTATGGGGATTATATACCGATTCCCCACACAAAGATCTCTGAAGCAGAGGCAATTCTGGAATACCAAAACCTGCTCGAAAATGCAATCAGACGTCAGATGATAAGCGATGTACCGGTAGGTTTGCTCTTAAGTGGTGGTATTGATTCGGCTGTGGTAGGGTATCTCATGCAAAAAGAAGCTTCCGGCAAAATAAAGACTTTTACCATTGGATTTGAAGGTAAAGGGGATTACAATGAACTGCATGAAGCCCGACGTACAGCAGAATTGATCAATTCTGAACACTATGAGATCTGTTTATCGCAAAAGGAATATTTAAATTTTTTTCCTCGCTCTTTTTATTACCTGGAGGAACCTTTCGCCGTGACTTCAACCACAGCTTTATACTATGTTTCTAAACTTGCAGCAGATCATTTAAAAGTAGTGTTAACCGGTCAAGGTGCAGATGAACTATTAGCAGGATATACAAGGTATCTTGGAGAATACTACCTGAGTAAGTATGCACGATTCTTACGTTTACTCCCTCTTCTAACCCTGGTTCAAATACTTCCACGCAATGAACGCCTGAAACGTGCGGCCTTCGCCTGTCAGTTTGAAAACGAATTAGAAAGGTTCTTAGCTATTTATACCATCTTTACCCCTGCTCAAAAGGCACAACTCTTCAACGAAGAGACAAAAAAGAAAGTAATTAACGTAGACCTAAAATTAATCGAACAACTCTACAAACCAACCTTTCATCTTAAAGATTCTCTGGCCAAGATTTTATATATCGATACACGCATGTCCCTTGCCGATAACCTGCTTTTGTTAGGAGATAAAATGTCCATGGCAAATTCCTTAGAACTGCGTGTGCCTTTTTTAGATGTGGAGCTGGTTAAATTTCTAGAATCCTTGCCTTCTACTTTAAAGTTAAGGGGAAAAACCCATAAATATCTTCATAAAATAGCCATTAAAAAGTGGCTTCCTGATGAGATTATCCTCCGAAAAAAGCAGGGGTTTGCAACGCCTATGGATTCATGGTTACAAAATAATTTGGCTGTAACTGCAAAAAAGATATTTAATAGTAAAGATTCAGCTTGCAGTAACTATTTTAATATGGCATATATAAATCTGCTTATTGATCAGCATCAACGTCGCGAACAGAACTACCAACGCCAGATTTTTGCCCTTTTATCTTTCGAATTATGGCATAAAGCGTTTTTCGAAAATCGAATTTTAGATTTTGAGGAAATAGTTCCTGTAAAAAAGTTGAATAACCTGTCATAAGAATTTTGTTTTAAAAAAGGGAAGAGACGAGGTTGTTTTTATCATGGAGAAGAAACTTTGTCATGTATTCTTCGATGAATTTCCAAAAGATTCCAGAATTCGAAGGTATACCAATACACTGCTAGCCCACGAATTTAAAGTTTTCATTGTCTGTATTAAGGGAGATTCCAAAAAAATTTTAGAACATAACGGGAATATTAATATTTATCGGGTTCCTTTAAGGAAGAAAAGATCTTCCTTTGCGAGAAGACTTTGGGAGTATTTTCTTTTTGAGGTTTTTAGTTTTTTTATTGTTTCTTATCTTTGCCTTCGATATCGGATAAGATTATTCCATGTTCATACTCTACCGGATTTTTTAGTATTTACTTGCTGGATTCCTAAAATTTTAGGCTCAAAAATCATTTTAGATTTCCATGAACTATTTCCTGAATTTATGTGTCAGCACAAACCCTCTGCTCAGAACTCCTTTATCATGAAGATTTTGTATTTTCAAGAGAAGGTATCTTTTCGATTTGCGGATGAAGTGATAGTTTTTCACGATCTTGCACGAGGGATATTAGAAAATAGAGTCAAGATAAAAAAAAATATCACCGTTGTCATGAATGGGGTGGACCCCTCCGAGTTACCTGTAATTCGGAGGGAAAAAACAGATAAATTTAATATTGTTTACAATGGGACTATAAATTTTAATTTAAATCTTTCATTGATTATAAAAGCTTTAGAAATAATTAAAAGGAAATATCCGGAGATCTATCCTAAAATAGAATTTCATTTATATGGAGACGGTCCGGACCTGGAGAATATATTAAACCTAGCAAACAAGTTAGCTATACATAATGTTCGATATCAGGGAAGACTGAGATTTAAGGAAATGATGGAAAGACTCTCTACCGCATCGGTTTGCATTCTGCCGCCCAAAAAGGATATTTATTCCGATTTATACTATTCCCTTAAATTAACGGAAATGATCTATCTTAAAATTCCGGTAATCGCAACAAAATTAAAAACCTATTTATATTACTTCCCCGAGGATTGCGTAATTTATTTTGATTCTGATGATGCTGACCAGTTGGCTGAAAAAATAGTTTTTGTTTACCGTTACCCCTTAGAAGTTCGTAAGTTTACGGAAAACGCTTTTAATAGATATCAAGCTTACAACTGGGAGATTATGAGTGCTAGATATATCAAGTTAATTAACTCCTTAATCTGTCAATAAAAAAATTTTTTATTTTCTATGCTCCTATTTTCCCTATATTCTTGGGTTAATCAAAGCTTCAATTTAACATGCAGATACTCTAGGAAGGAATTCTTGGGTTTATGAAACGGTATCCGCCTTATAAATATATTCTTGCGCTGCTGGACTGGATACTGATCAACATAGCGTTTATTGTAGCATTAAAGTTTCATAGTCCAGAAATGGATGTATTTCCGCTCTATTTTCCTTTCATAACCCTTGAGGTTTTGTTCTTCTTGGGATATGCTGTAGGGATTATCTTAATTTTCCAGCATCACTGTCTTTATAGAATAAATGTATTTCTTACTGTTTCAGATCAGGTAATGGGGATTAGCCGGGCGCTCTTCCAGGCTGCAGTGGGTTTTGCTCTATTATCCTTCTTCACAGAGTCTCGAATGGAGGGGATCTTCCACATTGTAGATCGCCTTATTGTGGATAGTCGGCTCACAATTCTCTATTTTGCTCTCATAAGTTTTGGATTACTGCTTTTTTTTAGAGTTTTTCTTTTTCGAAATCTATTTTTGTTTCTTACGAAAAACCACCTTTATTATCGATCACTTTTGATCATCGGAGCTGGGAGGACGGGGAAATCGGTTGCAGCCAATCTTCGTTCCAAGAACCCTTATGGCTTACAGGTGATCGGCTTTCTTGATGATAAGAAACCTGTAGGTTCGATCATCTTCAAAGGTCTTAAAGTACTTGGGAAAGTTTCTGATGCCCCCTATATTGTTGACGAACACCATATCGATGAGATCCTCGTGTGTTTAGACAATGTCTCCCACCCCAGTTTCCTGGAAGTTATCGGAGTATGTTTAAAAACCCGTGCCTTGATCAAGATTGCCTCTCCTCTCTATGAGATTATTCCAACTCTTATCTCTATAGAACGCTATGGAAATGTGCCCGTGGTTGCCGTCAGTAACTCTACGCCGAATACCTTACAGCGGATTTTCAAGCGGGTATTCGATTTATTTTTTACAAGCTTGGCTTTACTACTTTTGGCACCTGTTTTAGTCATAATTGCTATCGCCATTAAGATTGATTCACGGGGTCCTGTTTTGTTTAAGCAAACTCGAATTGGAAAAAATGGAAAGCCGTTCCAGTTTTATAAGTTCCGCTCCATGTATGTGGGGAGTGATAAGGATGAGACTCGAAAGCAAAGATATGAGATCTTCATCCATGAAAAGAAAAACTATAATCCTCGTCAGAAATCGACAAAAATTATCGATGAGTCCAGGATTACCCGTGTTGGAAGATTCATTCGCAAAACAAGTCTCGATGAACTGCCCCAGCTTATTAATGTTCTTAAGGGTGACATGAGCCTTGTGGGCCCTCGTCCCTGTCTTCCCTATGAATGGGAGCGTTATGAGGACTGGCATAAAAAACGTCTTAGCGTCACCCCCGGCTGTACAGGAGTCTGGCAGGTGAGCGGACGAAGTCGTGTAGGATTTGAGGACATGGTGATTCTTGATCTTTTTTATATTCATAATGCTTGGTGGCTTTTAGATTTACAACTTATCCTTAAAACAATCCCAGTCATGATCTTTGGGAAAGGTGGGAAATAATTCATAGGGAGATTAAGATGAAAATAGGCGTCGTTGGACTTGGTTATTGGGGACCAAATCTCGTTCGAAATTTTTTGGCCGTGGATAACGTCCAAGGAGTAGTATGCTGTGATATTCAAACCAAACATCTCCAAAGGATCAGACAAAAATTTCCTAACGTTGAAGTTACACCGGTTTTTGAAGACCTTCTGAAACGAAAGGATATAGATGCTATCGCCGTTGCTACACCGGTCTCAACCCATTATCCCCTGGGTATGAAAGTTCTTAAAGCTGGAAAACATCTTTTCATGGAAAAGCCCATGACAACCAAAAGTACGGAGGCTTACGAGCTTTTGGATTGTGCTGAAAGCAAAGGATTAACCCTTATGGTAGATCATACCTTTGTTTATACCAGCGCCATAAGGAAAATAAAAGAAATCATAGATCGAGGAGATGTCGGGGAAATACTCTATTTCGACTCCGTACGGGTGAATCTGGGGTTATTCCAGCATGATACCAATGTGATCTGGGATCTTGCACCCCATGATTTATCCATCATGGACTATCTCATCGATAAACGGCCCGTGTCGGTTTCGGCTGTCGGCGTGAATCATTTCAATGATCTGGAAGATATAGCCTACTTGACGGTTCATTTTAACGATAAACTTATAGCGCACTTTCATGTGAACTGGCTATCCCCCGTAAAGATAAGAAGAATTCTGTTAGCCGGAACCAAACATATGGTCGTCTATGACGATGTAGAGCCTAGTGAGAAGGTGAAAGTATACGATAAGGGTGTGGAAATCAAAGGAGAAGAAGCTGTGTACAATACCCTGATCCAATATCGAGTCGGGGACATGTATGCCCCTAAAATTGAACAAACCGAAGCCTTAAGCTTTATAACCCAAGAATTTGTAGAATGTATTTTAACCGGAAAGCGTCCCACTACCGATGGGCGGGCAGGGTTGAATGTTGTTAACATTCTGGAAGCAGCCGAACACTCTCTGCGCTCAGAAGGAAGAATGGTGGAACTTAAACAGAATTAATGGAACTGTATCAACGTATTGCATCAGATGTAAAGCTGGGAAAGAATGTCAAAATCTTTGCCTTTGTAAACCTCTATGGGTGCGAAATCGGAGACAACTCGAAAATAGGAGCTTTTGTGGAAATTCAAAAGAATGCAAAAATTGGTCGGAATGTCAAAGTCTCCAGCCATACCTTCATCTGTGAAGGCGTCATCATCGAAGATGATGTCTTTATAGGACATAATGTCTCCTTTATTAATGATAAATATCCACGCTCTACCAATCCTGAAGGCCAACTTCAGACCGAAAAAGACTGGAAAGTAATTCCTACTCTGGTAAAAAAGGGTGCCTCTATTGGAACAAGCTCAACAATTTTGTGCGGTGTTACGATAGGTGAAAATGCTATTGTAGGAGCAGGTAGCGTCGTGACCAAAGATGTCCCTCCAAATGTAATAGTCGCAGGTGTCCCTGCACGGATAATCCGTAGTTTGTAAAGCTTATCAATTTATCATGTTGAGGATTGACTTCAGAGATCTTCTAAAAGTGCCCTGGAAATGGAAAGGCTTGATTATAACTGGAACTGTTCTTTGCCTAATTATCATAATGGTTGTAAGCTTTACCATGAACTTGAGGGTACCCAAGATCTATCAAGCTACCGTCTCGCTATCTACAGACCTGAATAAGAACTCCGAGGAAATAATCAAAGACCCAAATGTGAACCTGATTAAGGATCAAGCAGTGGCTACCAAGGTTATAGAAAGGCTTGGATTAGATAAACCTCCTCACCCATTGAATCCGGAAACTTTGATCAGAATGATATCTGTTGAGCCCATACCAGGAGCTCCTCTTATCAAGATCGTGGTTAAATATACGGATCCTGAAAAAGCCCGAGATATAGCAAATGCCATAGCCGCTTCAGTAGTTGAATTAAATAAGGAACTCACCGAGGCTGAAATAGGTACTTATCTGGAAAGACACCGATCTGACCTGAATTATTGGGAGACCATAGTGGCTAAAGCAAATCAAGAGTTATTAACCAGCCAGGAGATTCTTGAAGTCAGTAAACTTAAAAAAGAAGTGCTCCTGGAAGAACAAAAAAGGATCAGGTTAGAACTCCTGGAGATAGATCGGAAGCTGGAAGAGCAAACCACCAATCTAGAAGTACTCAGTCAAAAACTTAATCAGGAAAAGAAAATTCTTGTACTTTCCCGTTCTTTATCTAGAGACCTCGTAATACCAGATAATACAAAGGAATTTCTGACTTTTTCACCGTCTGATTTTCCAGAAATTCAGATAAAAGACGAGCAGATAAATCCTTTATATAAGAACTTGGAACCTAAACTGGTTGAGGGTATTTCTAATTTGGAAGGATTAAAGACCAGAAAATTATCCTTGGTCAGAGATATAGAAGTTAATGAGAAACAATTAACCGATTTACAGAAAGAACTGATCCAAAATGAAGTAAAGCTAAAAGACGCAATGAAAGCTCTTCAGCAAGCCGAAGAAATTCGCCGACGTGCTCAGCAATACCTGGAAGACGCCCTCAAGGTTGTTGCTGTTAAGAGGGGTCAGATCCTAAAGGTGGTAAATTCAGCCAGTCTACCTAAAAACCCTCTCAAATCGAATTATACTATAAATGCAGGGATCGTAGGGATGGGATTTCTGATTTTGATTATCCTTACCTTTCCTCTGGAGTATATTTCACGTTATAAAACTAAAGAATCGGTTAAATCTCATCAGAAAGGCCACTAATAGAATAAAACTCTTGACAAAGCTCCACATTCTTGTTAGCTATATTATTCTGGTTTTGTTTTCGACTGAAAAATCTCAAAATAAGATAATTTTTAACTCTATAATAGTCAAACCAAAAATTCTAAGAAAACAGGATTATGGCCGAAGTAAGTGAAAAATCTAGAGTAGGAAGAGCGAGGTCAGAAGATAAAGACGAAAGGGATTTGATGGAGTATTTAAAAGTACTATGGAAGTGGAAAAGCTTTATCCTGGGAGGAACTATTCTTTTCGTGATAATTGCAGTCATTCTAAATCTGGTAACCCCTAAGGTGTATCGGGCTACAATCTCATTGTTCCTCTCCAATCCAGATAAAAGCTATGCTGAGGCCATCAAGAGTCAAGCGGTAATGGCCAGGGTCCTGGAAAGACTTCAATTAGATAAGCCCCCCTTCCAAATAGGCCTGGAAAATTTGACCCGGATGATATCCGTTGAACCTATTCCAAAAATGAATCGCATAGATATTATAGTGGACCATCCAGATCCTGAAAAAGCCGGTAATATAGCCCATGCAGTAGCGATTTCGGCTGTAGAGCTGAATCAAGAAGCTAATGAAAAAGAAATTGCCGAAGCGATAAAAGGTAAGGATTCGATTAAGGATGAAATGGAAGAAATAAATCGTCAGTTGGCTCAGGTGGAGCAGGAATTATTAACTGCCCAATCTATGGTCGAGGTTACCAGGTTAAAAAAAGAGATCCTCATGCAAGAGCGGAAGAATACCGAACTGGAACTTCTTGAAACCAACCGAGCCATAGAAGAAAAGAATGCTATAATAACTACCCTCACTAAGAAATTAGAGGAAGAAAAGAAAACTCTGTGGCTTTCCAGATCTTTATCCAATGATCCAATACTGAAAGATTCGGTTAAAGAGACTTCGGGTTTGCCTGCCTCAACGCTATTAAGCCTCCAAATAAAAGATGAACAAATAAATCCTTTACATGCTACCATGGAACCGAAGCTGGTTGAAGCCCTTGCAGATTTGGAGAGTTTGAAGGTTAGAAAGGTTCTCTTGGTTAAGGATTTAGAAGATAATGATAAGCAGATAGCGGAGTTGCAAAAAGAATTGATCAAGGAGGAACTAGAGCTATGGAACATAACCAGGCATTACAATTCTTTGGAGGGGAACTCTAAATCCATAAAAGAAAAGTGGGATCAAATCCAGACCCTTATCAATACCAAGAAGCCACAGCTAGAAATGGCAAATCCGGTTGTGGTATCTAAAAGTCCTATTAATTCAGATAGCAAAGTAAATTTACTCCTGGCAGGTGCAATGGGGTTTTTTGCAAGTTTGGTTATCCTGGTTTTTCTCCTGGAATATGTAACTCCGGCGGTAAAATCAGAACGACAATCAAATCCCGTCTAGAAGAGGAATTTTCCTTTTCTACGTGAGGTTCCTTCTCTTCAGGAGCGCAGACGTCTCGCCGGCTTTACCTTATCAGGTGTAGGGGCACAGACGTCTCGCCGGCTTTACCAGAGGATGAATACTAACTCCATGAAGTTAGCCATAGTCGGCTGCGGTCGTTGGGGAATGAATCATGTTAGAACGGCTCATCGAATTTTTGGCGAGAAACTCAAATATGTCTGTGACGTGGATAAAAAAAACCTGGAGAAAATAAGGGAGATCTCCCAGAAAATAAAAGGTATCACCAGCCTGGAAGAAATCCTCAACGACCCGGAAGTTCAGGGGGTGGTTGTGGCTACCCCGGCCGAGACCCATTATGCCCTCGCCAAACAATGCCTGGAGGCCGATAAAAATGTATTGGTCGAAAAACCCCTTGCCCTCTTCTCCTATCAGGCCAGGGAACTGGATCATCTGGCTAGACAGAGAAAAAAGATTTTAATGGTCGGTCATCTGCTCCTCTATCATCCGGCTATCCGAAAAATCAAACAATTGATCCAGGATGGTACCCTGGGAAAACTTCAATATATCTACAGTAATCGCCTTAATCTGGGTACCGTACGAAAAGAGGAAAATATCCTCTGGTCTTTTGCACCCCATGATATCTCCGTCCTTCAATACCTCATCGAAGAGGATCCCGTGGAAATCGATGCCAAGGGAGGAATATTTTTACAACCCGGTATCCATGACGTTACACTGACCATCCTCCGTTACCCCAGAAATATCCATGCACATATCCATGTATCCTGGCTTCACCCCTTCAAGGAACACCGCTTGGTCGTCATCGGAGATAAGAACATGATCGTGTTCGAGGATTCGAAAAAACAAGATCGGTTGATACTCTATCCCAAAGGGATCGATTGGATAAAGGGAGAACCCCAAAAGCGAGATGCAGATTACCAGGTTATCGAATATTCTGATGAAGAACCCCTCCAACTCGAACTCGAACACTTTATGCAGTGCGTGACCACGGGAACCCAACCGTTTACCGATGGAAAGAACGGTATCAAAGTCCTGGAAATTTTGGAACAGGCCCAGGCCCGATTAGAAAATAAAGAGACCCGGACTGAAAATATCCGGGTAAATCTCCAAACACCTCCCAATCAGAAGTTCTTTGTTCATGAAACCGCAGTAATAGACGAAGGTTGTCAGATCGGAGAGGGGACGAAAATCTGGCACTTTAGCCATATCCAGAAAGGAGCCGTAATCGGTAAAAATTGTACCCTGGGACAAAATGTCAATATTGGTAATAATGTCCGTATCGGTAATTTTGTGAAAATTCAAAATAATGTGTCGGTCTACGAAGGGGTAGAGCTGGAGGATTATGTCTTCTGCGGACCTTCCATGGTCTTCACGAATGTTCTGAATCCCAGATGTGAATTTCCCCAGCGAGGGCGTGAATACTATCAACCTACCCTCGTGAAATACGGAGCTTCCATAGGCGCCAATGCAACCATCCTTTGTGGAATTACCATCGGTCGTTTTGCCTTCATCGGGGCCGGAGCTATAGTTACAAAGGATGTTCCAGACTACGCACTGGTGGTCGGTAACCCCGGACGTATCGTCGGATGGATGTGCCGATGCGGAGCTAAGTTGAAGTTTTTCAATGATAATGCCCAATGCTCCCGATGTAAACGCGTTTACAAAAAGATAAATGATTCGGTTAGCTGTATCCGTGAGGTTGAAATAAAGTGATCTCCCGATAAAAAGGGGTTATTCTTAAACCAGGAAACTTGCCTGAGGAGAAAAATGATTGCCACCGGAAAACATAAAATCGAGTTTATCGATCTAAAGGCCCAACAAGATCGCATCCGTGATAGCCTGGAAAAACGCATAAAGAAGGTTCTTGACCACGGTATCTACATCCTGGGACCCGAGGTACAAGAATTGGAAGAGCGGCTCGCCAACCTGGTGGGTAGTAAACACTGTATCACCTGTGCAAGTGGTACCGACGCCCTCCTGATGGCACTCATGGCCTATAACGTAGGACCCGGAGATGCCATTTTTACGACACCTTTTACTTTTATTGCTACGGCAGAGGTTATTTCACTCCTGGGCGCTACGCCCATTTTTGTGGATATAGACCCTAAAACGTTTAATCTGGATGCCCAAAAATTAGAAGAAACCATCCATACCTTTATTCAAAGAAATGGGTCGCTTCGACCCAAGGGAATTATCCCGGTAGATCTCTTTGGTCAACCCGCCGATTATGAAGCCATCCGAAAGGTTGCAGAAGCCTATCGGTTATTTGTCCTGGAAGACGCAGCCCAGTCGTTTGGCGCAGAGTACAAAGGGCGGAAAGCCGGGAACCTGGGAGATATAGGAGCCACTTCATTTTTTCCTGCAAAGCCGTTGGGATGCTATGGAGATGGGGGCGCTCTGTTCTGTAATGATGACACCCTCGCCGAGAAGCTTCGATCCATCAGAGTGCACGGGAAGGGAATCGATAAGTATGATAATATTCGGATTGGAATCAACGGAAGGTTAGATACTCTGCAAGCAGCAATTCTACTCGCCAAATTGGAAATTTTCGAAGAGGAAATTGCTCTTCGCAATGAAGTCGCCCGAAAATACTCTCAAGGGCTGCAAGGAAAGGTCATAACTCCCTGGATAGAACCGGATCGAACCAGTGTATGGGCCCAGTATTCTGTGCTGAGCGACAATCGGGATAACCTGATGAAAAAACTTAAACTGAAAGGAATCCCGACAGCCATTTATTACCCCAAACCTCTCCATTTACAAGAGGCTTTTCGTAGTCTAAGTTATAAGCAGGGTGATTTTCCGGTGAGCGAAAAGATAGCTAACTCCATCTTTAGC
>JAUQPW010000003.1 GCA_030550175.1 bacterium
GTATAAATCTTATACCCTCGACCCTGGAGATCTTCCCACCCATAACGACTCCTCAGGTGCTCAACCACATCATCCACAAAGTATGGAGCCTGTTTGAGGTTCCTTCTACCCAGAAAAGGAAAACCATATTTATAATCTTTGCACTTAAAATTCCAGAATAAGTAAAGATGGGGTTAAAAATTTCAAGCTCTACAGCTAAAAGAAGAGAAATGGGATGATGGCTACATTGAATGAACCATTCGCTACTCGCCATTGAGAAAAATGAGGGGATGAATACATGGAATGGGGAAACCGGAGAAACATCAACTCAGGGAGTGATGATTCCATTTTTAAGTCGAGGCACTAAATCATAGAGATCTATTTGAGAACAAAATTTTAAATCCTCTCCTAAATCGATATCTATAAGGCCCTGACCTCCTCGGGTACGCCGAAATAATCCCAACAGGTCGGTTTGATAACTTCGGTAGAGAATCTCGGCAGCTTCAGCCGCCTCGCTTTTTTTTAGCTTTTCAGAAACCAGCCGATCCAATTTGTGGATCAACCCTCCTGCACAGACTAAATCTTCCAAAGAAAAATTTCCCTCTGTCCCGGCACAGGCAATAAGTACCTCTTCCGGTTGAAGTGCTCCCTTTTGTATTTGGGCAGCCAGTCGCCTGGCGACTGCAGTCAGGTTAACGAAGGCACAAATCAACACTTCCCCGGCCACCTCTACCATCTTAAGCACCCGGGTTCCGTTGGTTGTCGTTAACAAAATCTTCTTTCCCCGGACCGTTTCAGAATTATATTCCCTCGGAGAGTTTCCGAGATGAAATCCCTCAACTTTTCTACCTCCCCGTTCTCCTCCGATGATCCAGGGAGAATCCGATTCCTGGAATTTCTGAAAAGCTTCCTCTGGAGTCAGTACCGGAAGGATAAGTAACGATCCGTTTTGCAAGGCGGTGATGATGGTAGTGGTAGCCCGCAGCACATCGATTGCTACCGCTGTTTTACCTTCAAACTTTTTGTAAGCGAGCTCTTCGGGAATTACTGCAATATCCAGATTCACTTTCATCGGTGAAGGAGGTTTGAAACCTGCCCCTGTTTCATGAAATGCAAATTGACATTGCTTTACCTGCCGGATACCGGTAAAGCTACTTCCTCCGTATAAGCCGGGTTGGCTTCGGTAGTTACCTCTTCTTTTTGGTTGAACACCTTAAGGAGTTGATAAGTAGTCGAACGCTCGGCCGGGGTTCTTCCCAGGTCCCAGATCAACCGTCGCATCTCCTCTGGAGCCAGATACTCTCCGGTTGTTGCTCCGGCTGCTTTAGAAATATTTTCTTCCATTAAAGTTCCACTGAAATCGTTAGCGCCTGCATTTAAGCATAACTGGGCGAGTTTAATCCCCAGTTTAACCCAGGAAACCTGAATGTTTTTAATATATCCGTTCAGCATTATTCTGGAGACTGCATGCATTCTGAGTTCTTCAAGCCCGGTGGGCCCGGGTCTGGACCCGTCTTTACGATACAGAAAAGTATTTTCATGAACAAATCCCAGGGGTACAAACTCGGTAAAACCGTGGGTTTCTTTTTGAATAGAACGGATCAGGGCGAGATGGTTCGCAATGTGCCATGGCTTTTCCACATGTCCATACATAATGGTAGCGGTGGAAGGAATTCCTAATCTATGGGCGGTCGTAATAATCTTAACCCACATGGCGACTTTAAGTCGGTTCTGAGATAAGATCCTGCGAACCTCATCATCCAGGATCTCGGCGGCCGTACCCGGAATGGTTCCCAGTCCGGCTTCCTTGAGCATGAGCAAGTAATCCTCCAAACTAAGCCCGGTCCGTTCGACTCCATGAAGGATCTCCATGGGAGAATAAGCATGGATGTGGATCTGCGGGGCTTTCTTCTTAACCAGACGTAAAATGTCCCGATACAGATAACCATCCATATTTCGGGGTAATCCTCCCTGGATACAGACCTCTGTAGCACCTCGTCTTACGGCATCTTCTACCTTGGCTTCGATTTCTTCGGGAGTCCGCATGTAAGCATCTTCTTGATCGGGTCTCCGCTTAAATCCGCAAAATTTACACCCTACATAACAGATATTGGTAAAATTAATATTTCGGTTTACAACATAGGTGACAATATCTCCAACGGCCCGCCGCCGAAGCTCATCGGCAACCAGAACCAGCGCTGTTAACTCAAAATCTCGAACTTCCAACAGCTTAATGCATTCCTCAACGGAAATTTCTTTGTCCTCCAGGGCTTTATCCAAAATCCTAGCAATAGATGGATCCATCATGTTCAAGAAACGATCTAGAAGACCGGTTAAATGAGGTATATCCGTAGCTGTTATCATGGCCCCTATAAAACGTAAGTGATACCTTTTTCCAGTTAATAAGGAGGTTTTTTTACTCCTTCCCGCGGTCAGAACTCAAGGTTATATGAAGTCAAAGACTTAAACCTTGAGGTTCATCAGGAAATAAGCTAAACCAGAATATTTCCAGGTAAAAGGTATAACCCTTCACCACAAAGGTTATAACGAAAGAAGAGTGGTAAATTTTTACGTTTTAAGTTTTACGTTTTTCAACAGATTATCCCTTGTAAGTAACCACTTAAGATTTAGGTCATCAAGGAGCTCCAGTCAAGAAAAAACTCTTCCCTGAACTCCCCTGAGAGCCTTGACAAACCTTAAATTTCATCCTAAGGTACTGGATATGAAGGGTCGAACGGTAACGTATTCTCCGTCTATAACCATTACGGTTACCCATGATTGTCCTAAACACTGTTTGTATTGTGGATTTCGAACGGATCGAGAGGGATTGATTTCCTGGGAAAATATCGAAGCTACGCTGAACAATGCCCATCGGTTTGGGGCCACAGAAGTCCTCATTATGTCCGGAGAGGAAGTGGAAAAGTTCCCCCACATTCGAGAACAGTTAAAGGAGCGGGGTTATAAGACCTTTGTAGATTTCGTTTATTCTGTTTGTGAGACCGTTCTGGAAAATGGGTTCCTTCCCCATACCAACATCGGTGTTATGACCTATGAGGAGCTTGCCCGGTTACGGGAAGTTAACGCCTCTATGGGTCTTATGTTGGAGAACGTAGATCCCTGGGTAGCCCGGAAAGTACAACCTCAAAAAAACCTTCGGGACCGAATTCGAACCCTGGAAGATGCCGGCCGACTCAAGATTCCTTACACCAGCGGTATCCTCATCGGAATGGGAGAATCGGTAGAGAGCCGATTCGAATCTTTGCAAATCCTTGCCGACTTGCATAAACAATACGGCCATCTTCAAGAGATCATTATTCAAAATTATGTCCCTAACCGGGGTTCACGGCTTCGCCCATATCCCCTTTCTTTAGAGGAATATAAGGAACTTATTGCCTATTCTAAGGAGATCATGCCGGAGGTAGCCGTACAGATTCCGCCGAACTTAAATCCTTACTGGTTAGACTTGATCGAGGTCGGAGCGGAAGATCTGGGAGGGATCTCTCCGGAGGGAGATCATGTTAACATAGACAACCCCTGGGACCAGATAACTTTCTACGAGGAAGCCCTGACCCAGAAGGGGTATCGCCTCTCCAAACGACTCCCGGTCTATGCGAAGTACTATCAAACGGTTTTGTCCTTCCCCGGAAAGATTGGAAAGTATTTGAAAGCCTTTATAAATAATGAACCTTGAACGGATAGGGGCGACCGGCCGGTCGCCCCTACTGAGTTTAGGCTAGTCGATTTAATTTTTACCGATACCGATTAAATGAAATGCTACAAGGAGGAGGGTTCCTGGTTCAAGGTTTTTTAGGATGCTGAATTCGGTGAATTTCGCTATTGTTCCTGTTAAGCGTTTATCCCATGCCAAGGAGCGATTAGCTTCCCTTCTTTCGCCTGCCGAAAGGAGATCCCTGGCCTTTGCCATGCTAAAAGATGTTTTGTCGGCTCTCACCCGTTCCAGAGAACTCCAACATGTTGTGGTGGTCAGCAGTGATCCTACCGTATGGGAAGTAGCCCGGAATTCCAGTGCTTTGATTATTGAAGAGTCATTCCAAGAGAATGAAAGTGCCTCGGTGGAGGCGGCAACGAAAATCTGTATAACCTGGGGTGCTTCCACGGTATTGATTGTACCTTCCGATATCCCTCTTATAACTACCGAAGATGTGGATTTTCTTGTCAAGAAAAGCCGACAAGGACTTCAACCCTGTTTACAGATTAAAGAGGATGAGCCTGGGAGGGATTCCCCCTTTGTGATTCTCGTACCTTCTTGGGATCACAAAGGAACCAATGCCTTCTTGCGAAGACCCCCGGATGTTATTCCCTCCAGCTTTGGTTATGACAGTCTTCGGATTCATATTGCCGAGGCCGAGAGACAGAAGATTCCCTATCAAATTTACGAATTACCCAGAATCGCGTTGGACATTGATTCTCCTGAGGATTTAAAGTTATTTCTTTCTGCAGAAAGCCCCACCTATACCTACCGACAGCTTATGAAATCGGAAATACTCCATCGGCTTCGGCTTTAGTTCTGGATTAAGGGTATGGAATTATTTTTTGGATTGAAACCGCACAGAACTTGAATTCTGGGATCTTTCCATAGGGATCCAACACGTCATTGGTTAAAACATTGGCAGCCGCTTCTTTAAAATGAAAGGGAATGAAGACATTTCCCGGGGATACACGTGTAGAAGCCCGGGCCTTCAAAGTGATAGTTCCCCGGCGAGAGGAAACTTTAACCTTCTCTCCGTCTTGAATTCCCAGCCTGTCTAAATCTATGGGATTCACATCCACATAGGGTTCTGGAGAGATTTCGTCCAGAGCCTTGGAACGGCGGGTCATGGTTCCTGTGTGCCAGTGTTGGAGGACACGCCCTGTGTTCAGGACAAAGGGATAGTCGGCATCAGGTAACTCTTTAGCCGGAGCGAATTCAACCGGAATGAATTTACCTTTACCGCTGGGGAAAGTTTCGGTAAACAAAACCGAGGTACCCGGATCCTCCGGGGTCCTAGAAGGCCAGAGAATTCCACCTTTAGCCAGGCGTTCATAACTTAATCCGGCATAGCTGGGGGTTAAGGAGGTTATCTCGCGGAAAATTTCTTCGGCGGAAGCATAGCTCATAGGATACCCCATGCGAGTGGAAAGGTCTGCGATGATCTGCCAGTCCACACGAGCCTGTCCGGGAGATTCTATAGCTTTTCGGGCCAGTTGAACTCGCCGATCTGTGTTGGTATAGGTTCCATCCTTTTCGGCAAAACTGGATCCGGGTAGAATCACATCGGCAAATTCGGCTGTTTCGGTTAAGAAAATGTCTTGAACCACAAGGAACTCTAGAGAAGCTAGACACTTTTTAACTTTATTGATATTGGGATCACTGAGGAAGGGATTTTCCCCCATCATATACATCCCTTTGATGGTTCCCTTCAAGATTTCGTTCATGATCTCCACAACGGTTAAACCCGGGTCAGGATCCAGGGGAACCCCCCAGGCTGATTCAAATTTTTTCTTTACAGCCGGATCACTCACTTTTTGATAATCGGTATAGACAAAGGGGATAAGGCCTACATCGGAGGCACCCTGAACATTATTCTGGCCTCTCAGGGGATGAAGACCGGTCCCGGGCCGGCCAATTTGGCCGGTCACCAGGGCTAAGTTGACTAAATTCCGTGCATTATCGGTCCCTGTAGAATGTTGTGAAATTCCCATTCCCCAGAAAATCATGCTTCGTTCTGCGGTTGCATAGAGGCGAGCAATTTTTCTAACCAAATCTGCGGACACTCCGGTCAATTTCTCTACCAATTCAGGTGGGTAAGCAGTAACCGTTTCTCGAAGTTTTTCAAAGCCTTCCGTTCGTTCCTGAACAAATTTCTCGTTGATCAGACCTTCCTGGATAATTACATGTAAAAATCCATTGAGGAGGGCTACATCGGTTCCGGGTTTGAATTGGATAAAATAATCGGCATGTCGGACTAAGTCCACATAACGCGGATCGATTACGATAAGGGTGGTTCCCTTCTTGACAGCCTGTTTGATGAAGGTAGCAGCGACCGGATGGTTTTCTACCGGGTTGGCCCCAATTACGAGGGCAACTTGGGCCTGTAAGACATCGGCAAAGATGTTGGAAACGGCTCCACTCCCGATGGTTTCCATAAGGGCTGCTACGGAAGAAGCATGGCAAAGACGGGTACAGTGATCCACATTATTCGTTCCGAATACGGCCCGAATAAGTTTCTGGAAGAGGTAATTATCTTCATTGGAGCACTTGGCGGAGCCGAATCCGGCCAGAGCCTTTGATCCGTAGTGCTGTTTAATCCTTAAAAATTTTGAAGCTGCCAGCTCCAGGGCTTCTTCCCAGCTAGCTTCTCGAAAAGCTTCCCGTGGGGAGTAGTCGGGACCGTTGGATTTATCCAAATTCAATTGCTTAGGGTATTCCGGTTTACGGATGAGTGGTACGGTTAACCGCTCGGGATGATTAATGTAATCAAAACCGTAGCGACCTTTCACACAAAGACGTCCTTGATTGGCCGGCCCATCCGGTCTTCCGGTAACCCGTACAATGGTATTATCGGCTACATGATAGGTGATACTACAACCGACCCCACAATAGGGGCAAAGAGAAGGGACAGGTCGGGTATTTTTAAAATCGGTTATGGCAGTCAAGGGCTTATCGGTCAGGGCACCGGTTGGGCAATAGGCCATACACTCTCCACAGGAGACGCAAGAAGATTTCCCCATGGGCTGATCCATATCAAAGGAAATTTTGGTCTGAATTCCCTTATAAGCTCTACCGATCACCTCATTGACCTGAAGATCAGAGCAAGCCCGAATGCAACGATCACATAAAATACAGGCATCGTGATCTACGGCAATAACCGGGGAGGATAAATCGGTAGGGGGGTATGGACGTAGGGGGGGATTACCTTTACTCCCATCCTTCCCTACTCCTATTCCCCCATTCTTTCTTGCAAACCGGGATCCCTGAATCCCATAGGCTGTGGCCAGTCTTTCTAATTCACAATCTCCAGTCTGTTCTTGCTTCTTGCAGGGGGTTGGATGGTCCGTCAAAAGGAGTTCTGTCAGTATGCGCCGGGATTGCTGAACGCGAGGGGAATGGGTTTGGATAACCATGTCCTTCTCTACCTGTCGGATACAGGCCGGAACCAGAACGCGGGATCCTTTCACTTCCACCACACAAATCCGACAGACCGCAATTGGATTTAAGTTTGGATGATGGCAAAGAATCGGAATATTTACCCCGATGGATTGAGCCGCATCAAAAATAGTAGTACCCGGTGGAACCGAGAGGGGATGGTCGTCGATAGTTATTGGGATAAGATTCATTTATCGGGAATGGAAGAATGGGGGGAGTGGGGAGCAGGAAAACAAAAGGATCTTACCCCTTCCCTCCTTCTTCCACTCGGAGTTTCCATCTCCTAAAAACATACCCTCGAGGGACATTGTTTTTTCATAATATGGGCTTCTATCTCTTCTGGAAAGTGTTGGATAACCGAAGTAATGGGATAAGGAGCAGCCTGACCCAGACCGCAAATGGAAGTCCCTTGCATGGTCTCAGAAAGTTCCTTAATCCAGTCCAGATCCTGTTGAGAGCCCCTCCCCCGGCGAATATCATCGAGGATTTCAACCAGTTTTTCAGAACCGACCCGGCAGGGAACGCACTTCCCACAGGATTCATTACGAAAGAACTTAATTACATTTCGGGCCAGGTCTACCATACAGGTTCCTTCGGCTATGGCAATGACGGCTCCGGATCCCAGCATGGATCCAACCCTGGCCAGGGACTGGAAATCTAAGGGGATATCCACCATACGGGCCGGAAGGAACCCCGAAGAAGCACCTCCTGGCGCGAAGGCTTTGAGTTTTTTGCCGTTGGAAATTCCCCTACCATAATTAAAGATCAGTTCCGCCGCCGAAATTCCTAAAGAAACTTCATAGACTCCAGGTCTTTGAACTTCCCCACTCAAAGCCAGAAACTTCAAGCCTGCTGCACCGTTCTTTCCTTGGGTCTTAAACCACTCTGCGCCTTTTAGGAGAATGGCCGGAATAAAGGCAAAGGTCTCTACATTATTAATCAGGGTCGGCTTACCATAAAGTCCATGGGTTCCAGGAAAAGGAGGCTTGTTACGAGGTTCGGCCCGCTTCCCTTCCAAGGCTTCCAAGAGGGCAGTTTCCTCTCCACAGATATATCCCCCGGCACTCTCAAAGATTTCAAGCTCAAAGGAGAAGTCTGAACCTAAAAGGTTAGGTCCTACTATACCTTTAGACCGACAAATCTGAAGAGCTTTCTCCAGAATCTCTTTTTCCCGATGATATTCATGGCGGATAAAAATAATGCCCTTCTGCGCACCCACCAGCCGTGCTCCGATAAGCATACCTTCTATTACCAGATAAGGAAATTTCTGTAAAATTACTCGATCTTTAAAGGTTCCCGGCTCACTCTCATCGGCATTACAAATTACATACTTAGGTTCTCCAGGAGCATGACGGACAATCTCCCACTTAACTCCCGTAGGAAATCCTGCCCCTCCCATTCCCCGGAGCCCACTATCTTTAAGCATGGCAATATAATCCTCAAAAGCACGTTCCTGAACTACTTTTCTTAATGCCTCAAAGGATTCCTGGTTTCTTTCAGATCCCGATTGGGTGGCGTAAGGATTTATTTGAAAAGTCTCCTGGGAATAGGTCGATGCAGGGTTCAAGTCCGCTCCTTTTAATTCTTCATTTCCAGTAACCAGAGTTTCTATTCGGGCTTTTAACTCTACTTCGGTAAGTCCTGGATAAATTCTATCATTGATGGAAACGGCAACAGGGGCATCGCATTGTCCCAGGCAAGAGACTTCCTGGATGGAGATCCCTTTAAAATTTTTAGCATCAATTGCTTTTTCGATCTGATCCCGTAATCGGGAAGCTCCTTGAAGATGGCAGGAAATATCTGTACAGATTTTAATTTCATGGGAGGTTCGCGGTTTTAACCGAAAGTGAGGATAAAAACTGGCAACTCCATAAATCTCATAGAGAGGAACTTTCAACTGAACCGCTAAGCGATGCAATTCCTCTTCAGGAAGAAAACCATGGCGATCCTGGATTGTTTTGAGTTCTTTAAGGATCATATTTTCCACCAACTTTCCTTATAAAATAAAATATAACCGGCTATGAATTTACTTGACAAGCTTTATTTAAGGTTCAGTATCAACGATACCAATCTCTTTAAGACCATCCCTTTATCCTAACTACTTCAATTTTAAAAGAAAAAAATCTAAGAAAATAAAAAAGAAATTTCAAGATATTTCAACCATATCTCAGGTTGTCTGATAAAACCAGTTACGGCAATCGGTATGGGTTACCAAGACCGAGAAGAAATATAAGAAAATAATAAAACCGACAAAGTCTAAAAACGCAGACCCGTCGATGGAAGTGAGGACAGGCAGGGGTTGAAAAAGAGACTAATCGGAAAGGTATAAAAACTTATCCACGTTCTTCAGGAAAAAATGATACAAGGGTAGATATGTCAAAGAAGATTCATAATTTTAACTCCTGGAGTTAAACCTAAGATTACCTCGTTGCTTCTATCCTGTCAAGGCGAAACTTTCATCATTCCGGCTTGTAAGCGATACCTTATTAAAATCTCTTATAAGCGAATACGTCCATAATTCGTAGGAAAGTTTGCGTGTCAGTGGAAAGGGAATTGTGAACGTATTCGCTATCTATTTGGATATTTTTTCTTTTTAAAAGGTTTAAAATAAAAGGCGAAAATTTCTTTCTGATCGAATTTAAACGTTTCTTTTGGACATTTTTAAACGTGTCAGGGAAATTTAATTTTAGGGGAACCTTTTTATTTAAATACCGTCTAAGTACATAAAATCGATTTTCACGGATACTCCCTGACCACTAAAGCCTGCAAACCATAGTTTACCCTAGAGGGTAGTCAATGCGGGTTCAACTCCCGTTGTAAGCACCATGGCTTTACTGCTTTAGCAACCTGAGCATCCGTAAGTTCAATAGATTTAAATCTCTTCTATCTCTGAGGACCGGACCTGCCACAGATCATTCAATCTTTTACGTTACCTTAGAGAAATGGTAATGGGAGTTGTACGTTAGAAGGCTCTTCTATCGCCCGGCAAAAAAATAGCCTTATTTGGGTAACCCCCGAAATAAGGCTTCTTTTTTCTCTGCCTGCTGGTAGGCACGGCAGCAGACAGATCCTTCAACATTCTCTGAGACGCTAATTTAATTGCGGGGGTCGGATTTGAACCGACGACCTTTGGGTTATGAGCCCAACGAGCTACCAGACTGCTCCACCCCGCGTTTATAACTTACATTCTGACCTATGAGCTTGTCAAGTCCGTTTATGGAAATAGTCTAAACCGTAATTCCCATATCTTCTAATACTGCCTTAATTTTAGATCCTATTTCAGGTACCAGTTTCTCTGGTACTGCACTGATAGAAATTCGGATATAATTCTTCAGTTCTTCCTCGAACTGAAGGGCGAAGTACACCCCTGGAATGTAATGCAAAGAATAGCCGCCAACCTCCGGATCCCACATTCTTTTGGCAAACTCGGTTTCAAAAGAGGTATCGATACCTTCCGGAAATTCCATCCAGGCATAAAACGTATGATCCCTATCCCATTTAACCCGATAGGCGTGTAGGGGTTGAAGGCTCTCCATTAAGAGCCGGTGTTTGGTCTGATAAAGTTGGGTACATTGCTCCATAAGTTTGGCCAGGGATCTTTTAGACAGGTACAGACTGAAGATCCCGTGTCCGGCGTTTCTTGCACAGAGACCTCCGGCTTCAGATTTAATGAAATACTTCTTGATCTGATCTTCCGAGGCTAAGGCAAATCCTATTCCAAGTCCAGGGGCCGATACCGTCTTAGAGAAAGTTCCCGCATAAATGATTCGGTTCAAAAGATCTTTACCTGCTGCCTGAATAACTAAGAGCCTGAGTCCTTCTGGATTAAACGGATAGGCATCATCTAAGAGTAAAGTGACATTTTTATAGGTCTCCAGGGCATTCAAGATTTCATGAACTTTACCCTTAACCGGAATCGATACGGGATTCTCATTAACGACCAGCAGTATTTTTTGTTTTCCGGCCATCTCGGACATCTCTTTTATAATATCCTCTAAACCTTTGTTCTTTCCCAGAACCGATCTCACATTCCGTTTTATGTGTTTCTGATTGAGGATATGGGTCTGTCCGTAGTAATAGGGCTCAAAAATGCCGATAAGCCCATCCTCCTGCCAGGTAATGGCCATGGTTTCATCCAGGATCTGTTGAGAGCCCCTATCGGAGACATAGAGTCGATAATTTTTAATTGCTTCCCTACCCAAAATAGAGGCCAGATAATCCAAAACCTGATCTTCTAAGCCGGTTCCCTGGTGATAATTCAGATTTACGGCTTTTAACCACTCCTCCGGTGTTACTTCTTGTTGGAGGGTTTGAAGCAAATCTAGAGAAAGTGTACGAACCAATTCCTGATCCGGTGTGCCGGCAGCACTGTTAATACACTTATCTCCATATTTGATACTTAATTCCAAACGTTTTTGTATAACCGTTCTAAAATCTTTCTGTGCCATTTTTTTCAACCTCAGGTAAGAATTTGAACCCAGTTTAATATGGTTTTTAATTTAGAATTTTGAATTTAAATTTTCAACCGGGAAAAATAACCCGGCATGAAAAAGATATTGACGTAGGAACCCGGTTCAGATAAATTGGCTTTCAGGGAATATCTAGAATGATTTTTACATTAAAATTATTCCTGTAGGAACCCTTTGCAAGGAATTCTGGCTGTCCAGGGCAAATATAAAAAACTTGAAATGTTTATTTCCGGCAACCCAGGAGGTAACCCATGCAGATTCCAAGGATCCGGAAAGCCATAGGGATTTTTATCGTAATCTTATGGATTCCCTTAGCCTATGCTGGGGAGGTGGACGATCTTATAAAGGATCTCAAATCACCGGAGGTATCTACCCGTTTGAAGGCCATCGACAAATTGGGATCGCTAAAAAATCCTGTAGCTATTGAACCGCTTGTTTTAGCCTTAAAAGATTCCAATGCAGATGTTCGGGCCGATGCGGCTGCGACTCTAGGCCTTTTTAAAGATCCTCGGGTGGTAGAACCCCTCCTTAAAGCCTTAAAAGATGAAAGTGCCCAGGTTCGGGTACATGCTATTTCTTCTCTAGCAACGCTACGGGATCCCCGGGCTGTAGAACCTCTCATCATCACTTTACAAGATCCCGATCCAAAGGTTCAGTGGCAAGCGGTAGAAGCTTTAGGCGCGATGGGAGAAGTAGCCGTTCCACCGCTTATAAATATTTTAAAAAACAAACAGTCGAAGGTACGAGATCATGCCATCTCAGCTTTAGGAATCATCAAAGCTCCGGCAGTCGAACCCCTTGTAGCTCTTCTTCAAGATAAGGAGGCTTCTACGCGAAGCGGAGCGGCCGCAGCACTGGGGCTTATTAAGGACCCTCGGGCGATAGAGCCCTTGGTTGCGGCGTTAAATGAGAAAGATCCTGAAGTCAGAACCCAGGTTATATCTGCCCTGACGGTGATAGGAAGTCCCGCAGTGGAATCCCTGGTCAAGGGCTTACAGGCTGCCGATCCGGGGGTACGGGAAAGTACTGCTTTAGTTCTCGGGATGATCCAGGATCGTCGGGCCACAGAACCCCTTATTCTGGCCCTGAAGGACCCCGAACGGGAAGTCAGGGCCAGAGTAGTTTGGGCTTTAGGGAGGATAGGAGACAGACGCGGAGTCAAACCCTTACAAGAACTACTAGGAGGCGAAACCGATGAATATGTGAAATCTATTGTACAGGAAGCCCTTAAACAGCTTCAGTAGGGTAATGAGAAGATATTTTCATACCGGCTAAGGTTTTCAGTTTTGGGCTTATGTTGGAAGAGAGCTATCCAAAAACTAAGACCTATGCTTTGGATAAGGTTTCCTATGAAGTGGACCATTTTTCTTTTAACGGCAGGATTACTTTTAATACCTCTAAATTCTTCACGAGCCCAGCAAACCGAGGGTAAAGTGGAGCAAAAGGAGACAGAAAGCACGACCTCAAATAATCCGGTCGTTCACGAAGTATCCATACTCCATGTTTTTGTTCCCCAGGTTCTTGTTATCAATGTAGGAGATAGTGTCAGATGGGTTAACAGGCATGGAATTGAACATAGTGCGAAAAGTCTTGCTAAGAATAAGGAAGGACTATCGGTATTTTTTACCGGGCAATTAATGCCTCCCAACTCCTATGTCTTTCAGTTTAACGAACCTGGGACCTACGACTATGTATGCGGATTACATCCTGCCATGACCGGAACGATTATTGTTAAACCTAAGCCATGAGAAGGTAAGGGACAAGCGGTAGTGGGCAGAAGCCGGTGGGGAGTGATCGATGGCCTATCGCCTGCTGTCCGCTACCTATGGATAGTTCATCTGGATAGTTCATGGGGCCAGGCTTATAAGAATGGCGCCTAACCAGATAATCAAAGCACCGATAAGTCTGGTTTTCCCATATTTTTCCTTCAAGATCAGACTTCCTAACAAAACTCCAAAAACAATGCTGATTTGTCGTAGCGCGATGATATAACTAACTTTCCCAATTCGCAGGGCGAAGAGGATAAGCAAATAGCTCAGGGTCATAAAAATCCCAACCAGGAGGATAGATTTTTTGTTTTGCTGCCAGGTTTTGGAAAGGGAATTTCCCCGATGGAATAAGAGGAGATAGAGTCCTAGCCCGAGCCAGGTAATGGCAAATTCCAGATATATGTAAGGAATGGGATGCATGTAGCTAACGCCTACTTTATCCACAACCGAGTAACCCGAAGAGGCCAGGGCGGTAAAAAGTGCCAAACTGACAGGTTGATTTTTTAACTCCGGAGAGAGCAGAGAGGTTCCCCATCTTAGAGAGACCACGAATACGCCCAAAATCACTGTTAAGATTCCCATTAAGCCCATCCAGGCGATGGATTCTTTTAGAAAAATAGTTGCCCAGATGGGAACGAAGATAGGGGCCGATCGAGCCAGGGGATAAACCAAAGAAAGGTCTCCCCTGGCATAGGCTTTACTCAAGCCGAGAAAGTAGGCCACCTCAAAGGTACCCCCGAAGAAAATGAATATGCCGGCGGGTGAGAAGAACTCCGCTTTAGAGAGAAAAGCCAGACCCAAAGGGGCATAAACAATCAGCGAGATCCCAAAAGCCCACCATAAGAAAGGAACACCTTCTTCAACTTTTTTTGTAAGTAAATTCCAGAAGGCATGGATAAACGAAGAACCGACAACCAGCAGAATAGCCCAGAATTCCATCTGTATAGGGTGGATTATACCCACCAATACACCAATCCTTGTCTTTGTTTTTGGTGGGCAAAGCCGCACCCTACCTACAATTTATAGCTCTTGTCTTTTAGGGGTCAGAGGAGGCGGTGTAAGCGGATCAGGTGAACGCTTGACTGGTTCCAAGTCCAGATGCCTTAAATCCTTGTCGGAATATCTGGCAAATTTAGCTGCTGTTGGGCTGGAGAAATTTTTTGTGTTAATTCCAGGAGCCGAAATCAGTCTTTGAACCGATCCCTGGCACTGGGGGCATGTGGAAAGGGGTTCGTCTTTCATACTTTGGCGGACTTCAAAGAAATATCCGCACTGGGTACATTTATATTCGTAGAACGGCATAATAAATTCCTCGATAACGAGTAGTAACGATTTTAACCCCTTCCCCATCGGTGAGGAGGGATTAAAATCGTTACTATGAATCTGCTCACTTTTTCTGGATGATTAAGCTTCCCGCAGTTTAATCTCTTTCCTCTTTTCTTCGATATTAATGCCGAAGAGTTTAGCGTGGTTTTCACCTAAGATTTTCCGTTTAATCTCATCGGTCAGCTTGGGATAACCGTAACCTTCGGCCAGTTGATCTGGAATCTGGAATTTTCGGAAAGCTTCAATCTGCCACTGGGCTTTTCCCCAGAGTGGGCTGTCAGTACCCCACAAGACCCGGTCGGCTCCCAGATCTCGAATCAAAGTTCCTAGAATATGGGCACATTCAACGGGACGATTGGTAACAGTTGCTGCAAAGGTCGAACCAAGCTCGCACCAGAGGTTATTTCTCTGGGGTTTAAAGGCTTTGAGGGCGGCTAATTCATGATGATAGGGCCAGCCAGAATGGAAGGCAACCCAGTTGATATCCAGGAAGTCATCGGCCACTCGATCCAGATCTTCGGCATGGGAATAGCGGGCCATAAACTGACCAAAGGGGATTCCTTTGTGGCATCCTATAACCTTAATTCCTTCTTTTTGACACTTCTCCCAAAGGGGATAGGCCCTGTCATCATCAAACCACCATCCTTTTTTCGGGGTACTATCAAAGGTATACAATTTTAGTCCGGATATCTTCAGATCCTTAATAAAGTGATCGAGTCTTTCCAGGGTTTCACTCATACCCTGATTAATGGTCAGTCCGCCACCCAAAAGGATGGTTCGATTTGGCCAACGATTCCGGGCTTCGGCCACCTCTTCAATGGGGTTCATATCCATACCGCCATAATCTTCTCTGAATCCAAACATATTGACAATGGCCATGGCAGTATCACTTTCCTTATAAAGGTATCTTCCAAAACCGTCTACATCCATATCCCTCAACCCATTAGGTAATCCCATAGATTTTCCCAGGTCATCCAACAATTTAACGAACCACATCCCTCTTTCTGTGGTATTTTCTTTGGTAAATCCGGCCTTCCGCCATCCCACATGAGTGTGCATGTCTATAATGAATTCATTACCTGTGGAATATTCCATGGCAGCAGCTTCGTCGATAGCTTCGGCCTCGCTAACCTCAAAAAACTTCATCCCACTAACTTTATTAACCGCCAACATGGCCGCAGCAAAGCCACTTGCAGTTTTTAGAAAAGATCTTCGATCTAGTCGTCGTTTATTAGCATACTCATCAATAATCCCCTTAATCCGTTCTCCTAAACTCCCAAAAGTGAAAAAAGCAGCTCCTTGTTCGTGATGAGTTCTAAACTCAAACCCGGGATTCTCTTCAAGTTTCATATTACGAAAATGTTTTCTAAAATCAAATTCCATAATAGATACCTCCTTGGATTAAAGGTCCTGAGGATGAAGCTAAACCACAACAAGGGCTTTTAGTTAGAAAGAGGTATAGCATTGAATTTATTGACAAAATATGTAAAAACCCCCTTTGGATATTGTTGGAAAAGAACATCCTTCAGGTAATTTGAGTTTCCCTAAAAATGTCAGGTATCACAGAATTTCTAAAACTTTGAGAAATTCTGATAGCCGAAATGCTAACTAGGAGTTTATTATTTTGTCAATAAAAATCTAATTTTAAACGTTTAATTCCTGAGACGGGGCTCCGGAAAGATATTTGATCATAACCAATCGGTTATATTTAGACTCTCCTGTGGCAGGGATATACAGGACTTGATCCATTAGACTGGTTATGATGAAAATTCCAAATCCTATCTCAGATAAGGAGGCGGGTCGAGAGGTGTAATTCAAGAGAGCACCGCGGGCCCGTGAAAGTACCTTCATTTTTTCAAAGTCAAATCCTTTTCCGCAATCAAAAATTTGAACCTCAAATTTTTGAGCTTCTAAAGTTAACTGGATAATAACTTCCAATTCCGGGCGATTCAGATGGGCATGTTTTACAGCATTAGAAAATGCTTCAAAGGTGGCTATTTTAACTTGGTTTAAAGGAAAATTTTTTCCCCCAGAAATCTTATCATACTCCCCTTTTAGATAATCTAAAGCCTTCTCAATGGACTCCAGAGATTCTAACCTGCTGGGAATTTTAAGTTTAATAGTCTTCATAAAGAATTGAAATTTTCAGATCCAGTAGTTTTATCTCTTTAGGATAAGCTCTAGAGAGATCACCGGCTTAGTTGACTCTTCACAATAACACAACTCGCTCTCTTGAATAGTAACCTGAATTAAATATGACGATGAATTGGAGCAATAGCCATGCCAACCAGCCTGTATCACTTCAGCACAGCACCCTCCAGATGGGAGGAAATTTCCGAATTTACCCGGCGAAGTAAGCGGATTGGAAGGGAAATTGAAAAGGTCTCTGTAAAATCCCCTACCTTTTAGACAGCCTCTTTATGGTGAAGGATCTCATACTAAATCGGTAGGGAAATAGGATAGAAAGGATAGGGATTCTCCCACCCCCAGCCCTCCCTTCTACTGAGCTGTTTAGAAGCAAAGAGTTTGATTAGGCCATAAGATTGACCGGCTCTGAGGCTCCCAACATGACCCTTTCCATTCGTGCAACTTCTGAGATCAGTAAATTTATCAATCGGGTTGGACACTGACTAAGACCTTCCGTTTGAGAAGAAACAGGAAAAGAGAGTTTGTAGAGTTGATCTTTGAAAAGTCAAGACTTGTATTGAGAACCTGAAGCGAGTTAAGCGCCACAAACAGGGAACGTTTCCCCGGGGTTTGAAGAGACGACTGTCCGACGGGTTATCTGCCTATAGGGTAAGAAGTCTGAGTGGGGAGTAGGGGTTCATGGGTCAATGGCCCCTCCTTATACCATTTTTTATTGAAATTGTCGTATAGAGATGCTAAAAGAGAACGGAGGGATAACAGAAATCATTAACTTGAATACCCAGCAGGGGAAGATGAAAGGAATCAAGTACTCAGAAGCCCTCAAAGAAGACTTGGAAGACTTCAGGGGGTACGAGACAGATGAGAAGAAGGCCAAGCTAGGGGAGAGGATCTTTTTTTAAGACTGTTGAAAGAAGGTCGAGCTCAAAGTATCCGGCAAGAGAGTCGGCTGGGGGGATTTTCCTCTACTCCCCTCTTTCCCCCCGCATGCGGCCAGCCCCCCTTTCATCCCCCCGCATGCGGGGGGAAAGCGCTTCTGCACACAGGGGATAAAAGGAGATGGACGCCTCGAGGAGTTCATCCGGTGTTCTTTCTTTCGACTCGGCTATGAGGACTTTTACTTTTATGCTGTATTAAAGGCGGTGTTTGGGGAAGGGTTTGGTCTTTTTTTACCTTTCCTCCTCAATCCCCCCGCATGCGGGGGGAAGGGGGGCTTCCCTTGGAGGAGTTTGCCGAGTCCTATGGAGGGAGATATTCCGAAAGGGCCGAGGAGGCCGTGAGGATGTTTGTTGATCGAGGGGGTGCTCAAAGGGGGAAAAGCCGGCCCCCCTCTTTCCCCCCGCATGCGGGGGGAAAGAGGGGGGCGGGTCGCATGCGGGGGGGAAGGGGGGGCTTTCCTAGAAGAGGTAGAGTTGGCCTTGAAGAAAGCTCTCAAGAAGTATTGGGACCATCCCAGTATAGGGACTGGCTTAAGTTGGTATCCAGGGATGAGATATACGTCAAATTAAATCAATAATGGTATCAGTAGGAATATAGGAGTGATCTGGGATAGTCCTGGAGATGAGAAAAAGGAGAATTTATAAAAAAGTTGTTGTAGGATACCGGAGTGGGGCGGGGTGTTATCACAGCATTTACGTGAAATTAACAACTTATACAAGGTTTAGGCTCTAAACAGAGTCCTTAAAGAATTCTTTTGTTCCCTCCAGGACTTTTCCCTTAACTCTCCTGTTTCGACATGGAACAAGGATCTGACTCAGGGTTGACAGATAGGGAGTGTAAAGGAAATATGGGTTCCTTTTCCCGGAATACTTTTAATCTCCGGCTTTGTATCGTGGAGGTCTAAAATATATTTAACAATGGTTAACCCTAATCCGGTACCTGGGATATTTTCCGTTTCTTTGGTCTTAATACGATAAAATTTATCAAAGATATAGGGCAAATTAGCTTCATCGATTCCAATTCCGTTATCTATGACGCTGATTTTAACTTTATTATCTTCCTGTATTTTTTCTACACGAATTATAATATCTCCTCCTTCGAAGGAGTACTTAATCGCATTACTTAAGAGATTGGTAAGGACCAATTTTAATTGGAATTTATTTCCATAAACCCAGAGGTTGGGTTCAGAAATTTCTACTTTGATCTGATGACTAGGCTTTTTCAATTCGCTGGTACCGGAGATTCCCAGGTTTATGAGGTCCAGCAGGAAAATTTTCTCTTTTTCAAGTTTTTCTTTGTTCGCCGTGGTTTCCAGGTAGTTCAATTCTAGAAGGTCCTTGACGAGCTCCTTAAGTCCGATGGTTTGATTTTGAAGCATATTCAAGAACTGTCGCCGATCTGCTTCCGTCATGGATTCGGTCATGAGCATTTTACAAATACTCTCAATAGAAGCTATGGGAGTTTTAAGTTCGTGGGCTGTAATCCGTAGAAGGTTTTGCAAGTCTTCCAGCTTCTCTAAGATAGGGTCTTGAAATCCTTTTCTAAATTCTTCGGCCCTCTTTAGTCGCGCTCGAACTGCAATGATGAGATCTTCGAGCTTAAAGGGTTTCGTGATATATTCATCCACCCCCAGGGATTTTCCTTGACGAATCTCTTCCTCTCCGGTTTTGGCTGTTAAAAAGATAAAAGGGATAGGGATGAGGTTTTGATAATTATGGACTCTTTGATACAACTCGTAGCCATCCATTTCCGGCATGATGATATCCGAGATAATTAAATCCGGTTTGAGTCCATTTTTTAAAAGCTCTAAGGCCTCCACTCCTGTTCGAGCTGTAACCACCTGAAATTGTTCTTTCATTAACAACTCCATGACCAAGGTCCTCAGAGTTTCATCATCTTCTACTACTAAAATCGTAGGATGCATAGTGGGTAATTTTTATTCAAGAAGACGGACACATGGTTTATTCTTCGGTTACGAGCTGATACTTTTCTAATTTTCTATAAAGGGTTGTTCGACCGATACCCAACTCTTTAGCGGCTTGAGAAACATTTCCCTTTGTAAGTTTCAGGGCATGCTGGAGCACTCTCTTTTCAACCTCATCAAAGGGCAAAATTTTATCCGGTTCAAGACCTGGTAAAGAGATTTCTGAGGAGGGAGGAGGAACCAGGATATCTTTATCTTCTTCAGCCGAGGTTTTCTCCAAGTCGGGTATTAAGTTTTGAATGTCTCTGGGAAGGACTTCTAACTCAAGCCGCTCATTGTTGTTACGGGATAAGATTAAGGCCCGTTGAATAACATTTTCCAGTTCCCGAATATTACCTTTCCAGGGGTGGGCCGAGAGCGCTTCCATAGCTTTAGGCGAAACACTGGAGATCTTCTTACCGAATTCCTGGGAATATTTGTTCAAGAAATGAAAAACCAACAGAGGAATATCTTCTCGACGTTCTCGCAGAGGGGGCAGGTAAATGGGGAACACCGCAATTCGGTAGTAGAGATCTTCCCGAAAATTTTTAGCTTTGACTTCTGCTTCTAAATCTTTATTGGTTGCGGCAATAATCCGCACATCAACCTGCACCTTTCTCTTACCCCCCACAGGGTCGAAGGATTTTTCCTGAATAACCCGGAGGATTTTGGCTTGTGTCATCAGGCTCATTTCGCCGACTTCATCGAGGAATAAAGTACCACCGTCCGCCTGCTCAAATTTTCCTTGTCTTCTCTCAATAGCTCCCGTAAAAGCTCCTTTCTCGTGCCCAAAGAGTTCACTTTCTAAAAGGGTTTCCGGGATAGCTGCACAATTAATATCGACAAAGGGTCCATCTCGACGATGACTATTATAATGGATGGCTCTGGCGATTAGCTCCTTACCGGTTCCACTTTCTCCATGGATAAGAATGGATACATCGGTGTTGATAACACTTTCAAGTTGAGCGAAGATCTCTTTCATTTTGGTACTAGAACCTATGATATTACTAAAAACATGCTTTTCCTGGAGTTGGTTCTTTAATCGTCGAAGTTCTTGGGCCTGGGCATACTTTTCCATGGCATTCCGAATCAAAATTCTCAGTTTATCTTCCGATACCGGTTTCAGCAGATAGTCATAAGCACCGAGTTTCATGGCTTCTACAGCCTTCTCCACCGTGTGATCTGCAGTAAGCATAATAATGGGAAGCTGTTCATCTCGTTTTTTGACTTCTTTTAAGGTATTTAACCCCTCCCGAACGGGCATCATTACATCCATTAAAACAACATCGGGTTTTTGACTTAGGAGCTCTAAACACTCTTCTCCATTCTGGGCCTGTATAACCTGATACCCCCATCTCTCAATCCAATAACACAGGAGCCGCCGAAAAGTAGGGTCATCGTCGGCTATTAAAACAAGCTTTTCCTTCATAATTCATCTCTTTAAGTAAAAAGAAGACACAAGTAAAGAAAAATCTTATTAAGATTTATTTATTATTATGAAATTTTACCATAAAAAATTGTAGAATGAATTAAGAGTCCTGTCAAAGAAAAAGTAAAGCAGCTTATAATTTTGTATCAAAAAGGCTAAATAAGCCCTTCCCCTTTTAAGACATTCAGACTTCGGAAAGACTAAACGGCAAGAGAGCTCTAACCCATAGCCAATAAGGTTATATCAATAAAAGCTTCTCCATTCAAATCGATAGGGACAGATATAAAATCTGCCCCTTGTTTTTATCGGCTAAGGAATTTTATCAGCTAAAGAAGATGAGGACGGTTTAGAAGATAAAGAAGATAGATAACGAGGACAGGTATCAGAATCCCTTACATTACAAATCCTATGCCCTGCTGAGATATTTACCTTCCGTGGTATCTACTTTAATCACATCTCCTTCTTGAATAAAAGGGGGCACTTGAACTACAAGACCTGTTTCCAAAGTAGCCGGTTTACTTCCCCGATCAACCGTTGCCCCTTTTAAAGTGGGTTCCGTAGAAACAACCTTTAATTCAACCACCAGAGGTAATTCGATACCTACCGGCTTCCCTTCATAAAACTCTACCTGGATTTTGGTATTGGGAGTCAGATAAAAGACACTATCCCCTAATATCTCCGCCGGAATACTGATCTGCTCATAAGTTTCTGTATTCATAAAGTAATAATCCGTGGCATCGTTATATAAATATTCCATTTCGGTTTCTTCCAAAACGACTCGTTCCACCCGATCTTCTGAACGGAACCGGTATTCAATCAGGGAGCCCGTTTTAAGATTCCGCAACTTGGTTTGAACCATACCCCGCCAGTTCCCGGGAGTAATATGCTGGAAACTAACTACCTTATACAGATCCCCGTTATGGATAATGGTCATACCCCGTCGCAACTGAGTTGCTGGTAACATCATATGTGAGCTTGCCTCCTACTTTAAATCAAACAAATCCTTATTAAGAATCCTTTTTGTAATCTGCAATCTATAGAACAGGTACAAAATCAAAGTGATAGTTAAGCAACTGATCCCAACCCGTCCTTATATATCCACGGAAACGACGGTAGAAATCTTATCATTTCTATGACCGTTTACTTAATAAGTTACATCCATTAATATAAAATATACAAAACCGTCGAGTTAAAAGTCAACCTCTTTTCTTTTGAATTGTCACTGGAAACCACCAAGAGGATCCGAGATTGCTAACTTGGTTCTACCATCCCTGCGGCCACTCAGCCCCTGGTGGGATCTCTACGACGGTTACATGGTTGATAACTTCCCGAACTCCGCGAACAGAAAGCGCCTTTTCTTCCACTTTTCGTTTTTCTTCTTCACTGCGGACGATTCCTTCCAGAGTAACAACCCCCTGGGCATTAACCTGTACCCTCATATAGGAAGAACTTGAAGCTTCATCGGTAATGACGATTTCTACTTTTTTTGCCAGGGCTAACCTTTTAAGCATTTCCATGGACTCCGAACTGGCTGCCTGTAATTCCGGGGATTTTACAGCCTGTGCAATGAAGTCAGCGGCGGTTGTAATACTCATATGCTCGGTGTTGATGACCAGATCGTAAAAGTTCGGATCGGCCTCATCGATATCAAATAAATATCTCATAAAACCGGTCCTCTCTCGATCATTCTGGCGAATAAGCTCTTCAGCGGTTTCGCGGCTGACCCCCTGATCTTCCATGACGCGCTTTATCCTGAGTTCGTAAGGGCTGATCATCTTGACCCGTAATACGCCAGGAACATCTTTTAAGATCATATGCCCCCCACGACCCATGATAATGACATTTCCAATACAGGCAATTTCATAGATCAAGGATTGAAGGAGATCCAGATAAATTTCTTGACTTCGGAAAAATCTATCCAGGAATCCGGGTTTCTCCTCGTTAACGATCTTTTCCAGCTCTGTCTTAAACCGTCCATAGTCTGAAACCATCTCATGAATTTTGGCCTTATCAATCAGACTATAGCCTAAAATCTTCGCCAGCTTATTGGCTGTAGCATTACCTCCACTGCCCAGTTGCCTGGAGATGGTAATAATGGCCATTTTTATCTGTTGCCCGTTGTCAGTTGTGCGTCGTTTTCCACCGTATAAGACTACAGACAACGGACAACTGACAACGGGTTATCAAGTTTTTCTAAGTACTTGATAATTACTCCCCTTAATTCTTTTGGCTGTTTTCTTAACTTCTGCGATCACCTGACCAATCTCACTGGGAGAGGTAAATTCTTTATAGTCGCTTAGAACAACCGCAATGGAGATGGTGGTAATAGGAAAATCTCGCTCGATTCCCTCCCGATCAACCCCTCGAAAGCTCCCCTTTTGAAGATGCTCTGGCTGATAATAAGAAAGAATTTTTTCATCGAACTCTTTGATAACCCGTTGGCAGATGACTTCAAATTTATCAGGCGTGGAAATCACGATAAAATCGTCCCCACCAATATGCCCCACAAAGTCATCTTCATTTCCTTCTAACATAACCGTCCCTGCAATTACCCGGGCCGTCATTTGAATCACTTTATTAGCCATGTTAAACCCGTAATTGTCTGCATAAGCTTTAAAATTATCTAAATCCATGTAACATACCGCATAGGTAGTTTTACTTTCAATCCGGGACTGGATCTCCCGCTCGACGGCCGCAGCCCCTGGTAAATTCGTGGAAGGATCCCGGTCCATCACCAATCGGGTTCTCCGAATCAGAGATCGAGCCCTTGCCAGAAGCTCCTTTAAATCGAAGGGTTTTCCTATATAATCATCGGCTCCTTCATCCAGTCCGTAGATGCGATCTTCAATGCTGTTTTTAGCCGTCAGTACAATGACGGGAATTTTCGATAGAAAAATATTCTTCTTAATCATGCGACAAACTTGAAACCCATCTATCTTTGGCATCATGATATCCAGTATGACGAGATCAGGGGTGTGCATCTTTAGCTTTTCCAGGGCATCTTCTCCATCCTCAGCCAGAATACACTCGTACCCCATATATTTAAACCCGGCACTGAGGACCTCTCGGATCCCGGGGTTATCATCAACAATCAAAACCTTTTCCACTTTCCAAACCTCTTAAAGCAGGATGGTAACAGAAAACTTTTCTTCCCGGCCTGTCACGTCCACCTGCTTCCCTTATGCTTAACCGGCCTACTCAGTATAAGTTAAGAAAGATCTTGACAGCTATCCAGACAACGGATATTATATAGACGTTAAATAGGAAATAAGGTTTTAACTTTATGAATAATCTCTTATAAATTTATCACCCTGGAGGTGTGTTACCCTATGGCATCCCCAACAGCTCGTATTACTAATATTAGAAAGCGTAAGAAAACCAAAATGGGAAAAGCCCGAAAGAAATGGATTCGAAAATATGGGACAACCCCATCTCTAGATGCTATTCTGGATGGAGGTAAATTTCCTAAAACAGGTTCCTAGCCCTTCAAAGTCTTCACATGATCCGAGCCTGGATTTATTGAACCCGGAGGATCAGGGTATTACTTGTTTCATACCTTCATCTTCTCAGAAAGTCAACCCTTTTCTGCAACCCAAGTGTATCTTAACTTAAGTTTTCTAACGAGGAGTAAAAATTCATGGGGCGATATGACTTTGTGCATGTTTTGAAGATTGTTCTGTTAGCTTCGGTTCTTTATTCAGCAGGTTGTAATAATGAGAATAAAGGTCCTTCAACCCCTCCGGGGCCTGGAAACGTAACGGGAAAAATTACAGGCACCATCAGTGGTGGACCCATTGCAGGCTCTACAGTCCGAATTGGAGGAGCCTCAGCAACCACTAACAGTAATGGAGATTATATTATACCCGGAAGTTTCAGTGGAGTGGTAGGAATTAATGTCGATGGCCCTTCCCAATATCCCAGGCAGGTCACAAAGGATTTATCCCGTAGCCTCGTCGCCAATATCGATGTCATCGAAAAAACCAGTGCCTTCAGTTTACAATTTTACAGGCAACTGGTTCGCGATGCAGAAGAAAGCCTTTTCTTACGTCCCACCAATCGCTGGGAAGGTTCGGAGCCTACCTTTTTTATCGATACCAGCCCTGAAATCGGTACCGGAGCCCCCATACCTTCAAGCACGGTGGATACTATAAAAAGTGTCATCCGCCAAAGCATGCCGGTTTTTACCAATGGGTTTATAACGGGCTCGCGAATCACTGTAACCAGTAATCCCCCCGCAGAATTAACTTCAGGAACCATTATTATTAAATTTGACCATACCATTCTCCAAAGAGGGACCTTTGGGGTTACCCGAATCCAAACCTTCGGAAATCAAATCGATGCAGCAGTGACACGGCTGGTCTTAAATCCTAATTTTCCCTTCGATGAGTTAACCTCCCATGAGTTAGGCCATGCCGTAGGATTTTTCCATGCATCGGATCGACCTTCCGTTATGGTCGCCGTAGGAAGTTGCGGATGTGGCCTATTTACCCAGGATGATCGGGTACATATGAAGATCAACTACAGCAGACCGGCCGGAAATACCGATATCGATAACGATCCCCCGGATGCCATCACCAAATCCCTGGCTAAACGGGAAGTTATTGAAATTGTGTGCAGGAAATAATTACGGAAGGAAGTGTGGAAGTGTGGGAGAAATTCTACACCCCCTACTCCCACACCCCCATACCCCCATACCCCTCATACCCTCGTACCTTTTAATCCCTTAATTCAACACTTCGAATCACCGTATACTCCGGCCCTGTCGGTTTTAAATCACTTCGAATAAGATGGATATGATTAACCTGGAGAACACCAAATTCTGTATTTACCACTGTTTCTACCATCCTTAACAAATTGCTTTTGTTCTTTTCGGACTTAACTCGCCCAAGGGTAATATGGGGCTTAAACACTCCTTCTTCAATGGCAAATCCTAAGGCGTGAAGACCTTGTTCCAGTCGGTGTTGAATTTTCTGAAGGGCTTCCTGGACATCTTGAACCCCCACCCAGATAACCCGCGGATATCGAAGATTTGGAAATGCCCCTACGCGGGCTATGGAAATCTGAAAAGGACTGGTTCCTTCTGTACTTTCCTGCATCACCCTGACAATATCCTCGATCTGGGATTCAGGGGTGTCTCCGAGAAATTTAAGGGTTAAGTGAATATTTTTCGGTTCAACCCACTTGACAGATACTCCGGATTCTTTTAAGATCTCTTGAACCTCCACGATCCTTTGAAGAACCTCTTCCGAAATTTTTATAGCGATGAAAGATCGGATCATATCTATAAGCTGGTCAGGTGTCTACGAATCATATCCAGGCCCATTTGAGAAGCCCTTAATTTAATAAAATTACGGTCTCCCGAAAAATAAAACCGCTCTGATTTGGTCTCTCTACCCTCGGCTGCCAGAGCGATATAAACCAACCCAACCGGCTTCTCCGGAGTTCCACCCGACGGTCCTGCGATTCCTGTGGTTGCTAATCCCAAAGAAGTCTGGGAAATCCATCGAACCCCTTCCGCCATTGCAATGGCCGCTTCGGCACTTACAGGGCCCTTTTCCCGAATAATCTCCGGAGAAACATCCAGTAAACTCATCTTTGCCTCATTACTGTAAGAGATAATCCCTCGCTCAAAATAACGAGAGCTTCCTTCCACATTGGTCAATCTATGACAAATAAGACCTCCAGTACAGGACTCGGCCACGGCCAGGGTCTTTCGATTCAGGACTAAAAGGGATCCGACAACCTCTTCTAAGGTCTGCTCACCGGTTCCGTAGAGATAGCTTCCGAGCTTTCTTCTAAGTTTATACTCCAAATCACGCCGAAGGGCCTCTACCTCTTCCAGGCTCTCACCCTTTACCTCGATGGCGATTTCTACTTCCTCCCCATAGGGAATGAGACTGAAGGTAGTATTGCCTTGACTACGTACAACAGACCGGACCCATTCCTCTAAGATGGATTCTGCAAGCCCACAGGTCTTTAAAATCAGGGTATCCGAGGGGACCTTCTTCAACCCTTGCAGGTCTAATCTGGGTAAAACCTCCTGGGTCCAGATGGACTTGATTTCTACCGGATCCCCGGGCAAGGCAATCACCACCGCCTCACCTTGATGAAACAGAAATCCAGGAGACATCCCGACCGGGTTTTCTAATAATTCGGTCTCAGACAAGATGAGCGCCTGCTTTTCTTCTGCACGCGGCATGACTTCCCCACGCTTTTCAAAACGTTCTTTGATTTTATCTAGAACTTTATAATCTAAAACCAGCCGTTTATTAAGAACCCGGGATAAAATTTTTTTGGTAATATCATAACGATGGGAACCTAAACCACCCAGGACAAAAATTAAACCGGAGCGAAGCAAAGCCTGACGTAGGGTCTCCTCTAAGTAATCTTCCCGGTTTCCCACGAAGGTCGTATAATCCACCTCAACTCCGGCTTGCAAAAGTTCCCGGGCTACTACGGCGGCTCCTAAATTTTGGGTCTGTCCAGAAGCAAGATCCTGACCAACGCTGATAATCTCAACCACTAACTACCGTCTCTTATCCATTGTCCTTTTATCCCTCGTTTGTAAGGGTACCCCTTACCGGGTCGAATAAACTCCTACGACTTATCTTACTTACAAGCAATGGACAAAGGACAAAGGATCGTTTTTTATTTTATAAGTAAATGAACTACCTGTAAAACGAGATTTGAATAAATACCGGCCACAGCATCATCTGCCATCGTTCCAAATCCAGTCAGATTCGGATTTTGATCTATTTTCCGGATACCGAAAGGTTTAAAAATATCAAATAATCTGAAAAGGAAGAATCCTCCTACAACAAACCCAATAGTCTTGGGGAGAAGAAATAAGGTAAGGAGGTAGCCCACGATCTCATCTATTACCACGATACCCGGATCTTGTTGGCCCAGTCCCTTTTCAATTTCATTTGCAGCTTTAACCCCGACCAGAAAAAGAAGAAGGGTTATTCCTAGATAGAGAGTCCAGGGAAGGAGTCGGAGAATAAAATAGAGAGGAATGGTAGCTACCGAAGCCACCGTACCGGGGGCCACGGGGATATACCCTACGTAGAATCCCGTACCAATCATCTGGTAAATTTTATAGAACTTTGTAGCAGGTTTTGTAATCATTCTTTATACTAATAAAACCAGATTATCTCGATGAATGACTTCATCCTCACCACGTTCATAACCCAGCCGGGCTTTGATTTCCCCCGATTTGGCTCCTTTGATTTTGACGATTTCCTCTGAGGAATAACTCACCAATCCCCGGGCAATTTCATGACTTTCGAGATCCACAACACTTACTAAATCTCCGGGGACAAAGTTTCCTTCAACCTCTTTGATTCCAGAAGGAAGCAGACTGGCTCCTTGGTGGCAAATGGCCGCTTTAGCCCCTGAGTCTACCTTGATTTTCCCTTTGGGAAAAAGAGCATGGGCCAACCAATTCTTCCGATTTCTCCGACGTTGAACCTGACGCTTACCGGGTAGAAAAAGCGTACCGACCTCCTCACCGTACAGAATACGTCGCACCACATTTTTCTCATGACCGTGGGCAATGACGGTATAGATACCGAAATTCATAGCCATTTTGCAGGCTTGAAGTTTGGTATACATACCACCTCGACTTCCCTTCGTCATCTTGGCATGCTGGGCTGCCTGTTCCATTTCCGGGGTGATATCCTCGATAACAGGAATAAACTCCAGAGAACCTTGATGACGAGGATCTTTCGGATCCCCACTGTAAACCCCAGGGATATTGGAGAGAAAAATCAATACGTCGGCCTCGATCTTGTTTGCGATAAAAGCGGCCAGGGTATCATTTTCCCCAAACTCAATTCCCTCGGTGGAGATGGTATCATTTTCGTTAACAATGGGAATTACCTGCGGGTTTTTTAATAGATAATTAAAGGTGTTTAGGATGTTCAAGTACTTCTCCCAGATTCGAAAATCCGATCGGGTAACCATAACCTGGGCTACCCACAATCCGAATTTTTTCAAGATTTCTTGGTACTTCTGCATGAGTATAACCTGTCCTACCGCTGCCGCAGCCTGCTTCATCTGGGTATTCTGTACTGAAACCAGAGGATCATAACCCAACTTGAAAACTCCCATTCGAACGGCTCCAGAAGTTACCAATACGATCTCTTTACTTTCTTTCTTAAGACTACTTAAATCCTCGGCCAGGTTATTCAAAAAATCCTCGTACAATTCCCCCTGGTTATCTACCAGGATATTGGTACCCGCCTTGACAACGATTCTTTTTACGTGCTCAAAATAGACTTTACGATTCATACTCTTGAGGTTTGAGGGTTAGGATTAACCATCAGGTTGCCATCTCCGGCTTCCGGTCTTTACTCCTCTGACTACTGAGGACACAGTCCGGGTTTTGTCCATGGAATTGGAGGTCTATCTCTTTTCTTCGACTTTTACTCTCGTAGTTGCCCGCTTCCGTAGATGATATACTTTGTAGAAGTTAATTCCTTAAGCCCAACCGGTCCACGGGCGTGTAATTTCTGGGTGCTGATTCCGATTTCTGCTCCCAAGCCAAATTGATTTCCATCGGTAAATCGGGTGGAGGCATTGACGTACACCGCGGCGGCATCTACTTCCCAGAGAAACCTTCTGGCTTTGGTATAATTCTCTGTGACAATGGCTTCTGAAAGCATCGAGCCGTGTTTTGCAATATGCTCGATGGCTTCATCGATGCCGGTAACCACTTTAATAGACAGGATAAGATCCAAGTATTCCGTATCCCAATCTGCTTCCGTAGCCGGTTTAATATCCGGGACTATGGCCCGAGTCTGCTCACATCCTCGAATTTCAACCCCTGCTTGTTTATATCGTTGGATCATGGCCGGGAGAAACTTTTCGGCAATATCTTGGTGGACGAGTAAAGTTTCCATGGCATTACAAACTCCCGGTCGCTGGACCTTGGCATTGTAAGCGATTTCTTCGGCCATTTTTAAGTCCGCGTCGTTATCCACATATACATGGCACAATCCCTTATCATGCTTGATAACGGGAATGGTCGAGTTCTCGGTTACGGTCCGGATCAGCTCTTCCCCTCCGCGGGGAATAATCACATCGATATATTTATCTAACTTGAGTATTTCGTAGACGGCCTGACGGTCCGTGGTTTTAACCATTTGAATGGCATATTCCGGAACCCCTGCCTTTTGTGCAGATTCGGTCAGAATACTTGCAAGGCTCATATTAGAGTGAATGGCTTCAGAGCCTCCTCGCAAAATAACGGCATTTCCGGCCTTGAGACAGAGTCCGGCCGTATCTACGGTAACATTGGGTCTTGACTCATAAATAATACCGATCACACCCAGGGGGACTCGAACTTTACCGATTTCCAGACCGTTGGGTCGACGCCACATTTCAACCACCTCTCCCACAGGATCCGGCAACAGGGCGACTTCTCGAAGTCCATCGGCCATCGCTTTTATACGCCTGTCGTTGAGGAGGAGTCGGTCGATCATAGCCGACGAGAGCCCTTTACTCCGGGCATAGGCCAGATCCTTTTCATTCTCCTGTTTGATTCGCTCTTTTTGGGCTTCGATTTCATCGGCCATGGCGTGGAGGGCGTTGTTCTTGATCGTTGTGGATAAGTTGGCCAGTTTTTTAGCCGCCTGTCTGGCTTGTCGGGCAAGCCGAATCATCTCTTCTTTTATATCCATTTTAAGACTCATGGGGTTAGAAATAGCCTTCAGGTTCTAAACCCTGGGGCTACTTTTTCAAAAGTAGAAATCCCAAATTTCGGTAAGGACATATTCCCAGGTTTGCCCTGGAAATGGATACCCATCGCTTGAAAGTACATAACAACAACCAGTCTTGTCAAGGAAAAACTATCCAGGGACCAACCCGGGAGATTTAAAAATTTTCGGGCGTTTTTTCTCTTGCTCTCGGGGAAAAAAGATATATATACTTGCTCCTCAAGGAAAAAAGATGTATAAATGTAAAAGCGATTTTGTGGAATATCGGTACTAACCGATCTGCTTGGTCAGCAACTATGATTATGGTTATTTGATACAACATGCTTATCTTAATTACAAATGATGACGGTATTTATGCTAAAGGCATTCTGGCCCTATACCAGGAATTACAGAACCTGGGAGAGGTGATCGTGGTGGCTCCGGAGCGAGAACGGAGCGCTGTCGGTCATGCCATAACTATTTCCGATCCTCTTCGGGTCTGGCAGGTGGAACGGGGTGGTAAATTTTTTGGATATGCGGTAAACGGAACTCCTGCCGATTGTGTCAAGCTGGCAGTTAATGCTTTATTGGAAGTAAAACCAGATATCCTCATCTCGGGAATTAATCATGGCCCTAATACGGGTACTAATGTCATCTACTCGGGAACGGTTTCTGCTGCTACGGAGGGAACTATTCTGGGAATCCCGTCCATTGCCGTATCCCTGGATGCTTCCCATGCGGAAAATCCGGATTTCAGCTATGCAGCTAAATTTACCCATAAACTTGCCGTAAAAGTTATGGAAGAAGGGCTTCCCAAGGGGACAACTCTCAATGTAAATATTCCTTACCTCCCGGAAGATCAGATCAAAGGCGTTGCCATCACCCGTCAGGGAAGTTTGAAATTTACCGATACCTTTCAAATGCGAACCGATCCCCGTAATCGCCTCTACTATTGGCTAACCGGCGAGAAAATAGAAGTAGAGCCCAACGGAGAAGAGGAAGAGATCGACCACCTGGTTTTAAGACAACATAAAATCTCCATTACTCCCCTTCAATACGACTTAACCGATTATAAATTGTTGGAAGAGCTTAAAAAGTGGGATTTTGATTTATAATTGCCTTTTATTTTTTGACTTAGACGGTAAAACTTATGGAAACTTTTGAGGTTTTCATCAAGCGGCTCACCACCAGGCTTCAAGGAGTAAAATTTTCTTCTTCGAATTTATCAGGAAAACCTGCAGCCGTACTGATCCCCTTCTATGAGAAGGAAGGGGAGCCCCACTTACTCCTGACCAAGCGAACCCAGATGCTTCCCCATCATAAAGGACAGGTCTGTTTTCCAGGTGGTTCTCAAAAGGACGGGGAATCTCTTCAACTCACAGCCCTGCGGGAGACCTATGAAGAACTCCGGATCTCTCCCGAACAGGTTGAAATTCTAGGACAGTTAGAGCCGATTCAAACTCAAAATAGTGGTTTTCTGGTAACTCCCGTTGTAGGGGTCCTGTGGAAGTTTCCCGGCGTACATCCCAATCCCTTCGAGGTAGAGGAAGTTCTTTCGGTCCCCTGGTCCTTCCTGGCCAACCCTCTTCACCTTCGAGAGCAAAGGGTGGAAGCCTCCGGCTCTACCCTGTGGGTCCCTGCTTATACCTATCAAACCCATATCATCTGGGGTCTTACTGTCCAGATCATTAAACAGTTGAGGAAGCTTTTAACCTGACCTATCAACCTGGGCAGTCAGTGTTCAGAATACTTTTAAGATGGCTAAATTCAGGGAAAATACCAGGAAAATCCCTTGACATAACCTTATTTCACTGGTAGGTTTTTTTCATCTTACAAGTTTAAATTCTTTAAAAAAGGAGGATAACATCATTATGACATTCACATTATCAGCTATTCTAAACGGCCTGGGGACCAACCTCATCGAGTTTTTAAAAAGTGCCGATCCCAATATGATTCTGCTCCTGTTACTGATTAGCGGGGTTCTGTTTCTGGGTTTATTGATTCTGAGCTTTGTTTTGGCTTTTAAAATTGGAAGCCGGATAGGAAAAAAATCCAAGGAGCGGGAATTGGAAGCCAAGTTGGAGGCTAGTTCCAAAGAGTTTGATTCCAAACTTCAAGAAACGATGAACGAGATCAGTATTTTCAAAAAAGCCCTCTCCGAATTTTTCGATAACAAGGCTGGAGATATCTATAAAGAGAATCAAGAACTCAAGCACAAAGTAGATATTCTGGAGAAAAATCTTAAAAGATTCCAAGAAAAAGTGGGGAGCAGCCTGGGTCTGATGGGATTTGGGAGTGGCAAGAAAGCCCAATTATTGGCCGACCTCATGTTGGAAAATCAACTCCTTGAGGAGAGGCTTTATCAGCTCAACCAGCAAATCAAAGAGGAACGGGACAAAATGCTGGAACGGGATCTTCAGAACATCAGTTACAAGAAGGTTATGTTCTCGAAGTTCCTGGAAAGTGAAGAAGCCCGGGAGCAGTTTAAGCGATTCCTACAAGACGAAAAAAACCTGGAGGCAGCTCGCAGACCGGTCCAAGAACTACCGGACAAAACGGAGTAAAGCGTGGATGGTAGACAGCGGGCAAAAACTTTCGGATGAGTGGGCAGCAGGCAGTGGACAGCAGATAGAAAATTCAGGATAAACTATCCACTACCCCCTGCCCACTCTCTTTTTACCATGCTAGTCTTTGCCACCTATTTTGACTACTTTAGTGGAGAAAAGCAGGGATTTGGGCAGTGGATTCTTCCGGCAAATTATTTAGGCCTGGGCAATCCGGAAAGGAACGCAAGACCGATACCCGGAGCGGAACCCTGGAAGCGCAATATTTGGGTGGGGGCTCCGGGAGATTACCCTTTTATTGGGCCTTACAACAGCCTGGATCCTGAAGTCATGCGCTGGCATATCCGGTGTGCAAAGGCGGCAGGTATCGATGGATTTTTACTTTATGTTTTGGAATGGGAGGAACGAAAGCCCCAAGGAAATCCTCAAATCAGGCAGTTATTGGACCTTGCAGCCCAGGAGGGAAATTTCCGCATAGGATTCATTGACCACTACACCAGCTGGGGAACCGTTCTCTTCGAACCCACGAAATTCTTGAAAAAAGCCCGGGTTGTGAAAAAACTCTCGCCGGGAATCAAAGAACCCATCCTCTCCTTTAAAACAGAAGGGTCTCTCTTATTCCGAAAACCCCTTCAAAAAGACCCAATCCGACGTTCGGATACCCCATCCTCTCAGGATAATCTTAATAAATCTATTGGGCTGGGAAAAGATCGGATCGCTGAGATGCTTAACCTGTACAAAGCCCATCCTGCCTATTTGCGGATTAATGGAAAGCCGGTTATCGGTATTCCTTTTATCGATGAGAATATTACGGCCCCCCAATTCGAGGATTTGATTCAAGGCATTAAAACCCGGCTCCATCCTCCTGAAGATCTTTATGTCCTGGCCATCGTCGTTCAAGTTTATAATTTTGTAGATCTCAACCATTTCCCCAGTACCTACCTGAGCCTTAAACCGAACCGACCTTGGGCTGAAATTGGAGTTGACTGTTATACCAGCTGGACCCCCAATGGAGTGGTAGAAGCTTCCTATGCCACCAAGCTGATTACTTACAAAAATTATGTGGCCGATGCTAAAAAATTTAGAAAAGATACCATGGTTCCTATGATGCCGGGTTTTAATGATGATGACTGGCGGCCTGGTTCGAATCCTGCCAAAACTCTGGATAGGGCCTGGGGGGAAAATTGGCGACAGCAGATCAGAGCAGCGATCCAGGCTAGGTCGGATTTTATTTTAATCCAAGCCTGGAATGAATGGCATGAGGGTTCTCAAATCGAACCCTCGGTCAGTTATTACGATATCTACCACAACCCCTACGCCTATTTATACCTGCGAATACTTGCCGAGGAGTTGGGTAGAACCTGGGAGACCCCTTCTACGCCACCTCTGGAGAGTGTAGATTCCTTGATGCGCCCCTTCCTTCAAGTTGTTCAGCCTAAACCTCAACCCCAACCTCCATCCCAACCTTCCCCGGGTCTCTTTGAATTTCCTGCCGTAAGCCTTCCCCATCAGATAGGCCGGGCAGAACCCGACGGCTGGTCTGCAACCGTTGGTCAGGATAATCCCAAGAAGTATCTCTGTTATGGACCCTATACTGCTGGAATACCGGTCGGTATTCACCGGGCCCTTTTCAGTTTAATGATCGATAATAACCGGGCCAGCAACAGCGTGGTGGTAACCTTGGATGTTCGGGATGCAACAACCCGGAAAATCCTTGGTAAAAAGGATGTCCGACGAAGAGATTTCCGTACCCCTTTCCAATATCAAGACTTTGAGGTCCCGTTTCGAAACTCAGCAGGCCATCAACTCGAATTTCGAACTTTATGGCATGGAAGTGCCTGGATTAAACAGAGTAAAGTTACCATACTCTGAAAATACTTGAGAGTAACCGGATTTCGTAGGGTATTGAGAGGGTTTATCCAGGAAGAAACACGAAAAGTATGGAAGGGGAAGTAATAGATTGACATTTTATAAATTGGACTATATGGTTAAAAATAAGTTAGAACCTGCTCCCAAAAAGCTTTGGGAGGGTGTAAAAGTCCGGTTACTGAATCTAACTTTACCTCCTTCTGAAGAGGAGAAGATTAAAAGTCACTGTTTCTTTCCAGAAGCAGGTACTTTTAATCGAGAATTATTCTATGGAAGGGTATAAGAAATGGGGTTTCATAGCCATAATTATCTTTTTAAGCACGGTCATCATAAATAGTCCGGGGATGGCCGCAGAACAGTCCTCTGTTAAGATTGTCTCACCCAAAGAAGGGGAAACGGTTCAGGGACCCAAGGTCAAAGCAGTTATTAAGACGGAAAATTTCAAGTTATGTGAAGAGTGTATCGGAAAGACGAGCAAACCGGGTGAAGGACATGCCCACTTTTTCCTGGACGGCAAGCTACAGGTTCACGGAGGGGATAGCTTTGAATTCGATGGGGTTAAGCCAGGACCTCATACCCTGTTGGTAGAGATTAGAAATAATGATCACTCCGAACTCGGGCGTAAACCCACCGATCCACCTTATATAGACGTGGTACATTTTAATGTAAAATAGTCCATGGGGGGTGCAGAAGAGTTCTCGAAAAGTGTTGCACAAAGGAAAGTGTATTTTTATTCTAAAAGTGGCAGCGGGTTCAAATTTTATTTGCGAGAAGTTGTCAAGTTTTTCTGTATAGAAGGCGCCAGGCTACAGGAAGCTATCCAGAACCCGGGGTAACCTGCAGCCCGGTTTTAGGATGAGGTAATAATAAGATGGAAGTTTTGACCACCCGGGACATGCTGAACCGACAGTCCACCCGGCGACTCATGCGGTTGGCGGTTCTCATCACGGTGTTGGGGATCTTCCATCATCTGGATCATATCGTTCGGGGCAATCATATCGGTTGGCCGATCACCGGCTGGATAACTTCCTTCACACTGAGTTTACTCATCTAGGGGTTGCTTCTTCCGGGACTCTATTTCACGGCGCGTGGAGTGGTATTTGTACATTTTAATCCCACGCCGAAGAGCGAATCCTGGCGGGATATTTATTTACCTTACGCTAATCTGGTGGCTTATGGTGGGAAACGATTATCGATAAATCCTCCCGTAGAAGGGGCAAGCTGGTTGTGTAACCCCCAACCGGCACCATCCAGATCCTGGCTGGGTGTGCTTGCGGTGGCAAATACCCTGGGATTGGTGGCTGCAGTGGCCGGATTACTGGTGACCGCCGTCTTTATTTAAAAAGGGCTGTTCAAGCACTTCTTAAGAAAAGCCAGGTCTTCTTCTAATCGTTCATCGATATCCCGGTAAGACTCTTCCCTTTGAGAAAGATCTTCGCCTACATAACCCCGGACCCGCATGGGCACTTTATAGAAATTCTCAAGGGAGATATAGCCGTTATAGCCGATTTTTTTCAATATCTGCATGATCTTCGACCAGTTCACCTGCCCACGGTCCATGGCTGTAAATTTCCACTGCCAGGAGCCATTTTCGAAGACCCAGGAAGTATTTTTAGCATGGACATAATCCAGATAGGGTCCTATGAGTTCCAATCCCATCTGGGGAGCTTCCCAACCTTCGATGATAAGATTGGCCGGATCGTAATTGATTCCGATATGGGACGGGTCAAAATTTTGTACCAGACGGTAAGCCAGGCTTGCGCTGGGGGCAAGGGTATTAAAGTGGGTTTCGATGAGAGGTTTCACCCGATATTGGGAGGTAATTTCGATGACCTTTCCCAATCTATCTACCGTACGTTGGTAAAGGTCATGATAATTCTGAGTCCCGTCGTACAGGACGGCACCGGGTCTGTAACGGGGGCATCCCATGATGGCACAGGCATGGGCAATTTGTTCCTGAGTCGAAATATCTTCTAAGGGGGCAAAACCCATCAGGCAAGAGACTTCCAATCCATGATCCTCTACCAATCTTTTTATATCTCCGGCCTTTTTAAGGACCTCTGAAGGGTGGATATGATACGCCTCGTGAAGTCGCCATTCAACCCCATCGTATCCATGCTGACTTAACTTCTTAACCACCTGTTCGACGGTCAATTCCGGTAAAACCGAGGTTTGAACGCTGAATTTCATACTCATAATCCGGTAAAGTGCAAACTAATGTCCTTTTTCTGATATCGTTTATTGAGCCACACCAGAAGTGCCGGTAATCGCTCGATGGTTCTACCTGTACGCAAAGGACCACAGTCCAGGGCCCTGAATCCGATTAACTCGGCCAGTTGGATAACGGTTTCTTTGGCCTGGGAGTGATCGCTAAAAACCAATACATCGCCATCGGGTTTCTGATCCAGTTTTTTTAAACTTGCCGAAGAAATGGTATGAAAAGCTCCTACTACCGGAGTTTTTGAACCCAGAAAGGCCTGGGTTTCTTCGGCCACAGATCCTATTTCCGGCATTTTTACCTGGGTCGGGTCATTGGGATCTAAAGGTACGGTAACTTCCACAACGATTTTTCCCTGTACACTTTCCCGAATAGCCGGGAGAATCAGTTCATGACCTTGATAAGGAATGGAAAGAAGTACCAAATCCCCTTCCCGGGCTGCCAGAGCGTTAGGGGCCCCCACAGCCAGGGCCTGACCTAGCTGGGTATTAATTTTCTCGGCTGCAGCCTGGGCTTTTTCCTCGCTTCGGGACCCTATCAGGATCGACTTACCTGCCTTTGCCCAACGAAGGGCTAATCCGAAGCCTTCTCGTCCGGTCCCACCAATGATGGCAATTTTCTTTATTTCGTCCATAACCTCCTTAATTTCCACAAGGTTTAAGAAACCTCCTCTTTCCCCTGGCTTAATTCAGGGAGAATCTTCTGAAGGACCCCTCGAGCCTTGGGATTGGATTCTTTCTTAAATAAGTCCATCAGTTCTTTGATCCCTTCATCCATATCTGGAACCAACTGCAAGTAAATTCTTAAACTACGAAGGGCTTTATCGGAATTGTCTTGTCCTGCGTAGATATGCCCCAGGTTTTTCCAAGCTTTAGCCTGATCGGGAGCCAATCCGATCAACTTTATGGTATAGGTTTCGGCCTGTTGGTAATCTCCTTTGGCCAGATAAGCCTGGATAAGATTGGTGAAGAGGTCTGGGGATTTAGGATCCCATTGAACCGCTTGAGTTAACTCCTCGATCGCCTCAGGGACTCGGTTTTGCTTGAGTAAAGACACCCCCTTTTCGTTATGACGGGCAGCCTGAAGGGGGTTAATAACCTGATCCGGAATTTGTTGCAGGACGATTTGCTCGGCCTTACGAATCAGGTTTATTCGATCTTGAATCACATCGGTGGCCCCTTTTATATCTTCTGCATAACCGAGAATTTGGGAGATATAATAGGGAATCAATTCCTTCTCAAAATAAGCAGTATATTCTGCATTGGCGGTCTCATAACGGGTACCGTTCCACTTATAAATATCCGTCCATCCCGCCCACTCGGAATGAGGTCCCGCAGTTCCCCCCACAGAATCCACCAAAAGCTGAAAAATTCCATTGGAATCAAAATCCCGTAGCCGAATCCACTGATTAAAAACCTGGGAATTTAAATTCTTTCCATCATACCAGAAAACCTCTGAAGCATCCCTATAGCTACTGGCCCCTGAAGAACTCTGGAGGATAAAATCTAAACGTCCGTCCCCATTAAGATCTCGAATATCCCTGACTTCATAGTAATCCCCTGTAATCTCGGCCGCTTTCAGTGGCTTGTAATGGGAACCTACTTTTTTTAAAATCGTAGGACGATAGGAACTTCCAAAGGTCAGATTGGGTAAAATAAGCACTTCATCTGTTTTATCTTTATCTAAATCTATCTTAAAAATTCGAACTGCTTCATGGGGTTTTACCGGATGACCCTCTAAGTCCTTCATTCGGGTGATGGAAACAAAACTTCCCTGGGAAGGATCTTTGAAATTATCCTGCCAGATAACCAAAGGGTTAGCTTTTATAAAATGTCGCAGTTTTGTCGATGTCAGTTCGTATCCTTCCCCCTCGTTAAGGGGATAGTCAGTTAGATTTATCGGCTTATCTAAGAGATTTTTAACAGGTAAAGGGGTATTATTTTGGGTAGTTTGTCGAAATAGTGAACGTAGAAGTTCATTCTGTTCTTTTTGGATGTAAAAGGTATTCCATCCGGTAGTGAAGAACAGGCATAGGAAAATAACTCCGGGCCACACTTTACGAAGGTTTTCAGGCGACATAACTGCCACCCTCTTTTTTCTGAATTGGTGAGAATTCAAAAATTTTAGCTGTTTATTATAAGATAGAGCGAAGGGACCAAGATAGCAAGGAAAGAATTTACCTGTTGGATAAGGATGAGAAATCAGATAATGAAAAATATCCTGAATTAGGAAGAATTACTTCTATAAAGTGTCAAGTGACCGATTTTTCCTTCCTTGTGGTAATTTTTCATCAGAAAAGTTTTTAATTCTGAAAATTCTTCCAACAGGGTTTTAGAATCCTCCGATCTTCCTGTGGTCCATAACATTCCATCTTTCTCTGCCACGAGGATATATCGAGGTCGAGAACGGGTTAAATCTTGTAAGAGTTCCTCTCGCCAGGAGGCTTTTCCCCAAGAGACGATCAGAGGAACATTGAAAGTATAACGGGTTGGGGTGGCCCGATCCGCCAGAAAATAAATCAAAGGCTCAGATCCCCAGATATAAATCGTATCTTCTGGATTTGTCCTTTGCTGCAAATAATCCACCACGGCCAATGTCGTCCTCAAAGAAGTATCTCCCTGAAGAAAATCCAGGCGCGCATAGTATTCCTCCAGGGATAAGGTTCCCCTGAAAAGATCGATAAAAGTTCGAGACATTTGTTGATAAGAATTCAAAGTGGGAAGAATCAGGATGAAGAGAGCCGCAAGGGTGAATATCCTCTGCTCATTTTTGTAAAATCCCTTGAGATAAAAACCTTGAAAGATTTCAGTGAGTCCCAGAGCAGACAAAATCGAAAAAGGAGCTAACAGACCCATCCACTGATAGTAATAAAATTTGGCCTGAACCATAACCCCCAGTAAGCTGGCGAAGAACCAGATCCTGACCAGGCGATTCTCTGAAGTCTTGGATTTGAAGCAATAAACCAGCCCCGCTGCTGCCAGGACACTAAAAAAAGCTTTGTAATACACGTATCGACTCAGTTGAACCAGGGTGGTGGACAGGAAGGCTCTGAAACCATCGTGAAGAGCGAGTCTGGTATAACCGGTATTAAAAACCCGTTGGGTTTCCAGAAGAGGATAGAGAGCTCCTTTTTGAAAAAGATACAGGATGATCAGAACAAGTCCCAGGATAAAACCTAACATCAGGAGTCCGGAATTTAGCCAGGGTTGAAATTTATTCGATTGATTTGAAGAGGGGGCAACCTCTGGAGGCTTTGATTTCAGTAAGTAGAGAATAAACCCTAATACAACCAGCAAAGACGGGTATTTGATGATAAAGGCGAGACTGCAAAGGAACCCGGCGAGGAACAGGAGGGTCTTTTTTCTACGGCCCTGTCCCACATAGCATAGATAAGCGGCGGCTGTCAAAGGTAAATTTAAGAATCCATCGACGTGGGCTATATTGAAATAATTGTTCTGAACAAAATACGACAGGCTATACAACCCACCTGCCCAAAAAGCGACGGACGTATGGTAAAGGGTTTTGACCAGTTCAAATAAGAGGAGCACGGTGACCAGGTGATAGAGTATATCCAGGGCTCGAACAGCTTCCATAGATTTCCCGAAGAGTAGAAAGGCGAGGGCGTACAGATAGGCAACTCCTGGAGGTTTTTGATCCCAGCTATCCCGGTGAGGAACCTGTCCTTTAAGAATGATACTCCCGCTATAGGCCAGGTTACCCTGATCGCGTCCCAGGGGATAATAAAAGGTAGGTAATCCCAGGCAGAGCACCAGAAAGATCAAAATCATTATAGCGGGAAGGGATCGGCGTTTCATATCAGGTCAAGCGTAGCAATCTTTAAAAAGAGGGTCAACAAAAATTGAAAGAAGGTCAAGGGTCTTTTTTCTTGACAGGGTTTTGGGTTATCCCTAAATTGATAGGGTGGGGAAGTTTAGATTTGGGGACCTTAACTCAAAGGGGAGGTCAAGGGGGATATGCCGCATTTTATAAATCAAGATTGTGTGGGTTGTACGGTATGTGAGAGGGTTTGTCCTGTAGATGCCATCTCTGGGGTACGAAAAGAGGTTTTCTATATTGATCCGGATATCTGTATCGACTGTCATGCCTGCGCCTGGTTTTGTCCCGTCTCGGCCATAGAAGGTGCAGATGGGGAAGTTATTTTAGGAATCAAGAAGAAGAAAGATATTCCCAAAGCCATTGTGATTCCCTCCGATTGTACAGGATGCGAATATTGTATTGATGTCTGTCCCTTCGATTGTATTGATCTGGTTGAATCTCCAGACAATAACTTTAACAAAATCGTTGCGGTGAATGAGAAGACCTGTGTAGGATGTAGCCTGTGCGAGGATATCTGTATCAAAGGGGCCATTTATGTACCGGATCCGGAAGAGATGAATATTGAACGAATAGCCGTAGGATCCAAGATGGTCGGTAAGGGTGAGGATTAGAAAGTTTTTGATCCATAAGGAGATTCATCCGAGAGCCCATCTGGATCTATTTTATCTGAATATTTGAATCGGTTGTTATGCCTGTATCCCATTTATTTATCGTCCCGGCAGTTGTAGCTATAAGCCTGGTAATCGGTTTTTTTCTGGGATGGTCTCTACGAGGACGGATAGAGCGCAGCGAAGAGGATTAATGGAAAGGAAGTTCCAGCAATGTTAATCGCCAAGATCTTGCAGATTTTGGGAATGGTGGAATTGGGACACGCTCTTTATATTGGAATTTCCCAGGACAATGCCATGAACAAGGAAATGCTTTTGTTGGGTATAGGTGTTATTCTTTTTACCCTGGGGCGATTCTTAGAAAAGAAGTTACCGCAGTGAGATCAAAGTCTCATAGTCTGACTCTATGATCTTTACGTGAAATATTTTCTCGAATTGTTGAAGGATGAGATCTTCTACCTGTTCTATATTTATCTCTTTCTGAAGTAACCGTGCGATGGAAGTGACTCCTTTATTGTGGATTCCACAAGGAATTATTTGATTAAAATAAGAAAGATCGGTATTCACATTTAAAGCAAAACCGTGGCTGGTGATCCAACCGTTACTGATTCGAATACCGATAGCTGCCACTTTTTCTTCTCCTACCCAGACTCCCGTTAGGCCCTTTATCCTTCCGGCTACGATTCCCAGGGCGGATAAGGTCTGTATCAAAACTTCTTCCAGCGAGCGTAAATATTGATGGGCGTCCCGCCCAAAATTTTTCAGATCCAGAATAGGATATCCTACAATTTGACCGGGACCATGGTAAGTAATATCTCCGCCTCGATGGGTACGATGAAACTCGATTCCCATTTCCCTTAACTTTTCTTCGCTTACCAATAAATTTGCCGGATTTCCGCCCTCTCCAAGGGTATAAACCGGAGGATGTTGGAGTAAAAGGAGAACCTCTGGAATATGCCCGGTTCGTCGTAATTGTACCAGGTTCTCTTGAATGGCTAGGGCCTCTTTATATTTTACCCGGCCCATTTTTAATACATAACATTCCATGGTATCCTGACAGATAGCTCCTTCATGCTGATGAACTTTGCGCCAAAAATTAGCCGATGAAACCTGCCATCGGCGTATGGTAAAAGCCTTTGGTAAACGAAGTTTGCTTCCAACTGTTATTTTCCCCTTGAGTGAAGGGGCTAAGACAAGGATGGTTTCCTATCAGCCAATGTACTACCAAAGTTATTATAGCACAACAGGCCTTTACGTAAAGAACTTTCTCCGAATGGAATCCCTCTAAACTTTTTAACCATTACTACTCACATTTTTTCATTTCGGAGATTATAAGACAACTGTCCCTTTACCCATTCCAACTACCCTAGTACTTTGTAAAGTTAGTTTTGTGGAATGCTCTGCCCTCATCCCCATCCCCTCTCCCCCTCCCTCACCCTCCCCGTGGACGGGGAGGGAAGGGATGGGCGGGAGGTTTCGGTCCGCTTAGCATTGGATACTTACAAACTCCTGCTACTGTAGGGGAAATAGTATTACAAATTCTCGTAAAAATTTTACCTCTAAAATTCTCCCAGAAATAGAACGAGGACATGCAGCAGCATATGGTGGAAAAAGTGAGACAAGTGCTATTGTTCAACCGACTTTTTACAAGATAGTAATTTTCATTTTTCTCATTTTTGAAAACCCAGGAACTGATGGTTCATTTCTATCATATAAGGAATATGAAAAAAGGTGGCGGGAGGCGCTAACTAGTAAGACTTTTTCGGAGGCTATACCAAAAAAAGGTTGTTTAAAATTCAGGAAACTAAATATCGGGCACGGATCGTAACTTTTCGGGTGGAATCTGTATCTTCAATCTGTACCACGACCCTGATTTTCTTCTCAACTTTAAGAAATCGAGCTCCCTCTACCGTACCTGTGGACAGAATCTCTACTTGCCCGGCTGAATCTAAAGGCTTTAAGCTGACAGAGAAAGTTCCATTTCCCAGTAAAGTTTCAGTTTCTCCTTGATAATTCGATTCAGATTTTGACAGTTCATACAAGGCCTTTTCAACTCCCGCCTCAGCTAAATTAAAGGCTACATCGTTGAGATAGCTTCGAGTGGTAAGGAAATATTCGGAACTTCCACGATTTAAGGAAACACCTATCAGGATAAACAGCGAGGAAAAAACCGCCGTAATTAAAATCAGGGCTACCCCTTGTTCACTTTTTAAGACCCTCCACCCTTGCATAGTCATTGAACTCCAGCTCGATAAGCTGAATCGATATGTAAACTTCGGGTGATTCCGTACATTTTCTTTTCCAGATCTAACTCGATTTTTACAACTGTTTGGGAAGGATTTAAATTAAACTTTAAACTTCTCACATCCTGGGAGATTAAATCGATTCCACTTTGAGAAGGCGAAGCTATCCGACGAACTTTTCCCATAATCCCAAGGTTTTTCCCATCAGGGGGATCATAGAGATAAATGATAGAGGCTTCTTTTCCTTGATCTCCTTCGGGTGGGCCGGGTAAGCTTAAAACCAGGACCTCTTCGGAGTTTGGAAACCCACCGCGCCGGATCGAAATTTTATAGGCACTTCGAATATCTTTACCTAACTGGCTCAAGAACATTTGGGCTTCATGCAAAAGATCCAGATCCAGGTCTGCCCGATTAATGTTTTCATAGGTGTTGGAAAAGACCGTCAGAGCTACAATAATAAAGATCGACAAAATAAGTATGGCAACACTGACTTCAGGTAACGTAAATCCTTTTGGAGACTGACCGGATAACCCCTTGATTTTCGAATAAAATAGTTCTATAAAATCCGCAAACCTCATCGATTGGCCCGCAGGGTCGAAAGGGATACACTTTGCATCTTGCCTGCCGACCCACGCCAGGAGATAGTCACCACAATCTTTTTCAACTCCGAGGTATTAAAATCACTTACCTGGACCTCTCCTTGACCCTCTGGGAGATCTGAAATAGAAGACAGAGAATAACTCTTTAGCTGATTAAAGGGAATATCTTTAGACGTTTCCATAATCGCGTTGGCCTTTGCATGGGCCACAGTGAGATTTTTAGTATCCCGAATGAGACGTTGCTCTTGAGAAATGGAGACGGCAAATATAACCACCAGGATACCAAGAACGGCCAAAGCAACAAGGGATTCCAGGAGAATATAACCCTGAATCGATTTTCCCATGTTAAATCCCCCTGTAAAAGTCAAAAAGGTCAGTAGTTCATCTCTCTAAATCCTGCGTTATGGTTAACTTATTCCTCCTCCTTGTCAAGGAAAAAAGATTTCTTTCTTACACAAATTTGAGTCCTGAAACTTAGGAATCAGATTCTCAAAGCCTTTTTAAAGGACAACCTCTTCCATATAAGCTACCTGGTTCAGATTAATGACGGTTTTGGTCAAAGGCTGAGAAGTTGCTGCCTGGACCATGACAAAGGGTGAGGCCTTACCGGCTTCTAAAATTTGCTGAATACTATCTTTGACACTGAGAGATATCAAACCGGATTTCTGCTCTATTCGACCTTCCGTAGAACCTGAAGTAGTGGTCTGAGGAATTACGAAATAGATCTTGGTCATCCTTCCAGCTCCCTTCTCAAAACGCCAATGGCGTCAGGGTGTACCAAAAATTCCTTCTTTCTGATTGACAAAACTGGAAAGTTATTATGAAATGTCATAATAATTTAGTGGATTAGCCTTGTCAAGTTGAAACCACTTCAATTGAAAATCGTCAATTAAACCCCGGCGATTTTCAATTGTTCATCCCAATGAACTGATGAAACATACTTGGGTTCTTCATATTTTTCTTGCTCTGCTTTTCTTAGGAGGGGAAGTTTCAGCGAAAAATTTTGAACAGATTGCTTTAGAACAAAGACCCGGCATCGTGGCGGTTATTTCCCTAAGCCAGGAAACCGCTTCCTTAGGAACCGGATTTGTAGTCAACCCCAGAGGGTATGTTTTAACAAATTATCACGTGATCCAGCAAGGAGACCTGATTGGAGTTAAATTCTATAATGGAGAGGTATATGATGCTCGACCGGTTGCTTTTGATGAAGATAAAGATATAGCAATCTTAAAAATTGATGGGGTTGGCTTTCCTACAGTGGTTCTTGGAAATTCCAACGAATTGAAAAAAGGTGAAGCGGTCATTGCCATAGGAAATCCCCTGGGCTGGGAAGGAATTGTTACCCCGGGTCGGATTAAAAGAATCTGTTACGTCCGATCCTCCACTGTATTGTGTGGACGTAAACCCAAGGTCTATGATTACCAGCTTATTGAAACCTCAACTCCTCTCTTACCCGGTAATAGCGGTGGACCTCTGATCAATAGCCGTGGCGAGATTATCGGGATTAATACCCTCCGTTCTAATTATCCCAGTGTAAATTTTGCAATTCCCATTAACTATGCCAAAAGCCTGCTTAGCCGCTTAGAAAGAGAAATAAAGGAGTTGGAAAAACCGATAGCCAAATCGTATCGTCGAAATGACCTGGTATCTACTAAACCGAAAGGAAGTGCGGCTATTCAAAGTATCTGGCTGGAACCGAATATCCTTTTAGATGGGGAATGGGGTCTACGCTTTCACGTAGATTTTCTCATTCAGGGATATGTGGGAGAAGAATGCTCGGTAAAGATCTTTTTTTACTATGCAGATGGGCGTAAAGTCCTTAACCAAACCGAAAACTACACGGCTCCAGATAGACAGGCCTTTGTTCAAAAGATCTTCATCCCAGAGTCTGCCGAGACCTCCCTCCAGAGTTTATCATTATTTATCCCTTACTACGCTTTACCCCCGGATTTACCCCTGCAGGGGGAAATCGTTATTTTCGATCCTATGGGAAAAAAGCTCACCAGTAAGATGTCCAGTCCTTTTTATCTTTCAACCTCTTACTTACAAGGATGGATACCCCCTCAGTAAGGGAAGAGGGACTGGGATATTGAGATATAAAGATAAGCGGAATACGGGGTGATGGAACAAATAAAGGTCTGACGAATAAAAAAAGTTAAAGGAATCGGAAGAATAGAAAATCTTGGGGAACTGAAACCAAATCCAAGAAGGAGAAACTGTCAGGGTTATAAAAGGTGAAATTTTAAAAATTCCTCTACATAGACCTGTTTTAAAGCCGCTCATTACAATGCTCATAGAATTTACACCTCCGGCAGCGGCTTCGGCTTGAATGATTCCTTCGGGCCGGGGTTTTTCGTAAAAGAATGGCCCGCATTTCTTCCAGTAGGGTACCCAGAGCAGGGATCAAAGTTGGATCGTACGAAACTTCAGTTTGTCCATCCCTGAATCGCAAAATACCTTGATAAGGTCGAAGTCCAAACTCTTTTTCAACAAGTAGAAAGTAAGCGGCCAGTTGCATTCGATGGGAAAGGTACAACTCCCCGGGTTTCGTTCCTTGCTTATCTTCAATAACAAGAGCCTGGGAACGATTCTGATAAACCCAATCGGGTTTGCCGCAGAGGATGACCCCCTTCATGAAAGCCTTAAGTAATCTCCCTTCACCTTGAGCATCGGTATAAATCAGCTTCCAACCTTCAGGAATACCTAATTCTCTGGAAAGTCTTCTTTTTTTCAAAAGGAGATAGGGAAGAAAGAGGAAAAAATTGAAGAAAATGAACAGGCCCAATCCCAGGTTGAGATTCATAGCACTCTCCAGAGTAGAAAGGCTAGAAGGATAAATCCAGTCCCCGTGGAAATCCAGATCAGCTTTTCCAGATATAGAAGGAATCTCGTCTTCCAGGAAATGTGGCTGTGATGTTGAAGTCCTTTGTTAAGAAGCTGATAAGCTTCCAGAAGGTCGAGTAAATATCGAAGCTCGACCTTTTCTTCTGGAGAGAGAAACTTTTTAGTGCGCAGTTGGTTAATCTTTCTTAGAGCTTCTTCCTGAGAGAGGATCTGACCCTGGCGTTCCTGATACCAGGCCAACGGGCAGAAACTGTACTGTCCTACTTCAGATACTGTAATAAAAACAGGATTTTTAAGAAGGGATTCCATACCGGAGAAAGAACCACCCGCTTCGTTCCATGGAATCCGGGTTCCAGATAAAATCGAAGGAAGCAGGCCATGTTCCAAACCAACAGACTACTCCCCGATCACGTGAAATCATATTCTGAGTAAAGGTGAAGGGAGCTCTTTGGATTATATGCCGGTAGTTTTATAGAATTTATATCGATCTTCGCTTCGGACCGTAATTTCGTAGGTAACCCCATTACGTAAGATGGTTAACTCTAGCTTGTCACCTACGGAAGTAGACCATAACTGCTGGAGAAAATCGGCATCACTGGAAATCTCTATACCGTTCAGATGGGTAATAATATCCCCCCGTTGAATTCCGGCTTTATCACCTGGACCTCCGGCCACAACCCCTGCCACCGCCATTCCCTCGGCAACCAAAACATGGTAAACCCCAAGCCAGGAACGGGAAGGTCGACTGAGAACCCTGCCGAATTTTAGAAGCTCGTCTTTAATGCTATGAAAGATATCAATGGGAATAGCCAGATTCATGGCTTGAGGCTCACTCAGTTGAAGAGAAATAATCCCAATGCACTCTCCTTGAAAATTAAGGAGGGGACTACCTCCAAACGCGGGATTTGGCGGAACCACCAGAATAGCTTCATCCAACATGTACTCCCAATATCCGACAAAGGGTTGAATAGCAAAAATACGTCCATTGGTTATAATCCGAGTGTTTTCCTCCAGACTACCTATGGTAACGGTTAAGTCTCCGACGTTGGCTTCCTCGGAAGAGCCTAAAGAAATAGGCCATTGACCTACCGGTTCCAGAGCCCGAAGAACCCCAAATCCACTTTCAAGATCAACTCCTAAGAGCTTTGCTGGTACTTGCTGACCATCATCCAGGGTAATTTGAGCAGTATCTGCCTCTAAAATGAGGTATCCTACCGTCAAAACATGGATCTCATCGATCAAAACCCCGGTTCCCTGACGAAAAGTCCCTAGAACCCGGCTGGAAGGACTCGTCTCTGAAATACTGGCCTGCACACGTACTACGGAGGGTCGAACCTTATCTACAATCTGTAGAATCTGATCCTTAAGACCTACATGACCGTTATGCTCATAAGAAAGTTGATAAACAATTTGCGCCATAGTTTCCTTAACTTCACCTACTTCCATCCGTTAGGGAGTTTTCTACTTTACGAGATTACTATGTCACCAAACTTTAGATATGTCAATCCTTAATGTAGTAAATAATACGGAAGTTTAGTCCCGAAGAAATATAACATTTTTATCCCTACCTCATCCCCAGGCTCTGTTTCCAGCCCGTTGACCTAAGATCTAAACAGTTCCGACAAAACCCTTTGTCTTAAATCCGCGACATTGAGGCTCTGATTCAAATTCCCCTTCCTTATGAGAAAATAGAATTTTTAGACCTGAATTCCCGGAGGAAACCCGGGAACGAGAAAAGGGGTAAAATATCCGAAGCACCCTTGCTTATCTTAAAGGGTAAAAATATATTAAGTAAAGCTTTCAAGGGATGGGAATCATGAGTTATTATAATTAGAAACCTCTATCGTTAAACTCTCAAGGCCTATGTTTCAACCTTCCTATCTTAAACTTTACGAATCCGGTGAACTTAAAGAAAGGGTCGAAAAACTAGAAGCCATGTTGGCCAGTTGTAATATTTGCCCTCGGGATTGCCGGGTAAATCGACTCAATGATGAAATTGCCGCCTGTTACTCAGGTTATAAACCCATCGTCTCTGCTTACGTACCCCATTTTGGAGAAGAACCCCAACTGGTAGGAACTCATGGGGTTGGGAATATTTTTTTCGGTAACTGTAATCTTCGATGCGTTTACTGTCAAAATTATCAGATCAGCCAGAATTGGAGGGTAGAGAAAAAAAATGAAGTTACCTTCGAGAGATTGGCCGAGATGATGATCGAACTTCAAGGAAAAGGGTGCCACAGTATCGGACTTGTTTCTCCAACTCATTTTGTTCCCCAAATAGTCAAAGCCGTTTATCTGGCTATTCCGATGGGGCTTCGTCTTCCTCTCGTTTATAATACCAACGCCTACGATTCGGTCGAGGTTCTTAAGTTGTTGGATGGGATCATCGACATTTATCTTCCGGATTTGAAGTATAGCGAAGATGAAATGGGTTGGCAGTATTCCAAGGTGAAGGAATACGTTCGTCACGCCCGGGCAGCCCTCAAAGAAATGTATCGTCAAATGGGAAGTGAGTTGATCCTGGGTGAAGACGGTCTGGTCAAACGGGGCCTGATCATTCGCCACCTGGTCTTACCCAATGATATTGCCGGAAGTAAAGAGTCTCTTAAATTTATCCGAAACGAGCTCAGCAATCGGGTTACCTTGAGTATTATGTCCCAATATTACCCCACCCATAAGGCAAAAAATCTCCCTCTTTTAGACCGAAAAATTCGAGAAAGTGAATACGACAAAGTCCTGCAGCTTTTAGAAAAACTGGAGTTTGAAGAGGGATGGATCCAGGATTTTGAAAGTACCGACTATTACCGTCCTGATTTTGATAATCGGGAGCAACCCTTTACACGCTAACCTGCTTTCGATTATCTAATCCGCTCAAATTCTCCGGTGGCCGAGTTGAAAATCACAAGATTGTAATTGGTTTGTACAGTTGCCGTTACATCCGATACTGCCACGTCGGTTACTTTTTCACCGGCCAGGAGATTCTGAGAACTCCAACGGCCCAGGGATGCAGAAAAGCCCAGAATACGACGAATGGTGACCACAAGCCCCACACTGTTTCCAATCCTGGAATTAATAAGTCCTTCTCCGGCCATAAATGGAGCAGTTGCCCAATTCAGGGCAGCCGGACTCAGGGCATGGGCTCCCAAATTGGTAACCACCAAAACTATCTGATCTCCAGCATCAGCCCCCCTGAGTGCACCCTCGCCGGGTTTCAAATGTCGAATAACCCAAATCCGGGTCCGTGCACTAAATCCCAAAATCCGACGATTCGTCAATGCAAACCCCATCAGTCCTTCTGCTCCCGATTGAAACACTTTCTCCCCCGGCATCAAGCGCTGAATAACGGTACCCCCCTGACCGGAACTGACTGCAACGACTTTCTCCTCAAATACGGTTACCTGAACCTGATCTGGAATCTCCTGAGTATAGAGCCGGGAGGATAAACCAAGTAAACCGATCAGACTGAAAGTTAAAAGTTGTAAAAAGAAGGATGAAGCCATGAAATTCAGACCTTTGGGTCCCTAAAGTTTAAATTCCTTGACATAAAACCTGTTTATAAAAAATAATACCCGGAGGGTAAAGAAGGCTACCTAAAACTTTAAATTTCAACTACCCAAAGCTTTTGCCTATACGATAGACTACCTCCCCTAGGACCAGTTAAATCACTTGAATTAAGGCATTTTTGATAACCTTTAAAATCATGGACTTAAAAAAACATAAACGTTTTCTGGTCGGAGTAATCTTCTTCGTATTTCTGACCTTACTCACCGGATATGATATCTGGACCAATGTTTTAAATTATCACTTTCGTCTAAGTCCTAAGAAAGGGATTTCTGACATCATCGAACTCTATCAAGGGAAGGTAAACAATTGGAGCCTACCTGGATTAAAGAAATATAAACTAGAAACCGGATATCTACGAAACCAGATCGAAGAGGATAAACTTTTTACCGAAAAATCCCTGACAAACTTTGATACCTGGAATCTGGAACTCTTGGAATATTTTCCGATTCTAAAAAGGATCTCTACTTACCGGGAAATCGGAGAAATCGGAAAGGCCTTGAAGTTAGCAGATACGGCCATCTCCAAAGAGAATATGGCCCAAACCCAAGGGATCCTCCACCTTCTGGGTACTTTTCGTTCGGGTAGAGTCATCTCTGTTTTGAAAGCACATCTAGAACCCTTCGAAGATCCCAGTATCCGAAGAGATATTATTCCAATCCTGGGTTCCATGAAAACTCCCGAAGCCATCGAGGTTTTAATGACATTACTGCAGGATTCAGACAAGTACATAAAGCTGGATGCCGCCCAAGAACTTGTGCAGGTGGGAAGGATGGAAGTGATTGAACCTCTGCTTATCTTACTCAAGGATTCGGATAAACAGGTACAACTCCGGGCTGCAAAGATGCTCGTACAGTTAGGACGCACGGAAGTGATAGAACCCTTAATGACTTTACTGAAAGATCCCAATTATCATGTTCGGACCGAGGCCGCCGGGTTATTGCTCCAATCCAGACGGGTCGAGATGATCGAACCTCTGATAGCCTTACTGAAAGATCCGGATTCAGAGGTACGGCGGAACGTAACGGAAATATTACTGAGCCTGGATCGTACCGAGATGGTTGAGCCGTTGATAGCCTTGTTAAAGGATTCCGACACTTCTCTGCGACTTAACGTGGCCGAGATACTGGTAGAGTTGAAGCGTACCGAGGCTGTCGGGCCTTTGATAGCCTTGTTGAAAGATCCGGATCCGGAAGTACAAACCCGGGTGGCCTTTGCGCTGGCCCGGTTGGGTCAGGTCGAAGCGATAGAACCTTTGATAACTTTACTGAGACATCCGATTCCTTTCATGCGGTTTCGGGCCGCAGAAGCCCTTGTACAATTGAATCGTACCGAAGCCGTCGAACCCTTGGTAGCCCTCCTCCAGGACCCAGATCCGGAGATACGAGCACGTGTAGCATCGGTACTGGGACGGTTGGGACGGACCGAAGCAGTGGGTCCCTTATTATCCTTATTAAAGGATGAAGATCATTTTGTTCGACGCACGGCGACATCGGCCCTTGTAAAGTTAGGTCGTGCCGAGGCCATGGAACCTTTATTGGCCATGGTTAAGGATAAAGATCCCCTCGTACGACGTACGGTGACCTCTCTGTTAGGAGAACTGGGACAGACCGAAGCAGTAAAACCTTTGATCACCCTTTTAAAGGATCCGGATTCCGATGTACGAAACCGTGCCATATCCATGTTAGAAGAGCTGGATCGTACCGAAGCAGCCAAACCGCTGGTAGCCCTGCTAAAAGATCCGAATACCTTTGTGCGAAGCCATGCAGCAGAGGCGCTAATTCAGTTGGATCAGGCGGAAATTGTGGAACCTCTGGTCGCCTTATTGAAGGATGAGGACTCGGATGTACGTAACCGGGCCGCTTCAGTACTTATAGAATCAGGCCATCTTGAAGCGGTAGAACCTTTGAAGGTTTTGTTGAAGGATTCGGATTCCGGGGTACGAAGCCGTGCAGCGGCTGTACTGGCAGAGTTGGGTCGTATGGAGGCCGTAGAACCGCTCCTGGCTCTGCTAAAGGATCCGAATCCGGAGGTACGAAATCGTGCGGTATTTGCACTGGTAGAACTGGGTCGTACGGAGGCTGTTGAACCCCTGATAGCGCTACTGAAGGATCCGGATAAATATGTACGAAACCGGGCCATAGCTGCCCTGGTGAAATTGGGACGGATCGAAGCTGTGGAACCCCTCTTGACGTTACTAAAGGATCGGGACCCGGGGGTACGAAGAAGTGCAGCGTTTGTACTGGGAGAATTCAACCACATCGAGGCCATAGAGCCTTTAATGGACTTGTTAGAAGATCAAGACCCGGAGATACGAAATCGAGCGGCCCTGCTGTTAGGGAAATTGAGGTATCCAGGAGCTCTGGAACCCTTGATGAACTTGTTAGAAGATCCGGATAAATATGTACAAATGGGTGCAGCCTCTGCATTGGGAGAATTGGGACGAGAAGAGGCCATAGAACCTTTAGAGGTCCTACTGAAGAATCCCGATAAATATCTGCGATTAAGTGGGACCTCTGCACTGATAAAACTGGGATATCCAGAGTCTGTTGAACGATTGGTAGATCTTTTAAAGGATAAAGAACCTTCGGTACGATCCAGTACGGTCCAGATGTTAGGGGAATCGGGTCTTACGCGGGCCATAGAACCCCTGGCAGTTCTGCTTAAAGATCCAGATCCCTCTGTACGAAGTCGTACGGCATTGACCTTGGGGAAGTTATCTGCCAGGGAAAAGTTAGAAGCTCTTCAAGCTCTTTTCCAAAATATCAGGGAAAAATATGAGGTTAAACTGGCTGCAGCGGCGGCTTTATGGGAATTAAACCAGAAAGAGGGCTTAGAATTTCTGATCGAGAAATCCGGAAGCTCAAGGGCCGTTGAGCGAAGAAAAGTCGCAGAGATTTTGGGAGAAGCCTCCTCGGAAGAGGGAACTTCTCTGCTGATATCCTTACTCTCCGATAAGATACGAAGGGTTAAGATTCAAGCCATAGAATCTCTGGGACGTTCGAAAGGAAAAGCTTCTCTTCCCCATTTACATAGAATCCTCGAGGAATCCGATCCGAAAATTCGAGAGGTGACCGTAAAGGCACTGGCAGAAATAGCTTCGCCTGAAAGTATTGAACCCTTGAAAAAAATAGCCATGGATCCACAAGAACGAATCCCTACCCGTCTATCTGCCATCACGGCCCTGGGAAATATTAAAACCGAACAGGTTGTACCGGCTCTTTTAGAAATCCTTCAACAAGAAGAAAAGATCTATCTCTTCGGCACCCTCCAGGCCTTAGGTAAAACGCACTCTCCTCAGGCAGTTCCCGCTCTACAATCCCTTTTAAAAAAACATGAAGCACGCAGGCAGATCTGGCGAAAGGTTCGGGATGAGGATACAAAATTTTATACCGAGCAGCAATTTGAAGATTGGAAAAAACGACTGGAAGAGGTAAAACCCGAAAGATCCATGGAATTTGAACTGACCTATGTCATCAGCCAATTGGATCCTGAGATGGAAGGAATCAAACTTCTCTCCCATGATCTGGCTTCTGTAAGAGAAGGGGCCTGGAGGGGATTGTCCGGGGTTGGTACAGTTCAATTGATTCGGCAACTGGATCAGGAGCGACAGAGACGAAAGGGAGGTTCCCATCTCCATTTCCAGGAAGCTGCTTATCGGGCTATAGATCATGCCCTTATTACTCTTCAGATGCGAGGGGGAAAAAAAGAATTAGAAGAGTTGAAAAAGTTCTTACTCCAGGTTCAGGACGAAGAGGGAGTTTCTACCAGGGTAGAATGGACGATCAAACGATGGAAAAATCCAAAGAATAATTCCTGAAAAGTTAAGAAAAAGGTCTTGACAACCCCAGTAAGACCAACGTATTTTTTTTGAAGTATATTGTGACCCAGGATGAAGAGACTCTCTAGAGTCTACCCCTTGCCGGGGTAGCTCAGTCGGTAGAGCGAAGGACTGAAAATCCTTGCGTCCGCGGTTCGATTCCGCGCCCCGGCATCCCCCACAAGATTAAATACGCCGGCGTAGCTCAGTGGTAGAGCAGCTGATTCGTAATCAGCGGGTCGTAGGTTCAACTCCTATCGCCGGCTTTTTAACTTAAGCAGGTCTAAAAGCAACTATCCGAAGTCTTCGATAATCTGCAACCCAGATTCCATCCCGATATAATTTTGGCTTAAGCCACCCCTCCAGTCTTGTGATCACCTCGTTATGCTTAACAGGAGGGAGTTCTGTTAAAAGATTATTTCCAAACATCTCCATCCAATGGCGAAATCCCTTTTCCCCGTCTTCAAATGGGGTTGGACGATCAAAGAGAGTTGCATAGGTTACCTCAAAACCCTGTTTTTCCAAAAGTGAAGCATATTCCCCGATACTGGGAAAATACCAGGGGATAAGCTCTGGCTTTACAGAATAACCCATCTCCTCAAAGACGTGGTGGATCGCTGAAATAATAGAGGCGATATTTCCTTTTCCACCTAATTCCGCAACAAATCGCCCCCCGGGTTTCAAGGCCCGCCAGATGCAGGCTATGACCCGCTCGGGCTCCTTCATCCAGTGAAGTGCTGCATTGGAAAATACGGCATCGAAAGGTTCCGGGAAGTGAAAGTCTCTTCCATCGGCTACTTCAAATTGTAGATCTGGATAATTCCTTCTGGCCTGCTCGATCATGGTAACGGCGTTATCAATTCCCACAACTTCGGCTCCGGTGTTAGCAATTTGCCGGGTCAGATGCCCCGTTCCACATCCAAGATCCAGGATACGTTCTCCTTTCTGAGGCGATAGAAGTTCGACTAAGTCCGTGGCAAACCTGGAAACGAAAGAATATTTACTGTCGTAAAGAGTCGCATTCCACTGGGTTGTCATATCTTATAGAACTGAGATGTTAATTTTAATCCCAAAGTACCCAAAGCCCCTTGGGTACTTCAGACACATCGGGGTTTTGTAAATTTCCGTGACTTTTTAAAATCCTCTCAAAAATTATCAAAGTATAGTCTATTACCCTGTAAAGTTAATTCTATGTAACTTTCTTCCCTCACCCCCGGCCCCTCTCCCACGCTGCAGGAGAGGGGAGCCGGTAAATCTCCAGATCAACTCCTCAGCCCCTTAGAGGCTTCGGGAGAGGGGTTAGGGGTGAGGATAAAATGGTTATTCAAATCTAAACGCCTGAGCAATCCTCCTCAAATCCTCATCGACAACTTCCTTTTTCAAATCTGCTACTTCCAGAAACTTCTTATGGACTTTTTCAAAGACCTCATCGGTGAAGACATATCCCAATTCTCGCATTCGAAAACGGAGGGCATGCCGCCCTGAGCGGGCCGTCAGGATGATTTTGTGGGCGGGAACTCCCACGACTTCTGGAGGGATAATCTCATAGGTTTTCCGATCCTTCAGAATACCGTCTTGATGGATACCGGAAGAGTGGGCGAAGGCATTGGCCCCTACGATCGCCTTGTTGGGTTGTACAGGAATATTCATCAATCGGCTTACAAGCTGACTGGTTGCGTAAATCTCCTGGGTACGGATACGAGTTTCTGCATCAAAATAATCTTTTCGGGTATAAAGCGCCATGACAACTTCTTCCAGAGAAGTATTTCCCGCACGTTCCCCAATCCCATTGACGGTTACCTCAACCTGAGTGGCTCCATTCTCAATGGCGGTAAGGGTATTAATCGTAGCTAGACCTAAATCGTTGTGGCAATGAACACTTAAAGTAACCCGGTCGGTGGCCGGTACACGCTCTCGTATTTGCCGAATCAACCCTCCAAACTGTGCAGGTACTGCATATCCAACCGTATCGGGAATATTCACTACGGTTGCACCTGCTTTGATAACGGCTTCGATAACCCGGCAGAGATAATCTGGATCACTTCGAGAGGCATCCTCGGTGGAGTATTCCACATCTTCGGTAAATTTCTTGGCGTATTTGACCGCCTCAACTCCCATCTCCAGACACTGCTCCCGATTTTTCCTGAGCTTTTTATCTACATGGATATCCGAGGTACCTAACACCATATGGATCCTGGGTCTTTCCGCAAAGCGTATGGCTTCCCATAAAGCATCTATATCTTTTTGGATCGTCCTGGCAAGTCCGGTAATCACAGGGCCCTTAATTTCCTGGGCAATACGTTTGACTGCTTCTAAATCGCCCGGAGAAGAAGCAGGAAAGCCCGCTTCGATAACATCTACATTTAACTGAACTAACTGACGGGCTATCTCCAGTTTTTGTTCTGCATTTAACTTGGCTCCTGGGACCTGTTCTCCATCCCGTAAAGTGGTGTCAAAAATCATGATAATTTTGCTCATGCCTGACTCATAAAAGCCAGAACCCAGAGGTCAGAAGTCAATATTTCTTCGGACATCTGACTTCTGTCTTCCGACTCCTGAAAATAAAAAAGCCATGGGCAACTTAGTTGAACCATGGCCAAAAAAAATGCCATGGGTTTTTAGCCCATGGCATGTAGGAAATTTATGGGTTTACACCGATTACGCCCCCCTACATGCGATGGGCTTCTTAAGAAGGAGGAGCCCATCTAGAAGGCTAAGTAAAAGGGTTTGTAATCGGATTAAACCGGTCATTTTATTTATAAATATAGAAAAATTTTCCTAAATTTAAGTTTAAAGGAAGGAATAAGAACCTTTAGGATTCATCTCCCTCAACTCTGCTTTTCAAAGGTAGAGTCTTTCTCCTTATCTTGTCAAGGATTTTTATTTAAAATTTTTGGATAAATGGCTTGACGGTTAAGGAAGAAGCAGTTTAACTACTATCCGTCCTAATTCCCCTTCCAGGGGGAAGGGGGTATTCAGGTCGAAAATAAGGCTTTTTCCCTTCCTAGCATGAGGCAGAGGGGGGTCTAAGCCAAAAATCAGAGTAGATCTTACGTTCTTAAAATCGGCAATCAACCTTAAAATCTTAGAGGTGTCGGGGTTATGAATTCAAATTTTGAAGGAATTTTTCCGGTTCTGGCCATTCCCTTTGATGAGAAGGGTCGGTTCGATGAAGAAAGTCTGCGGCGACTCATCGAGTTTCAAATCAGCTGTGGCGTTCATGGCGTGGTTATTTTCGGATTGGCCAGTGAGGTTTACAAACTCACCGATGAGGAACGAAAAATAATTTTACAGGTAGCGGTAGATCAGGTGAAGGACCGGATACCTATCCTTGCGGGAGCCGAGCATACCGGCACGGAAGCTGCCGTTCAACGGAGTAAGACCATGGAAGATCTGGGAGCCCAAGGACTTATGCTGACTCCTCCTTCCCTGATCAAACCGGATGCCGAAGGGATTTTCGACTATTATCAGGCGGTTTCAGATGCCGTCCGTATTCCCATTATGATTCAGGACGCTCCAACCTGGACCGGGATCACTTTATCCCCTTCTCTGCTGGTTCGTATGATGAAAGAGATTGAAAGGGTGAGGTATGTAAAAGTAGAAGCTCCTCCAACCGGTCTTAAAATGTCCCGGATTATTGAATTGGGTGGAGACGCTGTAAAAGTATTCGGCGGCTATGGAGGCCTGTACTTCTTAGAAGAGCTCAAGCGAGGGATGTGTGGAAGCCTTCCAGGATGTGCCTTCCCTGAGGTTTTCGTCCAGATTTATAACTTCTTTAAAAAAGGCCAGGAAAAAGAAGCAGAAACCCTTTTCCATAAATATCTACCCCTGTTAGTCTTCCAACTGGCCTCTTTGGATGTCCTCATCCAGGTTCAGAAAATCATCCTTCAAAAGGGAGGGATTTTCCGATCCGCTTATGTTCGAAGACCTGCTGCTCCCATCGATGAAATAACCCGAGCAGAACTGGATAGATTTTTGGATGCGCTTCCGTTAGCGGTTCTTAACAAACCTTCTTGACAAAGCTTTCTCTTCAATCGCTTAGAGGCTTTTCGGATGATGGCGGGGAGGATCAGGAGTATACACCCCGGGATATGGCCGGAAAGCCCAGATGGGATAGTAACCACCTTTGTAAGCTGATGGTTATGGAAGGGCTAAACGTGTTGAGTTTTGCTCTAAAAGACCGGTTCTTATAAGCCGACTTAAAAGAGTAACCTGGGCTAAATAGGCGGATAAAGTCCTATTTTGTTCTTGACATCCTTTGACGAAAGATGAGATACTCTAAAATTAGAGATATCTGTTTGATCGGGACCAGATGTTTGTAACACTTTATTCATGTGGAGGTTACATGCTGCTAGAGATAAGTCGGGATGTTTATCAGTTGACATTGCCCCTTCCTTTTCGCCTTCGAGAAGTCCATGCTTACTTAATTAAAGGACGAGAAGGTTATGGTTTAATAGATTGTGGAATTAATACCCAGGAATGTTTTGAGGCTTTAGAGAAAAGTATTCTCGAAGCCGGTATCCAGTTAACCGATGTCCGTTCGGTCTTCATGACCCACTATCATTCTGATCATTGCGGCTTAGCCGGACGAATTAAAGAGGTCTCTGGAGCTTCCCTTATCATGCAATCTGGAGAAGCAGAAGCCGTCGAGGCGTTTCTAGAAATATCCCCAGAACAAGTGCATAATCCCTGTTTCTATATTGAACGCGGACTACCTGCGGAAAAATTCGAAGAAATGCAACAAATATTTCCTTATCTAAAATCCCTCATTTCGCCTCTTAAAATCGATGAGCGTATCGAAGATGGGGTGGAGATATGGTTGGGAGATCTCCGATTTGAGGCTATATGGACGCCTGGGCACACGCCCGGGCATGTGTGTCTTTACCAACCTGAGCGGAAGTGGCTTTTTTGTGGAGATCATGTTTTGATAAAGATTACGCCCCACGTCGGTCTAAACTCGCGATCAACCCTGGCAAATCCGTTGGCGCACTATCTAGATTCTCTAAAAAAGGTCATAAAGTTAGACGTTAAGCTGGCTTTTCCATCCCATGGACCTCTTATTCGACAATTTAAAGAGCGGGCACAGGAGCTTATGGTACACCATAACCAGAGAAAGGAGGCCATCCTCCACATCCTGGGAAAAGAGCGAAAGTCTGCCTACGAAATTTCCACGGCCCTTTTTGGGATCCGCTCTACGCATTTCGAAAACTGGATGGCTTTCGCTGAAACCTTAGCACACCTCGCGCTCCTGGCTTCTGAAGATAAGCTGGAAGAGATCCGGGAGAACGGACATGTTTTATACCGAATCCGATAGCTTCTAACTTAGAAAGGACTACGAAGGACCACCCGATAAAACTTAGGAAACTGGATTTTTATTACCTGGTCGAAAGGGTCACGAATAAAACCTGAGAAATGATTTAAAAATATTTTCTAATGCCAATCTGCATTTAATATATAAAGTAGAGGCAGGTTTCAAACCTACCTGGGGAAGGGTTGTATCCTTATCCCATGAAAGGCAAATGGATATAAAATCCCCAGATTTTAAGGTTTCCAGAGTTAATAAGATAATTGAAATAATTTCTGAAAGTTTTGGGTGGTTCCTGGTAAGTGATAGAATTCTTTTAGCCATGAAAGTAGTTACAGCTGAAGAAATTCGGGATATTGATCGGAGGGCCATTCATGAATATGGGATTCCGGGAGTAGTTCTTATGGAAAATGCGGGCGCCGGCACGGCTCGTATCCTGTTGGAGAAGTATGGACCCCTGTCGGGGAAGCGGGTAGGAGTGGTATGTGGAAAAGGAAACAACGGAGGAGACGGCTTCGTTGTAGCCCGACATCTGGTTAATCAAGGGGTTATCACAGAAGTTGCTCTTTTGACCGAGAAATCGAAGGTTCAGGGGGATGCCCGGATCAATCTAGACATCGCCGACCGCATGGGAATTCCAATTCTGGAGGCACCTGACCCGGAGAGTTTTTCCAGAGTTAAGGAAATTCTCCTGAGATCGGATCTTATCGTGGATGCAATTTTAGGAACGGGTTTAACGGCAGGAGTTGTCGGATTTTATAAGGATGTCATAGAGTTGATCAATAGCCTGCAAAAACCCGTTGTAGCTGTGGATATCCCTTCGGGACTGAGTTCAGATACAGGAGAGATACCCGGAAGCTGTATTCGGGCAGATCTGACCGTAACCTTGGGATTGCCGAAGCGGGGTCTTATCCTTTATCCTGCAGCAGAATTCGTCGGAGAACTCAAGGTAATTCCCATCGGGATCCCTGAGAAGGTGATTTCAGAGGCCGGTATCAAAGTTAATCTCCTGGAGGCCCAGGACATACAGGCTGCATTAGCGGGCAGTCATGTGATTAATCGTCCGGCCAACTCCCATAAAGGAACCTATGGCCATGTACTGGTCATAGCAGGTTCCAGGGGGAAGACGGGAGCGGCCTTGATGAGTTCGCGGAGTGCTCTTCGGGTAGGAGCCGGATTGGTCACTTTAGGTCTACCTGAAAGCCTGAACGATTTTTTAGAAGCAGCGTCCTTCGAAGTGATGACCGTACCTTTGCCGGAGACCTCCGAAGGAACCTTTAGCCATAAAGCGGCCGATTGGATATTGAGGGGAGCAGAGGGTCAGCCCCCTATATTGGCAGGAAAAAATGTCATCGCCTTAGGCCCTGGGCTTTCAACCCATCCTGAGACCCTGGAGTTGGTTTACGATCTGGTTCGGAACTCCCATCAACCCTTAGTAATCGACGCCGATGGAATCAATGCTTTAGCCCGAAAACCGGAGATTTTACTCCAGGCCCGGGCTCCGGTAGTTATCACCCCTCATCCTGGAGAGATGGCCCGACTTCTGGGAGAGAAAAACATTCAATCCCGACGGATTGAGGTAGCCCAAGAAACAGCTAAGAAATATGGAATCTATGTGGTTTTGAAGGGGGCCCGGACGATGATCTCTGATCCAAATGGAGAAGTCTTTATTAATCTAACCGGTAACCCGGGAATGGCTACGGGAGGAACCGGAGATGTGCTCACTGGAATTTTGGCCGGGTTAATCGCCCAGGGGTTACCTATTTTAGACGCCTTAAAAGTAGGGGTTTATCTTCACGGCCTGGCGGGGGATCTGGCCGCACAAGATAAAGGAGAACCCGGTTTAATTGCCGGGGATGTGATGGAACAAATTCCCTATGCTATTAAAAAATTGTCCTCTGTGGGTTATCCGTTGTCCGTTGTTAAAAACTCATGGGGGGAAGTCATGGCTAAAAACTAACTAAAATAACAAGGAACAACGGATAACCAACAGGATACAAAAACGCGTATGTTAAAACAGTTTGATACCAAATATATTTCAATCCTCCTGCTACTCTTTGCGGTAGCTTTACTGACGGGGTGTGGAGCCGTCTTCGGTCCGAATTCACGGACGGTTTTTTTGGAAACCGGAGAAGACTATCTGGCTTCCGGAGATTATGACCGGGCCATAAAAACTTTCGATTCGATTCTAACTGATAATCCCAAGGATGTTAAAGCCCTGGTAGGTTCCGGAATTGCGTACTACCAGCAAGGGAAGTATGAAAAAGCCTTAGAGAAGCTTACTCGGGCCAAAGAATTAGACCCGGATGATGAACAGGCTCGTCTCTATTTGGGTTTAACTTATCTTAAAAAAGGAGAAGATCAGAAGGCCTTAGCAGAGTGGAAAGAATATACCGAGCTCATTTCGACCGGGAAGTTCACCGATCTCGTCCGGCGTGCCATAGCTATCCTGAGTAAAGAAAATGTAACTTCGGAAGAACGTGACTTTGTGGTATCCAGCATCGAGTATGCGACCCAGCAGGAACGAAAAGTCCTCGTTCAGGATCTGGGAGTCGGTGGGGGAAGCTCCTATTCTATAGGTTCCTCAACCTTAGGCTATCCTCCCTCGGGTATCTTTAATTACAATTACGGATATGGATCAGCTCTTCAACCGGTACCTTCGAATACCTATATCATCATCAGGACTACCCCACCTCCGACCAGGACCAATATCCGGGGTGGGATAGAGACGAGAATTCGGGCTTTGCAGGGTAAGTAAACATCACCCCTTGTTTGTTGTCTGTAGTTCGTTATGATCTGTTATGGACCTCGGACAACGGCTAGTGGATCATGGACCGTGGATAAAAATTGGGTTCTTTTTGTCATTGTCTTGTCAAGTATGACCTTTTTTGCTTTACCGGCCTCGGCAGAAATTAAAGCGGGTACTTCAGAATTGGGGTTAAGTTTAGGTGTCCTTCGAGGGGATGATCTTGGCTCGATTTTAGTATCTTTCCCGGATGATCCGACAACGCCCCAGGATGAAAGTCAAGTTTTACCCTTTGAGACCCAATTAAAAGACGGCTTCTTCCTGGGGTTTGAATATACTTTTCACTTTACGACTTGGTTGGGTACAGAACTGGATCTGGCCCTTATCCCCAATGTATCCGTGGAAGCCTCGGATTTAGGTAAGCTCTTCGATATGGATATTCGCTTCTTCAATGCCAATGCCGTTGTACATCTACTGAATGGTCGCTTTATTCCCTTTGTAACGGCCGGAATTGGAATTGCCGACTTCAGCAGTGAAACCATCGATACGACCCAGTTCATCAAGGAATCCGACTTTGCATTCAACTTTGGAGGTGGCTTAAAAGTATTTTTGACCGATACTCTTCTGCTTCGGGCAGATATCCGGGACTATCGAACGACACCTGAAGATTTAAATACCCTGAACCTGATCCGGATTAGTGGAGGGATTGCATTTACCTTTTGATTTTTATCCAGGGTGGGAGGTGTGGGGGAGTAGAGTGATAAGTATCAGCCCTCCCTTCTATCTCCCCATCTGAGACAAAGGATAGAGTTGGTCTACGATAAGCTAAAACTAGATGGAAAAGTTGCCCTGGTCACAGGAGGTGGGCGGGGTTTGGGAAGGGCTATGGCTCAGGCGCTGGCAGAGGCCGGGGCTGACGTAGTTGTTGTAAGTCGAACGGTTCAAGAAATTGAAGAAACTGCCGATTCCATTCGGAAAATGGGAAGGAAGGCCCTGGCAATCCCAACCGATATCCTCCAGATTCAGCAGGTAGAAAAGGCCGTCCAGATAACCCTGAAAGAATTTGGGAAGATCGATATTCTGGTCAATAATTCGGGAGTTGCGGTGGTTAAACCTCTTTTGGATCTTACCCTGGAGGAATGGAATCAGGTTATTCAGACCAATTTAACCGGGGTTTTTATTGTATCGAAAACGGTCGGAAGGCACATGGCCGAGCGAAGGCAGGGAAAAGTTATTAATATGGCTTCTGTTGCCGGTGTTCGAGGTGTTACGACCCTATCGGCTTATGCAGCCAGCAAAGCCGGTGTGATTAACCTCACCCGATGTATGGCCGCAGAATGGGTTAAATATAACATTCGAGTCAATGCCATTGCCCCGGGTTATTTCTATACCTCTATGTCCGCACCTGGTTTAGATAATGAAAAAATCCGAGAAGCCATTCTCTCTAAAATTCCCCTTCGCCGGGTGGGGCAGCCTGAAGAACTTGGACCCCTGGTGGTATACCTGGCTTCCGAAGCATCCGATTTTATGACCGGAGAAACCATCTTTATTGATGGAGGTCAATCTATCTGATTGAAGAGGTGTGGGAGAACGGAGGAATGGAGGAAAGGAGATTCTAAAAATCGATCTTTCTTACTCTCCTATCTCTTTATTCTTCCCTTCTTTAATCCCCTGACGTGGGCGATAAAATTCAACAAAACGGAGACATCTATCAAACCAAGGAACTTCTCCGCGTCCTTTCATGCCTTCAACACCCTGTAGCCCTTTTGAACCTGAAGGGAACGATAAAATGGGCCAATCCGGCCCTGGAAAGGCTTTGTGGCTACAACCAGGAGGAATTGAAAAGAAAAAAAATAACTTCCCTTTACTCTAAGGAATCCCGAAAGAACTTGCCAAAAATTCAAGAGATCTTAACTAAAGATAGCTGGCAGGGTGACCTGGTGGTCCTTAAAAAGGATAAAACAGAATCTCCTGTTTCTGTAGCCCTCCAAGTCATACGGGATGACGAAGGAAAACTGCTATCTATCCTCAAACTTATTCAGGAATTAACTTCCCAAAAAGCCATGGAAAAACAGTTGATCCAATCCGAAAAGCTGATTGTGATTGGAACCTTAGCGGCCGGAGTTGCCCACGAGCTGAATCAACCCCTCATGGTCATCCGGGGCTACACCCAGATTCTTCTCTCTAACCATCAGAACGATCCCGAATTAAAAGATTCCCTTAAAAGAATTGAAGGGCAAACTACTCGAATGATGAAAATCATCCAACATCTGAGGAATTTTTCCAGAGGATCCACCGGGATGAAGGAACCCCTTTCCATCAATCAAATCATTGAAAATGCCTTTACTTTACTTAATCAACAACTGAAAGCTCACAATATCGAGGTTATCAAGGAACTGACCCAAGACCTCCCACAAATTATGGCCGATGCTAATCAATTGGAACAGGTCATCATTAACTTAATCGTAAATGCCCGGGATGCCCTGGATCAAAAGGGAGGTGGAGAAATTAAAGTGGTCAGCCGCTTTAAAAAGCCCGATAAAGTAGAAATTCTATTCTCGGATACAGGGATCGGAATGCCACCCCATATAAAAAATCACATTTTCGAGCCCTTCTTTACAACCAAGGAAGCCGGGAAAGGGACCGGTTTGGGATTGAGTATCAGTCATAGAATTATTAAAGATCACAGAGGAGACATCTCTGTGACCAGCACGGAAGGGAAAGGAACGACCTTTGTTCTGACCTTTCCGGTTTATAAGTAGCAATTTGTCTGGTGTCCGTTGTTCTCAACACTCGTTGGCCCTTCTAGATGGGTGGTTAATTAGCCGTCCGTTATCTGTTGTCCATGTGGATGTTGATAAGCTATGGACAATGGACAATGGAGAAAAATCATGAAACCTAAAGTGTTTGTCTCTAGAATGCTTCCGCAGAGTGCCTTAGATATCATCAAACAGAACTGTGATATGGAACTTAATACCGCCGATGTTCGATTGAGTAAACAGGAGTTGATCGATAAAATCCGTGATAAAGAAGGTCTTCTTTGCCTTTTAACAGATACCATCGATGCCGAGGTTTTAAACTCCAGTCCCACTCTGAAAATTGTAGCCAATGTTGCCGTTGGATATGACAATATCGATGTTAAGGCCGCTACTCAAAGAAAAATTATGGTCACCAATACGCCCGGGGTTTTGGATAATACAACCGGTGATTTTACCTGGGCTTTGCTTCTGGCTGTTGCCCGTCGGGTCGTCGAAGCAGATAAATTCACCCGGGCAGGTCTTTATAAAGAATGGGGGCTTCAATTATTCCTGGGTGCAGATGTTTATGGAAAAACCTTAGGTATTATCGGATTGGGAAGGATTGGACAGGTGGTTGCCAAACGTGCCCAGGGATTCGATATGCGGATCCTTTACTATGATGTTGTACGAGCCAAACCGGAAATCGAAGAGCGCTACAAAGCCACCTTTGTGGACAAGGATACCCTCCTGAGGGAATCCGATTTTGTGACTTTGCATGTACCTTTACTGCCGGAGACTACCCACTTTATATCCACCCGAGAACTTAACCTTATGAAGCCGACAGCCTTCCTGATCAACGCCTCACGAGGACCTGTGGTGGACGAAGCGGCCCTGGTAGAGGCTTTGAGAACCAGGCGAATTGCTGGCGCGGCTTTAGATGTTTATGAGAAGGAACCTGAGATTCATCCGGGTTTAATTCCTCTGGATAATGTTGTTCTGGCTCCTCACATTGCCAGTGCTTCTGTAGAAACCAGAACAAAAATGGCCGTCATGGCCGCAGAAAATCTGGTTGCAGGCGTTACAGGGAAAAGACCTCCCAATCTCGTAAATCCAGAAGTTTTACAGTAACCCGTCCACCTGACAGGCAGGAACGGAAGGAATTAAACTTAAAATTAGAAGGCGAAACCCTGTTTCGCCTCTCTTAAACTCTAGATCCTCGCTCTCTGATTTCCCACTCAGCATAACAGGCTGCTTGGTTATACCGCATGTCCATACCGATTTGACAAAATTATGATCTATGAACCCCCTCATGTTAAGGAAAATTATTGCCCTGCAATATCAATGGCATGAAGCTCGATTTCAACCTGAGAGAGTCTCTATTTCAGGATCTGATCCGATTCCGGTCGTTGAGCCGAAAATCTGTACAGTCCAGGATATTTACAAATGCCTTCACCAAGGAGAGTTTGGAATGGGGCATCTTATTGAGGATATAGATCAGGCCCGAACCTGGTTTGAAAGGGAATTTGAGGAAGCGATTCCCGGGGAAGAAGAACCCCTGGGAGAAATAATCTCTATAGACGGTCAGACCCTCCGAATCAATTTCCGTCCTTATAAGGCCAGGGTCGGTAAGGATTCGGTTGTTAGAGAGAAACTTTTTCAGATTTGTGTGGAATCGGCCCGCAGTTCTCAAGGATCTCCAGAACACTTTTTTACTCTCTTAGAGACCTTTCTTCAGCTCAATCAGAGTCACACTATTCAAATCAAAGGGATTATTTACGCCTTTCCGTTTAAGGTTCTGGAGGGTTTTCTTGAAGGAATTCAACAAGCCTGGCGAGATACCGGACAGGTTCCTGTCTACCACCATTCGGAGGTTTATCGGATCCACAACAGGCCTGCCTATCGGGTAGTAAAACGGAAGTTTTTAGCCGAACTCCTGCCGAGCTTGATGGGCTAAAGAACTCTTATGCCGATTTATTAAAACCCGCTTCCTGGGCCTTGAATTTGTCAAAAGGTGATCTTTCCTGCTGCCATCTGGAAAAGATTCTCCTTCCATGAAATTCAGGGCGAACCAAACGAACCAAAATGTATCGTAATGCACTAATGGCAACAGCGATTTACCTGTTAGAGAGCTATTTAGAGCTTGTTCTAAAATACTCCAGGTGCTGTCTGTTCCTGATCCCTAAAAGTACCGTCTTTCTTGGCATGAAAGAGCAACACCTGATCCTTCACTGTCCGCAGGAAGACCCCCGTTGTTCCTACATCTCGCCCTTTTGCGTTGTCAGGATCATCCATCGCCGAAGCAGTATCGGCCTTCCAGAACACAACGATAGGCTCATGGCCGAGGATATCATTTATAACTCCTGCTTGACGTAAGTGGTCATAAGTATAAGCACGTGCTTTACCTTCGTGTATAACCCCGAGTACTCGGGCCATGGGTGGCAACCGATTATCCAAGGGACCCTGATAAAGGAAAGGACTTTGATCGATATCGTCGTAACCTACATAAGGGTTAGTGCCGTAATCACATTCAAATCCAGTCTCACGGGAAAGTACCTTCCCTTGAGGATAGTTAGTTTTGAAGTCCTCTCAAGAAATAATGGAAGCAGGCAGAGACTTCAGGTAAGTACCGGTTAAATCCCCTACAATGGCTTCTCCACTGAATTGTTGCCACCAGGATTCGGTCTGACGGTCCCATAGGATCAAATTACTATATCGTAAATTACCTGAAGTACCAAAGCCAATACTTCTCCCTTTATAGTGGGACGTTCGAAGACCAACGTTGTATTACACAAGGGACAAAAGGTAACTACCAGAGGTTGATTATTAACCAAAGATACTTAAAGTTAGTATCAACAAATTCATGCTAGGCCACCTTACTAAACAGACCTTAGATTTTACCGCCATTACAGGGATTACCTCCTATTTTTTGTCTTTTCTTTCTTCTATAAAAGTCTTACGAATATACTTGATAACGCTCCAAATTTCCTGATCACTCAAAACTTCCCCATAAGGGTTCATGGTATTAAATCCAAGCCTATCGACTGTATCGATCTTACCAACTTTAATCAAGGCTTCTCGATACTCATCGCTGAAACGCTCCATCAATTTTGAGTTGGAATAATCGGCAGGAGGGGGCTGAATTTCACTGATAAAATATTTTGGAGGCGGTTGTTTAACCACTCGATCGCCATTTCCTTTTCCTTCCAGTCCGTGACAGGTGGCACAGGCATCCATGAATATCTCCCTAATTTCTTTTGAAGGCCAGGGATTGGCTACTCCCTGTGCCATGTTTTTTTCAAACTGAATGAGTCCTTTGATCTGCTCGTCTGTCAGGACATCCCCGAAGGATGGCATGGCAACTGGAATGCTAGTTTTAGAGAGTTCCGAGGGCGTTGTTTTCTTGAGTACCGCTAGCTTTCCATACTTTACCACATCGAACAGGTACTGATCCATAAAACGAGACATGTAGTCGGGATTCGCAAAGACCTGGGGAAAGGGTCTGGTATTGAGATAACTGGGACCTCGACCATCTCCCGTTTTACCATGGCAAGAAAAGCAAATTTCATTGTAAATTTTTTCTCCTAACGTGAGATCCCCTTGATCAGAGGTCTGTTCTGCTGAGAATGAAAAAGAGCTATAAAATAGAATGCTGACACTTATTAGAAAAGGTAAAGTAGGAAATTGCATGATCTTTCTAAAATCCCTCCTTTCTGGTTTATTGGGGGTTTTTCTGCTGGAGATAAAGACACGCTGGCGGTCATTGCGAGTGGCAAAAGGAACGAAACAGTTTGCCAGATTTTACTCTTATCCAACACACTGCTCCGTCGCTATCGCTTCTCGCAATGACACCTTTTCCTCTTAAATTAGAACAGGGATTATTGTTTCTTCTCCATACTCTTCATCATCTCCATCATCTTCTTCTCCTGTTCCTTCATGGCCTTCAATACTTCAGGAGTTAGTGATGCGACATACGCCTGAAGGTCGATATATTCTTGAGAATGGGGATCTAATGGCTCACGGCCAAGGAATACGGTGTTTCAAAGGTCATTCATTTCACCTAAATTTACAACGATTCCTTTAGGTGTAGCTATCCTCGGGAAATGAAGCGCCGCACCGGCTAACTTCGGAATGGGAACCGGCATCTTCATTCCTGTGGAAGTTACGGCTGTACCCCCAATGGTTCCCCCTCGAGGGTGGCACCCTGCACATCCCAGGTCATTGAAGATTTTCTCTCCCCTTTTAATAGCCGCCTCTATGTTATCTTTCCCCTGATGCTTGTCGAAGAAAGCTGCCATTCCTTGTTTAGCCATCATCTTTGAGTCTTGGGAAGTACTTTTCTCCGTTTGAGCATAAGTGGAAAGAGGATTCAGAATTAGAATAATAGCCGCAATTACCAGGGTCATAATACTGAAGAGAGTTAGAGTTTTTCTCATAATTTTCACCTCCTTTCATTTGAATATGAACCTCCGTATAGGGAGGTCCTCTATTAAAGGGCCTTCCTTTACCAAACTTGAAGCCTACCCTGAGCGCATGGAGGGAAACCGGCTCCGGGTTATCCTTCGGAAAGGTTGTCACTTCTCAGTGGTTTTGGAAGTAATAAGAATCCAGGTATTCCCATTATCCTCACTTTTAAAGACAAGACCGCCGCTGCCAGCATAGACAATTCCTGGTCTTAACGGATCTGCTGTCAAAGCAGTAATCGTTAAATGACTCAGCTCATTATCCAGATAGTTCCAATGACTCCCTCCATCGATACTCTTTAGAATACCTCCCAGGATTCCCACATAAACGGTTGCAGGGTTTGTTGGAGAGATGGCTAAAGCCATAATAGAAACATCTTCTAATCCTTCCTGGCTCTTCCAACTCATTCCTCCATCTGAACTTTGAAAGACTCCTTGGGTTGCGGTTCCTGCATAAAGCCGGGCTGGATTCGTCGGATCCACGGCGAGAGCTCGAATATGGAGATCTGAAAGTCCATCTTGAATCTTTATCCAGTGCTTGCCTTCATCCAAACTCTTAAAGATTCCTCCAAACGCTCCAGCGTATAAAATATCAGGGTCAAGGGGATCCGTAACCAGGGTACGTATATCCAAACTTTCCAACCCCTGGTTGATAGCTTGCCAATGAGATCCTCCATCGGAACTTTTAAAAACCCCGGCATCCGTTGCAATATAAAGAACTTGAGGATCCCGAGAGTTAAGGGTTATCCAACGGATACTCCGCTCTTCTAATCCCTGGTTGATTTTAAACCAATGGTTTCCACCATCGGTAGTTTTAAAGATACCAGTATCAGTACCCGCATAGAGGATCATAGGCGTAATAGGATCAACAACAAGGGTTCGAATACCCAAGTCTTCTAACCCCTGGTTCATAGATTTCCAAAGTTTCCCCCCATCTATGGTTTTGAATACTCCGCTTCCAAAAGAGCCGAGATAAAGGGTCAGAGGGTTAGAAGGATCTACAACCAGGGAAAATACAACGCCGCCAATGGAACCCTTGTCCAATTGGGGAAAGTGGTTGGCAAGGCCTGGCTCAACCTGAGCTATTCCTAGGAAGAGTGCTCATAAACTTAGGAGAGTTTTAAGCCTTTCCAGGAGTTTATCGAACATAATTCAAACTCCCTGGTATTGTAACCGTAGATAGGTTGAGTCTAGATTAAATCGCCATTTTTTACTTTCATGAAAGGTTACAATCCCGGAGGAATGATATGATATAAGGTTTAAGATTATTTTTTAAAACCCCTGTCGAGATTAAATCTGTAATCGAGCTTACAAACTAAAGAAATTTCTGAATATCTAGAAGCCACTGTAATACCCAAGCCAAAACCATAAAAAGAAGTCCACTCAAGATCATGAAACTGCTACCCAGGATGGTAATAAAATGAAGAATCCCCCAGAGCCAAAGGACTCCGGATAGCCATTTATCGACATAGTCTACTCCCAGTTTCACAAGAAAGGCGGTCCCGGTCAGGATAGAGACAATCCCCACACTGCGAAGACTTTTAACGAACCAAAGGATTGAGTGAATTTTCGCTTCTTCCATGCAGATACCTTTTCTAAACTTTCTATACCTTTGCTTTTTTTGCCTCTAAATTCTTAGCGGTGATGAGGAGAAGATCGACGATCTTTCCCACTGTGATGGAGAAGAATCCCATTAAAAAAAAGAAACTTCCAAAGAAGATGGCGATATAATCCAAAAATCCCAGAAACCAGGTTTGTTCTGGCCCCAAAGAACCAATAAACCGGATTAATTTGTATCCTTCCCCTAGAAGCCAAAGAACCCCTATCAAGATACAGAGATAACCTACTATTTCCAAAATCCTGACTACCAAAGGACGCCTTAATAACTCCTTCTTCATATTCTCCAAGATAGGTAACCTCTGAATTTCTCTCTGTAAGCTCCCTTACAAAAAGGGGTAAAAATTTAAAAAAAATAAAGGAATTTTCATCACTCTGATTGACAATCTGTCCCCTTGTGAATAGCTTAATACTTGACTCTGGAGTAAATCTTTTTGCTATCTCTCAGAATTTGTTATTCGGTTATAAAAACCTGGGTGGGGTAGTTTGTAACTGTTCTCTTGAATCTTCAGGAGGTATCCCCTATGATTAATGAGGTTAAGTCTAAGATCTGGTATCTCAAATATTTTGATTTATTCTCCGAACTACCAGATGAAGACCTCAAGTTCTTGGATCAAATCAGCTACATGATGAAATTCCCCAAAAGGGAATATATTTACTTTCCTGAAGATCCTGCGAATACGATCTTCTTGCTTAAAGAAGGACGGGTCAAGATATCCTTGCTAACCGAAAAAGGTCGAGAACTGACCCTGGCCATTCTGGACCCCGGAGAAGTGTTTGGAGAGCTGGCATTGGTTGAAGAAGGAAATCGGCAAACACTGGCCGAAGCGTTGGAGGATACCTTGATTTGTGTGATCAAGCGGGAGGATTTCAAGAAACTTCTGAAAAAGCAACCCGACCTGGCCCTTAAAATCATTAAATTGATCGGTCTACGCAGGAGAGCTATTGAGTCTAAAATTGAATATCTGGTATTCCGAGATGTCCCTGCCAGATTGGCTCATTTGCTACTCAGCCTGGCAGAAGAATATGGAGTAAAGACTTCAGAGGGGATCAAGTTACGTGTACGGTTAACCCATCAGGAAATAGGAAATTTAATTGGGGCAACGCGAGAAACTACTACGGCCGCGCTAAACAGGTTAAAGGAACTCCGCCTTATTGATTTCAGGTTGCGACACTTAATCATTGTAGACAAAAACAAACTCCAGCAATTAACAGAAATTGGGAACAACTAAGGCAGAAAATTCAGGTACCCTTGATTTCTTATCCGCGAGCATACTGTGGGCAGCCATACAGTAATGGCAGCTATTCTCATGGCTGATTGTTGAGAACAAGTTACATCTGAGGGGCCTGGAACAGCCCCGAGGGTAAAATAGCGGATCAGTTTATTAGCTCTTTGCTTTATGCAAAAGCTCAGTGAAGTCGGGCTCAAGTTGAAGACCATCAGCGATCTTGGTATAACAACTAAAAACCTGGACAACTTGGATTACTTCCAGGATCCCTTTTTCATCCAGTCCTAAACGTCGAACCTCACGTAGATGTAAATCCACCCCATAATCAGATTTTACCGCCATGGAAGCCGCTAAAGCCAGCACTTCCTTAGTTAAACGATCGAGGTGACGATCTTCAAATGCGAAGCGAACAGCTCCCCAGTAATCACACAGATAGCCTTCATCGTAGGCTAATACTTTGAAGATATTCGGCACACGCTCCATTTGATAAAAGGCCAGAATGTCTTTGTAAATTTCTCTGACAACCCTGGAGGCTTCTTCGGACTCCATAAGTGGGACTAAAGGTTTACGGACAGATCCATCTGAGAAATCGAGAGGAACTCGCACCCCATCGGCTACTGCATTTATGCCGTTAGTCACTCCGTAGACATAAGCAGCTTCATACCAGTATTTATCATCTTGATATCCTTGCAGCTTCCCGGCTGCGGTATGAGCCATAACTCAGTAATCGCAGGCATTAATGGCACTAACCGTGACGGCAATCATTTCTTTCTGATGACGCTTGAGTACGCCATCCGTCATGGCACGACGGCTACAGCGACCGTGGGTATCAGACATCCCCGATTGATAGGACAAAACCCTGGTCATCTTGGGAACATAATTAATGTTAAACCAGGTCTTTATTCCCTCAAAATATTTTTGTAACTCCGGTGGAAATTCATGTTCTTCTAAGAGGCGAACGGTTTCCATAGAATCTCCTCCTCGCTCATATTTCATACCTCCCTTGAAGTTTTTGAGTTTCAAAAACTTGTCAGGGTTTAGATGCTCGATGATTAAAATTAAAACTATTTATTCAAGCTCAGACTTTATGGGGCATTTTTGAAGACTTTAAAATACTGGAGCTTAAAGAGAAATCCCCAGCTCCTGAATTTCAGCACAAGACTGCATCTTTAATCCTTTCTGGCCTTCGGGCCAAACCATTTGATCTCCAGGCAAAGCCGCAACCGCAGGCGAGCCCGGTGGAGCATCACCCGTAAGTTACTTTCAGAGATATTCAACACGTTACAGATTTCCTCGCTGCTTAACCCATCCATCTCACGAAGCGAAAAGGCAATGGCAAAACGAGAAGGAAGTTCAGATAGGCACTGTTTTAGAACTTCCTGGAACTCCTTTTGTTCAAGAGCTATACTGGGATCAGTAGCCCATTCTGTTGATGTGGCTTTAAGCCGCCCCATCTTGTCGAAAAATTCTTCTGTCTCTAGTGAGGATTCCATATAACTAATAGGAAGTTCACGGCTATTTTTACGAATCTGATTAAGAATCTTGTGTTTAAGAATCCCCATAAGCCAGGTTTTTTCGGAGGATTGGCCCATAAAATGGTTACGGGCTTGAAGAGCTGCCAGAAAAGTCTCCTGGACCACATCCTCAGCAAGTTTACGGTCCTGAAGCCTAAGTATTGCATAGCCAAATAGACAGTTTCCATACTGATCTACCCAGGTCTCAGGATCAGATAGCTGGTTGGAGCTCACAGGCTGACCATCTTCCAACGTTACAGGTTTTTTGTTACCCTTTTTATATGTAACTCTTATCTTGGTCATGATACGGTTAGGTCAGACCTTAATCTAAAACCTGCACCTTCAATTCTCCTCGATAAATTCTTACCTTATACCAAATCCATATTGAAGTACCTTATACCCTGTTCGTCCTGAGCCTGTCGAAGGATGAAGGGGTATAACCAATGGCCAATTTCACTATGAAGGCGGTATTAAAGCAGGGTTTTAGCTTGATTCTTTTAGATATTACACGTTCAATTCGGAAATCCTCACAGAATATTCCCTTAGCATTTACCTTGATTTTATGCTAATTTAGACAGACATCTTTTTTCTCCCTTATACGGTAAAACCCATCTATCTTTTTATCTGTAAGATCCCTTACATTGTTCCATATGTCTTCATAGTTACGTTGATTCAAAAACAGGTAGATACGGACAGTTTCTGCCTTCCTCGATTTGAGTTAGGCACATCTGACCTAGCCTATCTTAGACCGCTTCTCTTTTCTATATCAGCTCCTATTGTTGCCGCATACCAACATATCGCTTAACCCCTTGATCCTGAATCAGCCGTTCAATACGCAACATTCTTCTTATGGAAATTTTAAAATTTCATAGAACTTCTAATCAAAACACCTCTCTCCTGGCTTTTCTCCCTGTAGGGATCTGCGAACCTATCAAACACGCGCTACGCTATAAGGCCGAAGATTTTTTCATAGCAAAACCGCTCTGTAACAAATTCACGGTTTGAGTAACAAACTTTAGGAGGACTTAAACTAATAAATTTCTCCGAAAAGGCGAAATGGTATAAGAGCCACACAGAAGATAGTAAAGAAATTTTCAAAATCTACATTTAACAGGAAGTGTGGCAGGTAAACAAAAGGGGAGGGATCATCATGAAAAGAAAAGAACAAGAAAGAAATGAAAAACAAGCCATAATATCCAAAGCTACGGTTAAAGTTAAAGGAATATATATTGTGACGCGTACCGGATGGATTATCCTGGGCAGCCTTATTTTTTTCTTATCGCTTATTGCCACACCCGCAAACGCTCTTGAGGTTGGTAAGTCGGATTGGAAGCTTAATGTTCGTGGCTTCATTGCAACCGACTCAGATTTCGATCAGAGAAATATGGGAGGCAGTGAACCTCTGTTTCCGCCGCGTGATGGCACTATCGACGCTGAAGATAGCACATTTCGGTTTAGTGCCAACCAGACCCAACTCGGTTTCGGATTTGAAGGACCCCTCACAGACGGACTCTTCAATCGGGCTTATGTAGAGATTGATTTCCTGGGTGGACTCGCCGGTAATCGACCGAATACCCCTAATCCACGCTTGCGTCATGCCTACTGGCAACTGGAGTGGAACAAGGGGAACGATTCGCTCCTGATTGGCCAGACCAATGTGTTATATGGCGACCTCTTACCCGACATCACTTTTGATAACTTAAACTTGGCGCTGGGATCCCTGTTCGGTCGCGAACCCCAGATCCGTTATACACACATTCAACCGCTGGGCAACAGGGCGGATATCACCTTCAGTGGAAGTGTTAACGCTCCAAACTCCGGACTCTTTAACCAACTTGGTGAGATCGATGCGCCGACAGGATCAGCCGAGAGTTCAGGCCTCCCCTTTTTCCATGGCAAGATCGCCTACCATACGAACGCCTTAGGTAGGGCAGACTACTTTGGTTTCGAAAAAGGTGGGGACGTACCTTTAGAGCTGGCTTTCAGTGGGTTCTATGGACGGGAACAGTTCCAAAATGAAGTAGGCAAAGCGGACGGTGTGAATGCGTGGGGCATCGCCGCCAGTGGAATTATCCCCATCAGGGGTATTCGGGAAAACAAGCGAGCCGGCAGCGTTTCGGTGACAGGACAATTCTGGTTTGGTAAAAATATAGATAGCTACTTTGGTGGCAACGGTCAAGGTGTTGTGCAGACGATTAATGGAAAGCGAGATTCAATCGAGGGGATAGGTTTTTTCGTAACCGGTAAGGTATTTCTAACCGATCGCATCTGGGTAACCGCCCTGTATGGGCAGGACGATAATGATTTAGATGAATTGGTTGATGCCGGAACTCCGTTTCGAATTGTTTCAGGTCTCTTCGCGGGCACTGATTTCGGTGCTCCAGGTGTAGACAATGCTCAAAGCGTCAATGTTACGGTATGGTTCCAACCTATCAATCCACTTTATATCGGAATCGGATGGGATTACCGAAAAGTGGAGTTCAATGACGGGGGAGACGGCGATAACAATCGACTGAATATCTCGACTTTCTTCAACTTTTAGCGCTAACCCCCAATAGTCTCCACACGTAAGAAAGGAGGAAAGATGTTCCGGAAAGCATCTCTTTATGTTTTTATCATTATTTTAGGTACGATCTATTTCATGATCATCCTAGACACTGCTTTTTCTTTTGTCGAAAGAGAAGGGGGCAAAACCTATATCGTGGATAGGAAAGGTATGCGCTGGGATATTACCCAAGCTGAATCGATTGGTTTTAGGCCTGAAAAGTTTCAATACGGATTGGGAAAGGATGCCTTTACCCCTTTGGATGATTCCTACTTGAGCGACGATATAACCAATATCCCTCAAAACCTTCGTATTCTCGGGGTTGAGGAGGGTTCCCAGGCTCAGGCTTATTCTATCCCAAGACTGATGAGTCATGAGATTGTAAACAGCAGGATAGGCTCAAAACCCATCGCAGTCGGTTTCTGACCCCTACAGAATTTAGCGGCTGTGTACAGTCGCCAGATAGACGGTCAGACCTTAACCCTGACCCCTTCAGGCTGGACCTACAACTACACGTTTGTATTGTATGACCTGGAAACTGGTAGCCTCTGGTATCCTTATAGAGGAGGCCTCATGGGCATTCAGGGAAAATATTTCAAGAAATGGCTCCCTGAGGTTCCTTCCGAAGACACCCAATGGAAGAAATGGGTAAAAAAATATCCGAACTCCAAAATATTGAAGTAAAAGTTCGTACCGATTTATCTTCAAAAATAGAATAGACCAGAGGTAAAAATAGCTAAAGAAAAATTATTAGATCTCTGGAAAAGATGAGGGGGGGAGCGGTATCCAGTAATCTATCTTTTCCCCCTCTTTCTTTCGCTTTTGAAATCTAGCAGTTGACCTGCCAACTAAAAACAGGAAGAGGTTCTTCCTACGACCTCTATGTGACTGGGAGTTGAACGATAAAGATTGTACTGGCTCCTTTTTCACTGATACATTCAACTTCCCCCTCATGCTCCTTGAGAATCTGCCGAACTAAGGGTAACCCTAACCCACTCCCCTTAGCTTTGGTGGTAAAAAAGGCTCAAAGATTCTCTCCAAATTTGCCTTATTAATACCAACTCATGATAAAAAAGCCTGCAGGTAGTTTGGAGTAACTACCTGCAGGCTTTTTGTGGTTGGCGAGATTCAGTTTACTTATTAAGCCAGGGCCATTTAACAGCTTCCGGAGAGAAAGTCGTAGTCCCTACCATCCTTCCTTCAATGGTCACATTCTTCTTTTCCTCGGCCGAAAGTCTTGGAATATCTTTTAGAAGAGGGGATTCCTGTAGAAGAACCAACTTACCATCTTGGGTTTTAACCACGTGGGGATGATCCCCACCCGGGCAAACTCCTGGCTCGAGTTTCACCCCATCGGCCGTCGGCAATACACAGTAAATATGCCCCGTAATAGCCTGTTTTTCCTCTGCGGCCAGGACTAAGGTTGCTGTGAAAATCCAAAGAATCACCATTACACCGGATAGAATTTGCTTTAGATTCAGTCTCATAATTTACTTTAACTTTTACAGGAATAAGGTGGAAAAGATCCCTAAGATCTTTTCTCCTTATTCCCGTTTTACCCTTCGGTTTATACCGGTTGATATGGGGAATGGCAAACTATCCCCTTGCTTCGGAGTCTTTAGCAAGGATTTTGAGATCCTCAACTTTAAGTAGATAATCTTAGCAGGCAAGAGGCTTGCGCTCTCAGAAGGATTCCAATCCTCGACTTTAAGTAAATAACTCCTTTATAAATTAGTCGTTTGAACGGAAAAGTTATTACAATGATGGGTGCCTCATCTACTTATTTAGTTTCTTGTACCCAGTAGTTCCAACATTTTATTTACGTCCGTTGTGGGAAGCTCACAATGGTAATTTAGACAAATATAGGCCGTTGCTTTTCCGTTCAGGCCAGACTGATTTTTGGTAAACTCGGCCAGACGGCTGATCTCCGGGGTTTCCTGTTCACTAGGACGGAAGAGAACGACTTTATTGGGGATAAATTGCCTTCTCAGGGCTTGGAGCATAACCTTTGTGTCTTCAGCCTGGGAATTGCCGACCATGACGACTTCATAGGAAGGTCCTATTGCAAAATCCAAAGCCACCAGGAGTTGCGTATGGGCTATGGGAGATTCTTTGACATTGGCAGAGAAGACACGCCCGATTTTTGCGGCCTTCGCTTCAAGATCCGGATTCGCTGTGATACGCCCCAGACGGAGCAGGTTTAACATGGCTACCGAGTTACCCGAGGGGGCTGCGCCGTCATAGATCTCTTTGGGGCGAATCAGTAAATTCTCACTGTCATGGGCTGTAAAATAAAATCCTCCATTCCTTTCATCCCAGAAATATTTAATCAAATCCGCATTCAGATCCAGGGCAGCCTGTAAGTAATGGACCTGGAAGGTTGCCTCATAAAGTTCGAGTAATCCCCAGATCAGGAATGCGTAATCATCTACATTGGCCGGTAATCCGGCTTGACCATCACGATAACGATGGAGAAGGCGTCCTTCCGGGTTGCGTAGATGTCCGAAGATAAAATCTACGGCCCGTCGGGCAGCTTCAGCATATGCCGGCTCATCCAGGACCTGGGCCCCTTTTGCCAGGGCTGCAATCATGAGGCCGTTCCAATCGGTCAGGATCTTATCGTCTTTATGGGGATGAACCCGTTTCTCCCGAACTGCAAAAAGTTTTTGCCTAGCAGCTTCCAGCCGTCTCTGAAGGTCTTGCTCAGGTATCTTCAAGTCGTGGGCTAACTCTGTAAGGGGTTTCTTGAGGTATAGGATATTCGTTCCTGTGGTGCGGCCTGTGGCCTGCTCGATAAAATTACCTTCCCTTTCAAAATTATAAATCTTCAAAATGAGATCCGCTTCTCCGGGATCGAACAACCGCCGGATTTCTTCCACCGACCAGAGGTAAAACTTTCCCTCCTCCCCCTCACTGTCGGCATCTTCAGCCGAATAAAATCCACCCTCAGGAGAAGTCATATCCCTCAGAACATAGGTAAACACCTCCCGGGCAGTCCTGGCATATTCTTCTTCCCCCGTTGTCTGATAAGCTTCTATATAGGCCATAGCCAGTAAGGCTTGATCGTAAAGCATCTTTTCAAAGTGGGGTAGAAGCCATTTAGCATCGGTAGAATAACGGTGGAACCCAAATCCGATATGGTCATACATGCCCCCCAATCGCATGCCTTGAAGGGTTTTTTCTACCATCTTCAACGCTGCAGCATTCCCTGTGCGCTTCCAATAACGCAGCAAGAAAAAAATCTTGTGGGGAGTCGGAAACTTGGGCGCACTCCCGAATCCTCCATGCTGTTCATCAAAGTATCTGGCCAGTTGATCGTAAGCCGACTTCAAGATTGACTCGGTTAGTTCTTCACCAGGTACTGTACGGGATATCTCCTGAAGCGCCGAGGTGAGTTTGTCGGCTGCGTCCACAGCTTCATCACGTCGAGTTAGCCAGATCTCATGAATGCGGGGTATTAGATCCAACATGCCGATTCGACCATACCGACTCTCTTTAGGAAAATAAGTCCCGGCGAAAAAGGGCTTTTTATCCGGAGTCATAATAATGGTCAAAGGCCATCCCCCACTCTGGGTCATCATCTGACAGATGGTCATGTAAATATTGTCTATATCCGGTCTCTCCTCCCGATCCACTTTGATGGAAATAAATACTTCGTTCATTAATCGGGCTACCTCCGGATCTTCAAAAGACTCACGTTCCATGACATGACACCAGTGACAGGTTGAATAACCGATAGAGAGAAAAATCGGCTTATCTTCTCTCCGTGCCTTCTCAAAAGCCTCTTCCCCCCATGGATACCAGTCCACCGGGTTATGGGCATGCTGCAATAAATAAGGACTCTTTTCATGTATTAATCGATTTGTGTGTTTTTCTTCTTTTTGTTCCATGTTTTTTACCTCCTGACTCAGAGTTCCAGATCTCCCAAGAACTCTGTTAATAAGATCACCTCCATGATTAAGATAGACCATAACCATCTTCCATGGTCCTCTTTTCCTTCCACCCTAAATCCCTCCTCCTAACAGATAAAAATTACCCTTGCAGATTTAGTGTAACTTCAATTAATTTGAAAGGCAATATTTTTAAAAACTTTAATGATCCATTTAAATTTAAATAGGTTGTATTGTCATGGGAAAAAAGAATGTTCATGGAATACGAGAAAACCTGGGATTTTTACTGGCCAAAGCTTCCCAGCGATGGAATGAGCTGTTATACGAAGGTTTTTGTCGGGCCAACTACCCCGATGTACGCCCCGCTTATGGTTCCATTCTGATTCCGCTTTTTGAAGAAGATGGCTTACAGATGGGAGAACTTGCAAGACGAGCCCGGCTTAGTAAACAAACCATGACGACGCTCATAAAGGCCATGGAACAAAAAGGACTTGTCGTACGTAGGCGAGACCCGGAAGATGCCCGAGCCTTTCGCATTTACCTGACGGATCGTAGCCGCCGTTTTAAGGCTGTGGCCGAAGAGGTTTTAAAAGAGCTGGATGAACGTGTAAAAGCCCAACTTACTCCAAAACAGGTGTCGGTATTAAAGAATTCTCTCAAAGCACTCCTGAACCTCTCCCGTTAACCTGCCTGATTTAGAGACTGTTCAGGTTGACTTATTGAATTCTCCATGGGTTATAGCGCTTGATTTATCCCTTCAACTCATTTAAATAATCTTCGACCAAATTAGTCTTATATCGTACTATAACCCTAGCAGGTATAAAAGCTTTAAAAGCTCGACCAGTTTATTTTTAATGTACTAAGTAGAAAAGAAAAAGCCATGGTCCAGTTTGTTCCTCCTCATAGCGTTCATTCCTTTCCCCAGGCTCCGGGCAGGTTTTGAGTTGAAGGGTTCCAGACTTCATCTTTATCTCCCCTCATCATAATGTCTCCAGGCTTAACTTAATAGGATGGTCTCCACTGTCGAGCATCCAAAGACTGGCCGGTAACTTCTTTAGCTTCTGAGGAGGCCAGATAAACGAAAACCTCCGTAATATCTTCGGGCTTTGGTAAGGTAGCCGGATCTTCCTCTGGATAAGCCTGGGCGCGCATCCTGGTAGCAGCTTTTCCGGGGTTTACAGAGTTCACCCGGATCCCATAGGTTTTGACTTCTTCGGCCAGAACCTTTGTTAAATACTCAACGGCGACTTTGGAGATGGCATAAGGACCCCAGTGGGTAGCGACCCGATGAACCACACCGGAAGAGAGATTGATGATACTCCCGGTACGCTGCTTCATCATAATGGGGAGAACCTCCCGACAGCAGAGAAAGGTTCCCTTGAGGTTTACATCCAATGTGAGATTCCAGTCTTGAGTTGAGACTTCTACCAGAGGAACTCGAGGAGTCAGAACCCCTGCGTTATTGATCAATGTATCGATTCGTCCGAAGGTTTCCATTGATTTTTGCACCATTTCCCGAACCTCCTCTTCCCGAGAAACATCGACCTTAAGAGGAAGGGCCTTCTGACCCTGTTGTTGAACTTCTGAGGCGGTTGCCAGGATTTCAGGTTCGGTTCGGGCTACCAAAATTACATGACTCCCTTCTCTGGCAAAGGCTAAGGCCAGGGCTTTTCCAATCCCCCGGCCTCCTCCGGTTATAAGGGTAATCTGATCTTTTAGCCTCATATTTGACCTCCTTCCGGACCCTCCAGGCTTTTCCATAAATAGAGCGTGGTCACAGTTCGATAAGGTCTCCAGGGTTCGGCCAGGTTCCGAATAACAGGAGCCCGTGGGAGTTCCTCGAATTGATAGGCCTTCTGAATGGCTTTTCGCAATCCCAAATCATCCACTTTCTTTAAGGCAGTCACAGGACCTCTTAGAGAAATTCCTCGGACCATAGCCACTTTACCCTTCAAATAAAGAAGTTATCTTAAAAAAATACTTTTCTTTATCTTTAGACAAGATATTTTATTTATTAACATCGCAAAAAATCTAAATTCAATAAACCCCAATCCAGAAGAACAGGTAAGAGAGAGGAGGAAATAACATGAAAAAAATGACCCTGTTATCCCTAATCATTCTATTTTCTATGGTGTTTGTTCCATTAAAAGCCGAAGCTTTAAAACTCGTGACTTACACCTTTGAAGGAGAAATGCGGATAGGAGCTCTTCTGGATGATAATAAAGTGGTAGATCTTAACCGGGCTTATCAAGCACTTTTGCAACAACGAGGAGATCCCCGGCCTGAAGCTATGGCGGCGGCTGTTGTTCCATCGACTATGCTAGAATTTCTCCAGGGGGGCGAGAGATCCCTGGAGGCTGCCAGGGAAGCGATGGCATTTGTCCAAAAGGAATCTGCTTCAAAGCTAAAGGCAGATGGGATCCTTCGGGACCTCGCGTTGGTAAAACTAGAGGCTCCCATTCCCAGACCGTCCAAAATTACCAATTTGGGTCTTAACTATCGAGACCATGCCGCCGAGACAGGACAAGAAGTTCCTAAGGTTCCTTTACTCTTTGGAGCATATCCCAGTGCGGTCATTGGACCTGGGGATGCCATCGTTATTCCCATGGGGAGTGAAGAACCTGATTATGAAGCAGAGCTCGGGGTAGTAATCGGTAAACGAGGTAAACATATTCCTCCGGAAAAAGCCATGGATTATATTGCCGGTTATCTCATTGTCAATGATGTTTCAGCTCGAGATTGGCAGCGACGGACCAGTCAGTTCCTGATTGGTAAAACTCCCGATACCTTTAAACCCATGGGACCTTATCTGGTAACTAAAGATGAAATCCCCAATCCCCATAACTTAACCATTAAGCTGTGGGTTAATGACGAGCTACGTCAGAATTCCAATACCGGGCAACAGGTTTTTAAGATCTGGGAGGTAATTGCTTACATCTCAAATATCTGGACCTTAGAACCCGGGGACATAATTTCCACCGGCACTCCGGCAGGAGTCGGACAGGCCCGCAAGCCTCCTATTTTCTTGAAGCCGGGAGATCGCGTGCGAATAGAAATCTCCGGTCTAGGTCTATTGGAAAATCCGGTAATGGCGGAAAAACAAGTTGTAGAAGAAGGAGGCTAAACCCTGTAAAATGACTCATCCTCAAATAGCACCTTATGGTTCCTGGAAATCGCCGATCACTGCGGATCTGGTTGCCTCTGGAGCCCTGCGATTAGAGCAGATCGCTTTGGATGGCGAAGATATTTACTGGATTGAAACCCGACCAACCGAAGGGGGACGGAATGCCATCGTGAAATATACCCCGGATGGACAAACGATGGAGGTAATTCCTCCCCCATTCAATGCCCGCACGCGAGTCCATGAATATGGAGGGGGTTCTTTTGCGGTCAGGGAAGGAATCCTTTACTTTTCAAACTTTGCAGATCAACGGGTTTATCGCCAGACTCCCGGTTCAACCCCGCAACCGCTCACCCCTGACACAAATCTTTACTATGCCGATGGAGTGATTGATCCTTACCGGAAACGGATGATTTGTGTACGAGAAGATCATACGGTAACCGGCGCTGAACCTATAACCACGCTGGTAAGTCTGGATTTAGAGAAAGGGGGACCTGGTGAAGTACTGATTTCCGGAAATGATTTTTATGCCTCACCTCGCCTCAGTCCAGATGGATCTCGTCTGGCCTGGCTCACCTGGAATCATCCGAATATGCCATGGGATGGGACTGAATTATGGGTTGGCAAGGTGAGAGAGGATGGTTCACTGAGCCAGACCCGGCGGGTAGCCGGAGGTATTGAAGAATCCATTTTTCAACCCGAATGGTCTCCGGATGGTCTCCTATACTTTGTCTCCGACCGAACCGGTTGGTGGAACCTCTACCGCTGGCGGAATGAAAATATCGAACCCCTATATGAAAAGGAAGCCGAGTTTGGAAGACCCCAATGGGTTTTTGGACTATCCACTTATGCCTTTGAGTCCTCCCACCGCATAATCTGTACCTATACGCAGCAAGGGATCTGGTACCTGGCGACCCTGGACCTGGAAACCCGTCGACTAAACCCTCTGGAAATCCCTTATACAGAGATAGTCAATCTGCGAGCAGTACCGGGTAAGGCAATATTTATCGCCGGGTCCCCCACCGAACCGGCATCGATAGTCCAGCTTGAGGTAGCTACCAAACAGATCCAGGTGTTACGCCGTTCCAGTAATATCGAGATAGATCCCGATTATTTATCGATTCCTCAACCTATAGAGTTCCCAACAGAGCAGGGACAGACGGCTCATGCCTTCTTCTATGCACCTAAAAACCGAGATTTCAAAGCTCCAGCCGATGAACGGCCGCCCCTGCTTGTTAAGAGCCATGGAGGACCAACGGCTGCTACCTCTACGACCCTCAACCTGGGTATTCAATACTGGACCAGTCGTGGTATTGCCGTCCTGGATGTGAACTATGGAGGCAGTACCGGGTATGGACGGGCCTATCGACAAAGGCTCCAGGGTCGATGGGGCATCGTGGATGTAGAGGATTGTGTGAATGGGGCCCGTTATTTAATTGAACGAGGGGAAATCGATGGAAATCGTCTGGCTATCGATGGGGGAAGCGCAGGAGGCTATACAACGCTGTGCGCGCTGACCTTCCGGAACCTTTTCAAGGCCGGCGCCAGCTATTATGGCGTTAGTGACTTAGAAGCCCTGGCCAAGGATACCCATAAGTTCGAAGCGCATTATCTGGACGGCTTGATCGGTCCTTACCCAGAGCAACGGGATCTCTATCGGGAGCGTTCTCCCATTCATTTTATCGACCGCCTCTCCTGTCCTGTTATTTTTTTCCAGGGGCTTGAGGACAAAGTAGTTCCTCCTGACCAGGCCGAGAAGATGTTTGAAGCCGTACGCGCAAAAGGACTACCAGTAGCTTACCTCCCCTTCCAGGGCGAGCAACACGGCTTCCGTCGAGCAGAGAATATTAAGCGGGCCCTGGAGGCAGAGCTTTACTTTTATTCCAGGATTTTTGGGTTTGCACTCGCCGATCCCATTGAACCAGTGTTAATCGAAAATCTTTAAGAATGACTTATTCCCACTTTATCCCCTATTATAAAACCCGCCCTCTGTAAACCCATCGGAAAAGTTTATTATTCCAACTTACCAAAGCGACGCCGATATTCTTCAAGTAACTGTTCTGCCCGTTCCGCCCGCTGCCTCTCCTGCTCTGCCCGCTGCCTTTCTTGCTCCGCCCGCTGTTTTTCTTGCTCTGCGCGCTGCCTCTCCTGCTCTGCGCGCTGCCTCTCCTGCTCTGCCCGCTGCCTTTCTTGCTGAGCTAGCTCCCAAGGGGTCGGTACCACATCCCCCCCCTCCGTTATCCAACGTAACCATCCTTCACGTATACCCAAATAAAGTCCGGTTGCGGGAGAATAGATTTTTCCTTCCTCATCCGGTTCTACTTCTTCATATCGCGTACTTCGCAAATGATACCCCTTAAACTCCTGACTGAACGGATCGTACAGATAATACTCCCCTGTTCGAAACACCCGTTCGTACAAGGTTTTCTTCTCTCCTTTATCCTCCTGCCTCGTAGTATCAGACAGTAATTCTATAATTACATCGGGAAAGCGCATCCCTTCCTGCCACACTACCCAACTCTTCCGTTCTCGATCTTCTACATCTAGTACTAAGAAAAAATCGGGTCCTCTAAACTTCCTTTTACTTTGTGGGTCATAATGTAAAAACATATTTCCCCCCACATAATAATTCTTTCGATCCGACCAATGTACCTTGAGCGATTCAATCAAAATGTTCATCTGATCTCGATGCCGTGCAGTTTCCATGGGTTCTCCATCATCATAGGGCAAGTCATCCTCTGTTGGGAGGGATTGGATACTTTCGAGGACTTCTGGCTCGGTGATGGGCTCCGTAAGGGAAGATATATCCGGAAAGCTCATACTATTCTCCTTAGAGTTGAAGGTTCGAAAAGGATTAACTCTTCCAGTCAAATTTTAGTTTTATTTTAACCTTACTCAAGGTTAGATTCAAGAAAAAATTGTTCCTCAAAGGAAGCCATCTCTACCTTCCCGGGGGACTACTTATAGCCTATGCCAACAATTAAATTTGCCAAACCGACAGGAATTGTTTACCCTTATAAAGGAGGTGATACCGCGTGTCGGATCGCAAAATACTTCGTTGCACCCGGGACTTTATAGAGCTTCTTAAAAAAGAAAACCAGTTATGGATTCTGGAAGATGAGGTGGATCCCCATCTGGAGTTGGCCCAGATCCAGCGCGAGGTTTGTCGAAGAAAAGGACCTGCGGTGCTCTATACCCGGGTTAAAGGAACTCCTTTTCCCGTTGCAACTAATCTGTATGGTTCTGCGCGACGATTGGAATTGGCCTTTGGGGAACGGCCCTTTCGATTTATTCAAGGACTGGCCGAGATGATTCACCAATTGATGCCACCTACGGCCGGGAAGCTATGGGCTTCACGAGATGTGTTGGGACAGGCTTTGAGAATCGGTCTGAAAAATCGCCGACGAGGAGCTGTTTTTGAGAATTCTATCCAACCGGTGGATTTGATGCAACTTCCTCAGATTAAAAGCTGGCCGGAGGATGGGGGAGCTTTTATTACCCTGCCTCTGGTTTATACCGAAAGTCCTTCCAGTGGAGAAAGTAATCTGGGAATGTATCGGATGCAAATGTTCGACGCTACCCATGCGGGTATGCATATTCAAATCCATCGCGGGGGTGGATTTCACTATCATGAAGCTGAAACCTCCGGTAATCCCCTACCAGTTAATGTCTTCATAGGAGGCCCCCCCGCCATGACCCTTGCAGCTATAGCCCCTTTACCGGAAGATATTCCCGAATTGCTCTTTGCTTCTTTATTAATGGGACAGAAACTGGAAGTGGGTAGACCGGATAAAGCCTTTGGGCGTATTGTCTGGGATAGTGACTTTTGCTTGCAGGGATGGATGCCACCTGGGAAAAGACGACCTGAAGGGCCTTTCGGCGATCATTATGGTTACTATTCCCTTTGCCATGAGTATCCTTACATGGAAATTAAATCGATCCATTATCGAAAGGGAGCTATTTATCCCGCTACGGTAGTCGGCAGACCTCCCCAGGAAGATCACTATATCGCAGAGTTTTTACAAGAACTTTTAGCTCCACTTTTTCCCTTAGTAATGCCCGGTGTGATTAAGATTTGGGCTTATGAAGAGTCTGGAGTTCACTCTTTGGCCGGGGCAGTAGTCAAGAACCGCTACTATAAAGAGGCTTTCACCAGTGCATTGCGAATCCTGGGCGAGGGGCAATTGTCCCTGACCAAATTTTTGCTGGTTACCGATCAAAAGGTAGATCCCAAGAACTTTAAAGAATTCTTCACCCGGATTCTTGAAAGGGCCGATTTTCGGCAAGATCTTTTTATTCTTTCCAACACCTCTCAGGATACTTTGGATTATACAGGACCCAGGATCAATGAGGGAAGTAAAGCTATTTTATTGGGGCTTGGAGAAAAAAAACGGACTCTACCAACCCAGTGGCAAGGGACTTTCAAAAGTCCGCAATTTACCCATGCCGAATATTTCTGCCCCGGAGTCCTTTGTGTAACCGGAACCTCGTTTAAGCATCGCCCTGATCTGGCTCTTGAATTGGTTCAAGAGCCCGCCATTCAAGACTTTGCAATGGTTTTTCTGTTAGACGATGCCCGGGCAGCCGTCCGATCTCCAGAAGACTTCATCTGGCATGTATTCACACGCTTCGAGCCGGCTGCAGATATTTACGGACGGAAAGTGGAAGTACGATTTCATCTGGGTATAGAAGGCCCTGTGGTTGTTGATTGTCGACTCAAACCCTGGTATCCTAAAGTCTTAGAAGAAGACCCTGAAGTAGCCCGGCGGGTTCAGCAAAAGTGGGGGGCTACTCTAGATGCTCTATGCAAACAAGGGTAACTTAGGAGTTTTGAGAACTCTACCATTCGCCATTCACTATTCCCCATTCGCCTGGAGCTTGTCGAAGGATAAATCCCTTGAAATCGAGAACCCGGGGCCATCCTCCGACAAACTCCAGATGGGCAGAGAGGAACCCATTTTCCAGGCTAATTTAAGAGGGGTACTTTCGGAGATACTCCCTATGACCCCGGTTCATTTTATCGTACACCCCCCGTGGGAGCACCAGCCGTTGGGGTCTCACCTTCAGGAGTACTGCCGGTTGCACCGCTTATACCGGGCCCGGTTCTGTTCAACCTGCTATCCGATGTAGAAGTATTCCCCGGGGTAATCCCACCGGTTGTGGTCCCACTCTTTGGACTTGTTGCCGCACCACCCTGTGTAATTGAACCGGTTGTAGTACCCGCCGTCGGAAAATTGCCTGTTACACCTGGGGTAGTATTACCTAGCGTCGTACTCCCCGGGGTCGTATAAGGAGTACCCCCGGCTACTCCAGTCCCGGTACCGGTTGGAGTGGTAGCTGTAGGGGCCCCAGTTGGATTACCGGGACCGGCTACCTTCCCACCCGGCTTATCGGTTGGGGTCGTACCGATACCGGAACCTGGCACACTATCCATGGTACCACTTGCCCCTCCGACGATAGTTCCCCCGATAATACCCGGTCGAGGACCCCGCGAAACTACCCCGACGCTTTCCGTGTCTCTTTTATTTTCACGTACACATCCTGTAATTACCAGGAAGACCAGACCGACTATCCCTAATTCCCTCGTAAACATACTCCGTTCCTTCCTTAAAGGGTTAAGACAAATTTAAACTTACCTTAAACTAAATATAACTTATTTAAATATTGTTTTACAGTTTTAAATTATTTACTACCTTTTATTCGTCGAAAGCCGAATTAATAGAATCTGTTTATCATGTTGGATGCTTTCTGATATTCTTAAAGGAACTTGAGGCTCTATCTTGTAGGTTCCTGAACCGGAAAAAACTCTCTTTTTAAAAAAAGGATTTGACGAAGAGAGGAGAATCAGTTTTCTAAGATAAACCCGGAAGGAGGAGCTTTCATCTTTAAAGGCCATAGGATTAAGTTAAGTTCGCTTTAAATCTCTGATCGGCGAATTTATCCCATGGTATGGGAAGTAAAGGAGGGCAAAATGAAGAGGAAGAGAAAGACCTTAGGGTTTTCCATAGGAATGATAGCTGTTGTTTTTGGGGCTTTGGGAATGACGGCTCCTAAAGGCGATATGCCCCGGCATGAAGATATGGTAACGGCTGCCCAAAAATTCTTGGAAGCGTTGGGTCCCGGACTGGGAGCCAGGGCTGTTTTCCCCTTTGAGAGCGAAGAGAGGTTCAGGTGGCATTTTGTTCCCAATGAGATGTTCAAAAGGAGTGGCATAAGTATCAAAGAAATGACCTATGATCAGCGAAAAGCCGCCCATGCCAAGCTTGAGAAGATCAAAAAGGCAGGAATTGAGAAAATTTATTTTGCCTGGGCCGGGAGTACAGAACCGGGTAAAGAACATTATTATCGTGTCCAGGGACCAAACTTGCTGATCGAATACGATAATACCCAGAATAATGCCAACCACATCCATGCCGTTTTAAGGGACCCCGACGATGACTACGGATTTTCTAGTTTAGGATAGGCTACCAACGTGATATCCTTTTCCTTGGGAATGCCTATTTTTTCCTTTAAAATTTCAATGGCCGTCTCTATACCTCCCAATTGATCCACCAGCCCCAACTCTACCGCACGCTTTCCCGTCCAGACCCGGCCTTGTGCCACAGCATCCACCGCTTCCAATGGCATTTTTCTTCCCTGGGAAACTTTACGGATAAACTCATCGTAGCCGGCCTGAACATTCTGCCGAAATTTTTCCCGTTCTTCCTCTGTAAAGGCACGAACCAAGGTAAACATGCCTGCGTTTTTACCTCGCTGGAGGGTTTCGATATTCAATCCGATCAGATCGTATAGCCCTTTTGTGCTGAACTTTCCACCAAAAATTCCAATAGAACCGGTAACGGTTAAAGGATAAGCTACAATACAATCGGCAGGAACCGAAATATAGTAAGCACCGGAAGCCGCTACATCTGCCATAGAGACAACGACCGGCTTTTTTTGTCGGGCTTCTTGAATACTGTTCCAGATAATATCCGAGGCCTGAGAACTTCCACCGTTGCTATCCACCCGGAGAAGAAGACCCTTGATCTCTTTATCTTCAACAAGGCCTTTAATTAGTTTAACCAAGGTATCTGAACCAATCTGATTAGAACCTCCCGGAGAATTCACACTTCTGCCGGATACAATAATTCCCCGGGCATAAATAATGGCTACTTTTTCCCCTTCTTCATGCAATCCCGGAGCTTTAACAGAAACACGGGCATATTGGGCATTGTTCAGTTTATTTAAAGGAGTTTTCTTCTCGGTGATATGCCATCGGGCCAGCCATCTCTCCCAAACAGTTTCTTCTTTCTTAACCTGGGAATCGGCTTCTTCGGAAAGTCCCAGTTCCCCTCTCAACTTTTCATCGAGCTGGCTCTCATAAACCAACTCGCTGACTATCCCTGCTTGCAGAGATTCGTGGGCTGTATAAAGGCCGTTATCAATCCATTCCTTTACCCGACTGACGGGAACTCCCCGGGCTGCCGCTATTTGTTCAACATACCCCTTGTAAAAATCGTCTAAAAGATCATTCATGACTTCCCGATGATCTTCAGACATGCTATCCCTTGTAAAACTTTGGGGAGCCGTTTTGTATTTACCGATGTAGACAAACTCAGGGGTAATACCTATTTTATCCAACATTTTTCTTTCTGTAAAAGGGAATCTCTACCCGCAAACCACCTAAAAAAGTCTCTCCGGAGGGGGACAGGTAAATTTTATCCGCAGGACTGGCCAGGAAATACGACCGCATCCCGATATCCTCCAGGTAAGCAAACACCTTTTTCCCGGATTCCTTGAACTTTATGAGGGCCTCTCGTATTTCCTGGATGGTTGTAAACCTTGCATTAAGGTGTTTGATATTCAAAAGAATCCCGATGATCCTCTTATCTATGGTGGCTTTTTTAAGGTTGTTTAAAACCCCTTGAAGGGTTTGAATATCTTCACCGGCCAACCTGGTCGTAAAGGGATCCATGGGAGGCATATCCAGAATACTCCCCTCCATCTTTATAACCAATACCGTATCGGGTTTTACTTTGGGTGCGCGAAAGAACTCCCAGTATAAAACCCCGATAAAGATAAGGAACAGGATAAAAAAAAGAATTCTTAAGCCCATTAAAAAATTTTTAAGTAGGTTCCATATTATCCTTATATAACGCATAGACCTTGCTCCCCTTTGAAAGAAACAGTTTAAAGACCGTTAAATATTTCTCTGGTAACCTTTCAAAGATGAGATTATGTTAACTTTCTGTACAAGAAATTTACAAGTATAAATAGAATCCGAAAGTAATAAGAGGACAAAAGATCTTGACTCTTCGGCCAATTTATTACATAAAATGAGAAATAACGGTTTTAACCGTCCTGAAATGTCAGGCCTACCCAGGTTCGTAGGGGATGCCTTATAATCCTGGGAAGAGATAGGAACACCCCAGATAGCTTGGAAAGGAGACTTCTATGGGAAATTTAAAAGTTCCAGAAGGAATGCAGATAACGGGTAAGATTACCCCCGAATTTGAGCAAATATTAACTTTCGAAGCCCTAAACTTTATCACCAGCCTAGAACGGGAGTTTGGAGAACGTCGCCGGGCCCTTTTACAAAAGCGAGTTGAAAGGCAGGCCGAGATCGATGCCGGTCAGATGCCTGATTTTTTAACTGCCACCGAAAATATTCGGAAGGGTTCCTGGAAGGTGGCCCCTATTCCGGCAGATTTACAGAAACGATGGGTTGAAATTACGGGACCTACAGATCGAAAAATGATGATCAATGCCTTTAACTGTGGTGCCGATATATTTATGGCAGACCTGGAGGACGCCAATTCACCGACCTGGCAAAACATGGTAGAGGGACAAATCAACCTGCGGGATGCTGTTGAAAGAAAGCTGGAATTTACCAGTCCGGAAGGAAAGAGTTATAAACTCAACGAACAGATCGCAACCCTGTTGGTACGTCCAAGAGGCTGGCATCTCCACGAAAAACATGTTTTGATCGATGGTAAACCCATGTCCGGTTCGCTCTTCGATTTTGGCCTATACTTTTTCCATAATGCCCGAAAACTGGTAGAAAAAGGAACCGGACCTTACTTTTATCTTCCCAAACTGGAAAGTCATTTGGAGGCCCGGCTCTGGAACGATGTCTTTGAGATGGCTCAGGACACGCTGGGTATTCCCAGGGGTACCATTAAAGCCACAGTACTTATCGAAACGATTCTGGCGGCTTTTGAAATGGATGAAATTCTCTATGAACTTCGGGATCATATAGCAGGACTCAATGCGGGTCGTTGGGATTACCTGTTCAGTATCATCAAAAAGTTCCGAAATCGATCAGACCTTAATTTGCCGGATCGGGCTCAGATAACGATGACCGTACCGTTTATGCGGGCCTATACAGAACTCCTTGTCAAAACCTGCCATCATCGTGGAGCCCACGCGATTGGAGGTATGGCTGCCTTCATTCCCAGCCGTAAAGATCCCAAGGTCAATGAAGTCGCCCTGGCTAAAGTTCGTGAGGACAAAGAACGCGAATCCAGAGATGGTTTCGACGGTACCTGGATAGCCCATCCTGATTTAGTTTCTGTAGCCCGACAGGTGTTTGAAAAGGCTTTACAGGGTAAACCCCATCAGAAAGAGCGGCTAAGAGAAGACGTTCAGGTCTCGGCAAAGGACCTGCGTACCTTTGTAGTACCTGGGGGTAAAATCACGGAAGGAGGGATTCGTAACAACATGAGCGTTGCCTTACAGTATATTGAATCCTGGCTCCGAGGTATCGGTGCCGTGGCTATCTTTAATTTGATGGAAGATGCAGCTACTGCAGAAATTTCCAGATCCCAGTTATGGCAATGGGTCCATAATCCCAATTCTGTCCTCGACGATGGGCGAAAGGTAACCGCTGATCTCTATCGTGCGTGGTTACCCGAGGAATTGGAGAAGATTAAATCCATGTTCGGCGAAGCACGCTATCGTACAGGAAAATTCGATCTGGCTCGACAAATTTTGGATAAGCTGGTGCTGGAGAAAGACTTCATCCAGTTTTTAACTTTGCTTGCCTACGATTACCTGGATTAGAAAAAGAAGGGGGAATTTATCCTCCTCTCCAATCCGGCTTTTCTACTCCTACTTTTCGATTTAAAGGTTAAGCGATTTTAGAGGTACTCAAGCCTCTAATTTAAAGGTGCGATGAAGGCTTCGCCTTAAGGAGAGATTTAACTTTAGCCGGCTTGAAGAAGGGCATCGTGCATAGCCTCTGCCACGATTTCTTCTGGATGGGCATAGTGGTAATCGCGGAGCTGGTAGTAGTAAGAACGAACCTGGGATAGCTGTGGAATAAGACTTTTACTGAGTTCTTGAACACGATCTCTCAGAATGACTATCTGCTCCATTTCTAATCTTATACCCATAAAATTGACAATATGCAACAGGGTCTTGACCTGTTCGGTTTCCAGAAACTTATTCTCAAGAATCCTTAGCTTGGCTTCTATGAGAAGCATTTGGTAAAGAAGGGCATTTTTCTCCTTGGAGGCCTTCATAGCTCCCAACTGGCCTAAAAGAGCCTGATACTCGAAGGCCCATTCGGGTAGGGTAGATTTCGTGATAACATTAACCTTGGAAAGTGTTCGACCGAAGAAGTCCAGGAGTTGACTGAATTTCGAATAGGCATTGTTTTTAAACCATATTTTAATGGTTACAGGACAGTTTTTCATTCTGCCAATCAGGGAATTGACTTTGTCTTGTTCTTCTCTTAACTCCTCGATGAGAGCTCCTAAATTCTCGCTTTTACGCTTGAAAACTTTTTCAAGTTCCTGCGCGCTATGGGAATGCGGTAGCATGAGCTCCAGATCTATAAGCCTCAAGTCGAGTAAATCCTGAGCCGTTTTTTCCAACTTTTTGAGCTTTTCATTTGCCTCCCGGTCTAAAATCAAGGCTCGGGTTTTAGAAAGTAAATTCTCCAACTTCTTTTCCCGTTCTTTTATTTCAACAGCAATCTTCCAACCCAGTTGCTTGAGTTTTTCCCTATCTGCTTCCAGATCATCCAGGCCATTATCACCTCTATCTACCGGCCGATCTGGAAAGACCTGTTTTTCTCCTTCCCCTTCTCCTACTTTATACCTCGCGATCCACCTTTTAGAATTCCCAGAAGTGGCAACCCGGTCAATCATGCGTTCTAACTCTTCCGGATTTTCGCTGAATCCGCTGGAAATGATGGCCCGAGCTTTTTCCTTCAGCTCAGAAATCGTCTCTGCCAGCTCTTTATCCTCCAGGGTTAATAATTCTAAAATTTCGCCATCTATCCCTTCTAAAGTTGCCTCTTCAACGGTCAATGTACTGTCTAAGTGAGCTATTCTCCGAAGTATTTTATGATACTCTAGCATAATCTTGTAAGCCTCAAACAGATAGTTCAGTTTCGGGTCATTGTATTTTTTGAAACTCATAAGTTCCGGCTTAAGGGCACAGAAAAGAGTGATGTCCTTCAAGTTGTAGGCCGACATAGCAAAAACAATCCCGCTGATGAGCACGGTGATCGCATAGGAAAAATCTTTGGAATTAGCCAAATCGGAATTGGAAATTAACAGCTTAGAAAAAGGGCTAATGAGGGCAAAGGTCTCATCTAAAATTGCCTTGGATCGTGGTTCAACGATTTTATCACGAATAAAAGTTGCTTTAGCAAATAAATCCAGAAACCTCTCCCGATCATCTAATTCAGTCTTAATAGGTTTTACTGTAGGAGCTGGTAATTGGGTTTTTTGTAAAATACCGAGAAACACAATAAAATCCTGGGCTGTAAAACAATCGCCTCTAAAATGATGAGTTAAAACCTCCAGAATTTCTTCTAAAACTACCTTCCGGATTTCTGTAGAACGGGGATCTAAAAAGATTTCCAGTTTCTTATTCAAAATTTCTCTATATGCCGGAGGGCAACCCCTGTTTAGGAGAGCCATAAGGGATTTTTTAGCTTTAATTTTTTCGGCAGGATCAGAAGAATTGGCCAGCTCGCCGAGTCTGGTTTTAAGCGCCGTTTTGTACTCTTCGCTTTTACCGTATACACAAATTTCATGAAACAGAACCTCAAATTGCTCCTCTTCCAACCGGATGGGAATGACGGCTATAGCTCCCTTTAAAAACTCCTGTTTAATTTCTCCATTTACCTCAATGGGAGATTTAGGCTCTGGAAAATCCTCTACTAGAGGATAAACTTTCTGTACTATTTGTTCATTCAGGACGATCTGTATAAGATCTTCTGATCTGGCCGTGGAGCAGATGGTTTCAATCAATAAACCCTCTCCACCGGTTGTTGGTTGAATGGTTTCCCCATCCCGATGAGTTTTAGGAAACCTGTGTATGGTGATCGGGGATGGAGGGGAGGCTAAAACCGGGAGTTTCTTCTCAGCAGGTTCATTTGGTACAATACTGACTTCCGTAAATTCTTTTTCTCCCATCCGGGCCGTCTCCTGGATTAATTCAGGAAAAGTTTTCTCCAAAGGTAACCCCCTATCGGATAGGATCAAAATTTCTACTCTGGGAGCAAGATCTTTCAACCAGTTAGCACCGGCTTCTGGACAATCTAGGCAGATAAAACCATTGGCCGGAAATCCTCCTTGATAGGGAGATCTTATGTGGGAAGATTGGGCTTGAAGACTTCGTAAAGCCAGGGAACCTATAATCACACCTACGTCGTAACAGACGAAGACCTTTCGTCCTTTCGGGATGAGTTTGTAGAGAAGACGTAAATTTTCCAATTTCAACAGAAGAACTTCCAGCCATTGCGAATACCCGTCGGTAGGAAATGCTCCAAAGGGGTACGTCGTTGTCTTGATGGCTAGGGTTCTCCAACCGGGTACGTGATACAAAGGAACAGATTGAAAACCCAGGCCGGGTATTAAAATAAGTATATCTTCAACACCCTCTCGGGTTAATTGATAAATCCGCTGTTGAGTCAGCAGAGCATCGGTAACCTGACGCAGGACGGAACCGATGCTGTGTTTTCTGCCCATATATAAGCCGTCTTGATCGTTTTCCTCCTCATGCTTCAGGTCTGCTCTCACGAAATACCGATGATGACCCTTTTCAATCTCCACTAAATTCCAGACTTGATGAGAGGTCGCTTTATTATCAAAATCGGGAATAAGAAATCGCCTGATCTCATCGAGATCCCGACTCGTAGAGATGATACGAACTTCCAAGGGAACTAAATATCGGTTGATCAATTCCTGGGCTGAAGATAAGTTTTGAGTAATGGTAACAGGACCTAAATATCGAATAATTGTCTCTTCGCCCAGTCGAAGCTCCAGATATCTTATATTTTCTATTAAGTTTTTTGCAGAAATGGCGAATCGCTCAATCTCTCGATAATAATTCGCTACGATTTTATCTATCCAGTTCAATCTTTTATAGAATTGGATGAGCTCCTTAACGGTTATGAAAGGCACATCGAACTTATGCATGGGAACTAACTTCAAGAGGTCATAATTTAAGCTTTCCCGAATGGCCTGTTCTAAATGAAGAGGGTAGCGGGAATGTTGAGTATCGGACCTTTTACCCTCCAAACCCTGCCGGCGAACAAATTTGCTTCCCAATAATTCCTCGAGCTCTTGATCGTTGAAAACCCAATCTAATTCCATATGGAATATCTTTCTCAAGCCTCTACAAACCTGTCGGGGAGTAACCATCAGGTCGGTTCTTTCTGCTGCACGGATAATGGTTTGATAAAGCAGTTCATCCTCAACCAATTCGATAATTCGAGACCTGATTTCTGCAAGAATCCCCAATAATGCCGTCCGACCTCTTATAACTTCTTCGCTGGCACTATTTACCGTAGCATGGGCGTACCGGTAATACCATCTTTTAAACTCTCGATCAGATTTATGTTTCCTTCCGTTGGAGACGGAATTATGAAGAATTTCATTCAGCAGCCAAAGCTCCCGATTGGACAGGCGTTCTAAATCTCCTTCTCTCAGTTTTTCTAATAGAATCTCCAGTTCCGATCGTTCTTCCTCCTCCTCACCCAAGAACAGTAAAAACAGGTCTCCTATTTTTCCCTTAAGCATTTTTATAGTATCCCGGGCCAGGATGATTCGGTCTTCTACGATTTCAGGATTAAACAAATCCTCATAGACGATCATAAATTTATCTGCAAAGTTGAAGGAGGATCTGGGATCCTTCTTTGCTTCTGTTCCATATATTTTTATAAAATCTCTACAAGCTTCGTGGAAGGTTACAGAAAATCTACCTTTTTTGCTCTCCTCGATCTTTTTATATCTTTGAAGGCACTCCAAGGTGGGTACAAGGTTTAGACCGGCAGAAAGTTTTAAGTTATTTTGGTAAAAGAAATTTAAATGATCTAGTATTTCCCTCAACTGCTCACCGGATACCATCAGATCAGACATCCGATGGATCACATCCATTAAATTTTGATCTATGGCCGAAGATCGATTAAACTCATAAAAAACCGTGATATCATCTGTATCCCAATGGTTTTTCTTGATTTGAATCAGGAAATGGGTCAGCATGGATAATTTAAGTTCCCACAAACCCTGTTTGAGGATCTGCAGAATATGAGTTTTGGAGCGTTGAGTGCCGGTCTGAAATTTGAGTTGAAGGGCAGGGTCTTTTAAAATCCGCTCCAATATTTGATATTCTCTACTTAAAACTTTTATGCCATCTGGATTTTTACGCTTTAGAATCTTGCCGTAAGCCTCTAAAATTTTAACGGGATCTGCGAAAATGCAGAGATACTCCGCCAGATAGTCTAACAAAACTCTCGATACACTCTCATCATAGCGCTCTGTGATGGGTCTACCCAGCTGATTACGCAGGAGTGCCGCATAATCCTGGATTGCCCTGATGATTTCCAGAGGAAATTGCGCATTAAAAAGAACTTTACCTTCCTTTTTGATATCTTCCAGCATTGAGATGATTTGACATTGGGCATGGTCTAACCTTTCAAGGATAGCATCCAGTACTCCTTTCCATTTGAAGTACTCTTGCCAGGCTTTAGAATCTTTTTTGATGTGCACTACCAATTTGGTAGTATCATAATGCCATACTTCACAGGCTTGAATATTTTGCTCGACAATTTCCTGAAGCGAGGATAATTCTTTAAAAAAATCAGGAGAGTCTAAAGGATACCCCCTCTGGGTAAAGCACTTTTCCCTGGGCAATTGTAAAAAATCAGTTGAATCCATAAACCCATCTTATAAAGTCGAGAAAAGGTATTTAAGGGGTGTCCTGGAGATATCTTTCGGCAGGTTTAACCAGAAATACGACTCTAAAAGAACAACTTACTTTATCCATGAGTCCCTTATACACCCTATAGGTATTAATGTAAAATGGTTATTAAAAAAAATCAAAGAAAGTGATATTTTTCTTATATTCTAGACAAATATTATAAGATAGATAAAAGAGTTTTCTTTTTTATCCTTTGACAGGGTTTAAAGGAACTCATTATTATTTTTTGGTTTAATTTATTTATAACTGTAATTGTCGTGTTAAATCAACGATGAGATTGGCTATAAAGTCCAGAGAACAACGTATCGCTTATTTTATCTCTCCCCACGGTTTTGGCCATGCGGCCAGATCGGCTGCGGTCATGCAAGCTTTACAGAAACAAAATCCATGGATTCAATTTGAGATTTTTACCCAGGTACCGGCCTGGTTTTTCCGAGAATCCGGGGTAGAAAATTTTAATTACCATCCTTTGTTAACAGATATCGGACTCGTACAGAAAACCCCCTTAATAGAAGATCTGGAAGAAACGGTCCGGCGATTAAATCAACTCCTGCCATTTGATCTTTCTCAAATTCAGAACCTGGCGGAATGGATTAACGTGCTAAAATGCCAACTCGTGGTCTGTGATATTGCCCCCATGGGGATTGCCGTAGCTAAAGAGGCCGGGATTCCTTCTGTATTGATCGAAAACTTTACCTGGGATTGGATCTATGAAGGATACCTGGATCAGGATCCTGAATTAAGGTCTCATATAAATTACCTGCAGGGGGTATTTAACCAGGCAAATTACCGTATTCAAACGGAACCTGTTTGCGCCTATCGCTCAGCCGATCTTATAACCTCACTGGTTAGTCGGAAAGTCAAAACCCCTCCCCTCCAGATTCGAGAGAAATTAGGAATATCTCCCCATGCCAGAATGGTTATGATCACCATGGGAGGAATTCCGGATCAATACAGATTTTTAGAAGAATTGGAGCGCCGGCATGATGTTTATTTTGTAATTCCCGGGGTCGGGGAATCCATGGAGATTCGGGGTACTCTTATCCTCTTACCCCACCATTCTGATTTTTACCACCCGGATCTGGTCCATGCCTGTGACGCTGTTATCGGTAAATTGGGATATAGCACCGTTGCAGAGGTTTATTATGCCGGGGTTCCTTTTGGTTATGTTATACGATCCAAATTTCGGGAATCCCAGGTACTGGCTGCCTATGTACGCCACAAAATGAGGGGTTTAGCCCTTGCGGAAACCGAATTTCAAAACGGAAACTGGTTGTCACGCTTATCAGAGCTGTTGGCTTTACCTCGAATTTATCCGAACCATCCCAACGGGGCGATCCAGATCGCAAATTTTATTCGCCCGTTACTTGATCCCGCCGGTCCCTCCACCTCCTAGCCAGGACCCTTTCGCCCTTTTTCCCTTGACGATTTTTGATAAGGAATCAATTTAATCTTTAAAGTAAAAATATGAATATTTATCCTAAAATAGGAAGTTTAGCTAGAAGGAGTTCTATGTTGAAATTTGGTTATAAAGCTGCCACCGAGCAGTTTGGGCCCTGGGAATTTTTAGATTGTACCTGTATGGCGGAACAGGCCGGTTTTGACAGTGCCTGGGCCAGTGACCATTTTCATCCCTGGACGCCGGAAGGGCAAGCCATCCATGTGTGGTCCTGGTTAGGTGCTCTCGGATCCAAAACTTCCAATCTATCCTAAGGAACGTCTACCAATCAGTATTCCCACAAAAAACCTGTTCCTGAAAGCCCCGCCAGGGAGAAGTCACCCCTATACCTTCTACCGGGTTTCAACCTGGAAACGGGATGACAGAAGTTAGGCGTCAATAAAAGTCCTACTTCAGACTGGTACTCAGTTTAACTTTGTGAAGGGATTTTTTAGATTCGATAGACTTCTTTTGATAGTAATTGAAGGCTGCGTCTAGCAGGGCTCTGGTCGCATTGAATCGGGCTTTACTGGTGGGAGAGCCCAGGGTGACGGCAATAAGACGCAAATCATCTCGTTTAGCGGTTGCCGCAAGATTAAAGCCTGCCTTGCGGTAGTAACCCGTTTTAAGTCCGTCGAGTCCTCGAAAAGACTTAAGGAGTTTATTGGTACTGGTAATCCGATATCGTCCATTTCGAATTTTAACCACCGGTTTAGAGCTCCATTGGAGAACCTTAGGATATTTGATAAGTTCCCTTGCTAAAATAGCCATATCATAAGCACTGGAAACATTATCATATCCATTTTCAGAAGGAAGACCGTGAACATTTACGAAAAGGGTATCCTTCATACCCAACTTTTGGGCATAAGCATTCATAAGCCTGACAAAATTTTCTTGATTTCCGGCGATATATTCGGCTATCGCTACCGCGGCATCATTGGCAGATCTGATTAAAACAGCCTCTAATAGCTCTTCTAAAGTTAACACCTCTCCAGGTCTTAAATTAATTCGGCTTCCCTCTACCCAACTGGCATCTTTAGATATGAAGACCTTATCCGTGAGATGGATAGCGCCCTGTCTTACTTTATCCATAGCCACCAGGGTCACCATCATTTTGGTCAAAGAGGCAGGAAGAAGCCTTTCACGAGGATTATCTTTAAAAAGTACCTCGCCTGTGTTGGCATTCATGACAATAGCAGCCTTATAGGCTTTGCCCGAAGATCTTTTAGAAGAGCGTTTCTGGGCATATAGTCTTTTCTTACGGGAAGTTCGTTTATAATTTCTGGCGATCTTTTTAGAAGTAACCTTTTTAGAATAGGTTTTTTTCTGAAGAGTTACCTCCTTCTGTCTCTCCCGTGCGGACGAAGACAAAGGTTTGCTCTTACGGGAAGCTTTAGATAGGGTAGATTTCTCTACAGATCTGAATGCCGGAGCTGGGGAAGGATCAAGAAGTAGAAGAGAAAAAATGGCTATGAAAATTAAAGAAAACATTAAACTCTGCTGTTTCATACTTTACTACCTCCGCTTCTTTACAAGGTCTTTAACTGGTTCCATAGTTCTACTTCAATTCTGGCCGGCTACTAAAGCATTTCTTGTTTCAAAAGTCAAGAGGAATGTGTATTTTCTTAATAAACTATTTGACATTTATCCGGCTTCAAATTCTAATCGGGTGAAGTAGAATGATTTACCTTAAAGGCACAGAGGGTATGAAGAAAAAGAGTATGGACCCAGGAGATTCTCCCATAGGCCCATACTTCCCTTCTGATGACCTCTTAGAAGGAGGATTAAAACATGAAGGAACCAGGAAGGGATACAGATGTAAATCCAGAGAAGAAATTGCTTACCCCGGAGGCTTTCAGACAAATTCTCGGATTTGCCGGTCTTGAACTCAACGATCAGGATCTAGAAGCATTGGCTCCAAGGGCGGCTCACCTACTTCAAACCATTGCCCCGTTAGGGGATATGGATTTGGCAGATGTAGAGCCTGTTCTCTGGTTTGATATTCTTAAAGGAGGATAAAAGGGATGAACCTACAAGAAATTCCTTCCTTCACTATTCGTCAGCTTTCCACTGCTTTTGCCAGGAAAGAACTTTCTCCGGTAGAAGTCGTCCAGACCATTCTCTCTCACATCAGTGAAACGAATCCCCGGCTTCATGCTTTTATTACCGTTCTGCAGGAATCAGCCCTCCAGGAAGCTAAAGAAGCAGAAGCCAAGTTCCGTTCTGGTAACATCTCCGGTCCTTTACAGGGTATCCCTATAGCCCATAAGGACATTGTTTATACCCGAGGTATTCCTACTACCGCAGCGTCCAAGGTCTATGCAGATTTTATTCCGTCCTATGATGCAACCGTGGTAACACGCTTAAAAGCTGCCGGAACGATTCTTATAGGTAAAACGAATTTGCATGAAATTGCCTTTGGACCGACTAGCGCCGTATCCCATTATGGACCGGTGAGAAATCCCTGGAATTTAGAACATATTGCCGGAGGTTCCAGCGGGGGATCTGCCGTAGGAGTCCTCATTAAATTATGCTGGGGGGCTACCGGAACCGATACCGGGGGATCTATTCGGGTCCCTGCCTCGGCGTGCGGAGTTGTGGGAATAAAACCGACTTATGGCAGGGTAAGTCGCCATGGAGTAATCCCTCTGGCCTGGACTCTGGATCATATAGGTCCGATAACGGGATGTGTAGAAGATGCCGCTTTGTTATTGGAAGCCATGGCCGGATATGATCCCAACGATTTAACCACCAGCCAGCAACCTGTTCCCAACTACATCCGGTCCCTTACGGGAGATATTCGAGGTCTCAGAATTGGGATTCCTAAAGAATATTTCTTTGAACGGGCTGAGGATGAAGTAATACAGGCAGTTCGCGAGGCCATCCGGGTGTTGGAAAATCTGGGGGCTTATCCTGAGGAGATTTCACTCCCACATATGAAATATGCCCCTTTAGTCCGCGGGGCTATTATATTTGCAGAGGCCAGTGCCTACCATGAAAAAGCCTTGCGAACAAGATGGAAAGACTTCTCTTCCGATATTCAGGGTAAACTCACCCTGGGAGCAACCATTCCGGCCAGGCGCTATATTCAAGCCCAGCAAGCAAGACGCCTGTTAGAAAGGGATTTTCTCAACGCTTTCCAACGCGTAGATGTAATTGTCACCCCCACACTTCCAGTTGTTCCTCCCAAAATCGGTGAGGAGGTCATTAAGATCAAAGGGATAGAAACCGATATAGCTGGAGCTCTCATCCCGTTCACTTTTCCCTACAATGCAACGGGCTTGCCTGCTATCTCCGTCCCCTGTGGATTTTCAGCTTCGGGATTACCTATCGGATTGCAGATCGGCGGAAAACCCTTTGACGAGGAAACCGTCCTTCGAGTTGCCTATGCCTATGAGCAGCAAACCCCCTGGCGGAACAAGAAAATATCCGGCTGGTGAGGAAAGAATACAGAGTATATGGCAAGTAAAGGTTTGACGGGTGGTCCTCCCCGGTTTATTCTGAACCCTTCCATCGGTTCAGGATAAACTTATGGAAGGGCAATCCCTGTCGGCAAATATGGGATTGCCCTTCGATTTTGCCTGGATGATCGGGGTGCAACAGGTTATCCAGGTTATCCAAACAAATGTAACCAAATAATCGTTACGCCCAAATTAACCTAACCTTGAAAAGTTAAATAAAGATAAAGGATCCCCATACCGACATAGGCGAGAGTACACAAGCCCATTAAAATCTGAGTGATGGGATGGGGTTTGATCCAGTTAGGGAAAACTTTAGGAAGCATAATATAATTCAGATAGATAAGACCCGGACAGAAAAAACCCATAGCTAAAAATGAAACAACCCCACGAAGGACAATCAATTGACCGGGTTGGGCCATAGCCATGGTAATAACGGTTAATACGGTAAATATCGCTACAAAGATATAATACCAGGTTCGGTAATGGAGTTTTTGAGCTCCCGGAATGTTGGAGTAAAAGAAATCGGCCTGGATGCGGGAATAGCCGTCGGTAAGCTGTAACCAGGCATCACACAGGAAGGCCGCAGCCACAATAAGAAACAGGGCTTTACCTATAGGACCCCAGGCCACTTCAAAGAAGGCAGATTGCACCACGGCGATTTCCCATCCCGTGGGGATTTTACCTTCTGGCAACAGAAGAGCAAAGGCGAGCCAACACATAATCATGGTGGTAAGGAAATTTAAAAAGACCCCGATAAAGTTCTCAAAACTAAAATAGCGGACCCAGCCTTTATAATTTCGCTTATTTTCCTCGGTATCTGTGAAAAAAAAGCCCGTAGCAGGGATTGCTTCCGCTTCCCCTGTGATCGGTGAAGTAACCCGTCCGATAATTTTCCCCATTCCGATTCCTTTATCGCGTATCCAGTAACCGATGAATAACTGACCGAAACCCCCTGCTCCGGCAAATGCAATGCTTGTAACCAGGGTATTTAAATCCTTAGGATCCCAATTTTCTACCTGACCCGGTAAGGTCAAACGAGGAACTAAAGCAGCAAAGAAATCCCCGCTTACTGCAAGAACTTTTTCCTGGAACAAAGCAAAAATAATCCCGACCATGGTAATAAACACGACCACCATGGAAAATTTCTCAATAATATTGTAGACCACTCGACCGAAGATCAGGGCAATCAGATAGAACCCAATGGTTAGGTAACCCCAGAACAAGGACTGGCCCCTCGGAGTCCAGCCGGATGGGAGTCCTGTCAGGGCAGCCAGAGCAGTACCTCCGGCAGAAGCATAGGCACCAAACCAGGCATTCTCGATAAAGATTCCAATCCACATGATCCAGGCATATACCCGGCTGACTCTACTAAAGCCGGTCATAGGTGTCTCACCCGTTGCAACGGTATAGCGACAGATTTCTAGATTCACCCAATATTGAAGCATAGAGGCCGGAATTAATAAACCCAAGAACGCAGCGCCATACTTGGCCGTCAAATAGGGCCACCAGATAAGCTCTCCAGAACCCTGAGCCAAGGCAGCCCACAAAATACCGGGTCCCATATAGGCAAAAACCCCCATAAATGTTGGAAGTGCTGCTAATTTAAGAGGAGCTAAATTTCCCAAGAAAGCTTCCTCAGCAGTTATAGAAATCGTATTTTTTGCCATTTTATACCTCCTTGAAAAGAACTTCCTCCTGTGCTTATTGGAGAAAATCTCGGTTAGTTTGGATTAACTATCCCACCATTTTATCCCCATCCTCATCCTCACCACACCGGGGATAATAAATCAAGCAAAAAATACGGAAACGGTATTAAAAAATAAAGGATTGACTTTTTTCCAAGGACCGAATATATCTGGCCGAATATATCCTCGAGGTTGAAGCTACGGAAGGAGAGAAAAATTCTTAAAAACATCCCTCCAGGAGCCAAGACATGATGATAATTCCAGAGGCTTTAGACTCAATGGATCTTTTTGAGTGAGATACCTGATCTTGGTATACAAAAGTTCCGGGTTTAAAGTAAAATAATAGGGAAAGTAATCCCTAAAGGAGGAAGATTTTATGAACCAAGAAGACATCTGTTTTATGTCGGCAACCGACTTAGTAGCAGCCTTTCTAGCAAAGAAATTATCCCCTGTAGAGGTTATGGATGCCGTTATTGCACGGATTGAACGGATCAATCCCATAGTAAATGCTTTCTGTACCTTAACCCTGGATGAAGCCCGTCAAAAAGCAAAAGCGGCTGAGGTAGCCATCATGCGGGGAGATCGCTTAGGACCTCTACATGGAGTTCCTGTATCCATTAAAGACTTAGTTATTACCAAAGGGGTAAGGACCATGCGGGGGTCTAAAATCTATGAGAATTACATACCCGATGAAGATGCCCCGGTGGTAGAGCGCTTGCGGGATGCCGGAGCCATTATGCTGGGTAAGACGACCACTCCAGAGTTTGGATGGAAGGGCGTGACCGACAGCCCGGTTACGGGAATCACACGTAACCCCTGGAATCTGGAACGGACCTGTGGAGGATCCAGTGGGGGAGCCGGTGTTGCCGTTGCATCAGGTCTGGGGCCGATTGCTCAAGGTTCTGATGGTGGGGGATCTATTCGCATTCCCAGCAGTTTCTGCGGCATCTATGGTTTAAAACCTACTTATGGCCGGATAGCCGCTTATCCTGCCAGTGCAATGGAGACCTTTTCCCATTTAGGTCCGATGACCCGAACGGTCAAAGACGCAGCCCTTATGATGCAAGTCATGGCCGGCCCCGACGAGCGGGATCGCCTCTCTCTCCCCGCCCAAAATATAGATTACCTGGCCGCTACCGAAGGAGATATTCGCGGGCTTCGCGTGGCCTGGAGTGTCGATCTGGGTTATGCCATTGCCGATCCGGAAGTAGCACGAATCACCGAAGCGGCTGCGAAGGTATTTATCGATTTAGGATGCCATGTAGAAGCAGTCGATCCGGGATTTGAGAATCCGGAACCCTTTTTTACAGTTTTTTGGATTGGAGGAATCGGTACCTTTATCAGTGATTATCTTCCCAAATGGGAATCCCAAATGGACCCGGGACTGCTTACATTTGCCGAGCAACTCAAGAGTCTGACTGCAAAGGATTATGTCCAGGCTAATTTTAAACGGGTAGAATTCTGGCAAAAGGTCCGAAAATTCTTCGAGAAATATGATTTGCTTCTGACCCCTTCCGTCGCCGTACCTCCCTTCCAGATAGGGATCAACTCACCTCCGGAAATCGCAGGTGAAAAAATTTCCTGGATCAATTGGACCCCTTTTACCTATCCTTTCAATCTCACCGGACAGCCTGCTGCTACGGTCCCTTGTGGTTGGACCCGGGATGGATTACCGGTTGGCCTGCAAATTGTAGGTCGACGCTATGATGAAGCCACCGTACTCAGAGCCTCAGCGGCCTTTGAGAGGGCAAAACCCTGGGCAAATAAGCGACCGAAGTTATAAATAAAATTATAAATAAAAAAAGAGGATGGAGAAAGAAAAGAATAATGACTTTCTCCTATCCTCTTAGTGGTAAATTCACCGATCAAAAACCCCTAAATCTTTTACTTTTTTACACAAGTTGATAATCAAGGTAGATCGTATCTATTTCAAACTAGATCCACATCGGACATGATCTGTTAAAACCTGGATCCGATAGACCAAGACCTCAAAAATACCCTGGGAAACGGCCGGATAATCCTCTAGAATTTCCCAAAAACTCTCCCAGTCCAGTTTCAAACAGAGGCAATGTTCCAGGGCACAAGCAGAGAAAAGACGGGGTTGACGCGTGAGTACCTCCAGAGTCCCAAAGCCCTCACCGGGTTTAACCAATTCTACATGCCCGGAAGTTCGACGTAATTCAACACTTCCACTCACCAGGCTAAAAATCTCTTGAGCTACCTCTCCTTCGGTAAATATAACCTGACCGGGTTGAAACTCTACTTCCTCACTTTCATTGCTAAGCAAAAGTAGCTCATGGGGACCTAATCGGGAAAAGATATCGGTCTTACCCAAACTTTCTAGTTTCTGAATCGTTGTAAGGGGAAGATTTTTTTCTTGTGGCGGATTTGAAGCTTCCATTTGTGTGCACCTCCAATTTAAAGTTTCCTCTCCTGGTTGATGCCTATGCCTCTGGCCCTCCTGGAAGGGAATGGGAGGTGTTCAGACAGAAAAAAGTGATCTCTACTAAATGGTTACCATTACATCTAAAATAAAGTATTTGAATGGCCTGGGAGAGGACCGTACCCATGATGAAGGTCTTAAAAATTTTACCGGGCTTGACGAAGCCGGATCCAGGATAGTGTATATTATAAAGGTATCAACCCGGTACCTGACTCTGACCCTATAGTTCTGCAAAGGTTGAAGGAAACAATTTTACGATGAACGGCCCTATCTTCTGTAAAACCAGAGGTGCTGGATAACCGATGAAGTCATGATAGGTCAGACGATTTCACATTATAGAATCCTTCAAAAACTCGGTCAAGGAGGTATGGCAGAGGTCTACCTGGCCGAAGACACAAGACTTCACCGTCGGGTTGCCTTGAAATTTCTTTCCTCCCCTTTGATGGGAGATGAAGAAATTCGAACCCGTTTTGAGCGGGAAGCTCAAGCGGCAGCTACTCTCCATCATCCTAATATTGTTATCATCCATGAATTAGGTGAGTTCGAAGGGCGGTTCTATATGGTCATGGAATATGTAGAAGGAGAATTGTTACGAGAACTCATCGATAAAAGAACCCTTTCGCTTCAGGAAGCCTTAGATATTGCCATACAGATTTGTGATGGATTAAGCAAGGCACACCAGGCGAGGATTGTACATCGGGATATCAAACCGGAGAATATCGTCCTGAGTCGGGACGGTTGGGTGAAGATCCTGGATTTTGGTCTGGCCAAGCTGCAAGGGGCCAGCAAACTTACCGAAGAGGCCTTTACCCGGGGTACGGTCGAGTATATGTCTCCCGAACAAGCTCAGGGGGAGTCTATTGATCATCGAACGGATATCTGGTCTTTAGGCGTGGTACTCTATGAGATGATCACCGGGAAGCTTCCCTTTTACTCGGAGTCTAAGATGGCCGTTCTCTACCAGATTGTTAATGAAGAGCCCCACCTGCTACCTTTGGTCGATGCCGGAATGCCTGGGGAGTTAGAACTTATCCTGAAAAAGGCTCTACAGAAAAATCGTGAAAAACGATACCAATCGGTAGACGAGTTCAAAGCAGATTTGAGATCTCTTCAGAAGGGAAAGAGTTCAGAAGTTCCCATTAAATTGATCGCTAAAACGGTCTCTCGTAAGAGAAAGAAGTTCTATTTTTTTCTTATAAGCCTCCTCGCTTTACTTATTGGAGGAGGAGGCTATGTTTTCAGGTCTGAAATCATCAATTTAGGATTGCAAATTTTAAATACCCATTTACAATTCCGGGAACCGATTTATCTGGATAAGTATCGAGTTGCCGTACTGCCCTTTACCAGTATCAGTCCTGATCCAAAGGATGAATATTTTGCCGACGGGATAACGGAAGAGCTCATTTCGACCCTTTCAAAAATCGATGATCTCAGTGTCATCGCCCGTACTTCCATTATGCCTTATAAAGGTACCACCAAAAGTATTGCCGAATCGGACAGGAGTTAAGGGTTGGGACCATCCTTGAGGGTAGTGTTCGCAAGGCAGAAGATAAGTTACGGATTACCGTACAACTCATCGATGTACAAAGCCAGGCCCATTTGTGGTCCCAGGAGTATGATCGAGAGTTTAAGGAGGTATTTGCCATCCAAAGCAATATTGCCCAAAGGGTTGCAGAGGCCTTAAAAGTACAACTCCGGGTGGGAGAAAAGCGACAGATTGAAAGGCAGGCAACGAAAAATGTGGAGGCTTATACCTGGTATTTAAGGGGGAGATATTTTCAGAGCAGAAGGACCGAGGAAGGATTAAAGACGAGTATTGAATACTTTGAGCGAGCGATCGAAAAAGACCCATTCTATGCCCTAGCTTATTCAGGATTGGCCGATTCCTATAACTTACTGGCCATTTATGGCTATCTTCCTCCCAAGGAAGCTTATCCCAAAGTAAAAATGGCAGCGGGAACGGCCTTAGAAATGGATGACTCCCTAGCTGAAGCCCTTACCTCACTGGCTTTTACCAAACATCGTTTCGATTGGGACTGGTTGGGAGCTGAGAGGGAGTTCAAGCGCGCCATTCGATCCAATCCCAGCTATGCTTCCGCGCATCACTGGTATTCACTCCTTTTGAGGCAAATGGGACGGACCGAAGAAAGCTTCGTGGCAATTAAACGGGCCCAGGAGTTGGATCCCCTCTCCCTGGTCATAAATACCGATTTAGGAACCTACTTCTATTATGCCCGACAATACGACCAGGCAATTGCATACTATCAGAAAACCCTTGAAATAAGCCCAGATTTCGCCCGGGTGTATTTGGATCTGGGTACAGCTTACGAGCAAAAGGGAATGTATAAAGAAGCCATTACTACCTTCCAGAAAGGCGTCCTGCTTTCCGGAGGCAATTCACCGATGATGGCATCGCTGGGACATGCCTATGCCGTATCGGGTAGACGAGAGGAGGCACAAAAAATCCTCCAGGAGTTACAACATCAAACACATCAAAAGTACATCGTACCCTATGCCATTGCACTCATCTATATCGGTCTTAATGAGAAGGACCTGGCTTTCCAGTGGTTAGAAAAAGCCTACGAAGAACGCTCCGGTTGGTTGGTGTTCCTTGAGGTAAATCCCTTACTCGACCCGCTACGAAGCGATCCGAGATTCGGCGAATTACTCAAAAAGATAGGTCTGGAATAAAGAGCCGGACCGTAAAAGATCCTTTCAAGGATTGGTAGCTGGATAAGCCGTTTTCTGGTATGGCGAAAAATAGAAAAGGGATTATCTTCTTAACAGGGAAAAGAGGGATCTGAATAAATCTTTAAAAAAGAAGCGAGGATTCTTCCTATGGTTTTTGTAGTTCTTCTGGCGCTCTTATTAGCAGTAGTTTTTGATTACATCAATGGCTTTCACGATGCCGCTAACTCTATAGCTACTGTAGTTTCAACGCGCGTTCTATCCCCCAAACAGGCCGTTATTTGGGCAGCATTTTTTAATTTTGTGGCCGCTTTTGGTTTTGGTGTTCATGTAGCTAACACCATCGGAAAAGGGATTATCATCCCCGGGATCGTAACGGAGTATGTTATTTTAGCCGGGCTTATAGGAGCCATTACGTGGAATTTACTAACCTGGTATTATGGAATACCCAGCAGTTCCTCCCACGCCTTGATCGGGGGATTTATAGGAGCAGCCGTGATCAAAGGTGGGCCAGGAGTCCTTATCTGGAGTGGATTATCTAAAATCCTCCTCTTTATTGTGCTATCTCCCCTCATCGGTATGATCTTAGGATTTAGTTTCATGGTCGCCACTTACTGGATTTTTCGAAACTTTTCACCCTGGAAGGTAGATACTTATTTTCGCAGATTACAACTGGTTTCGGCGGGGTTATATAGTTTGGGTCATGGCACCAATGATGCCCAGAAGACCATGGGGATCATTTCCATTCTACTATTCAGCGCCGGATGGCTAGGGGATACCTTCTATGTACCCTTCTGGGTAGTTCTTCTTAGCCATGCAGCCATTGCTTTGGGAACCTTAGCCGGTGGATGGCGAATTGTTCGAACCATGGGAACTAAAATAACCAAATTAAGACCGGTCGGTGGATTCTGTGCGGAAACTGCCGGTGCTATAACCCTCATAGGGGCTGCTACTGCAGGTATCCCCATCAGTACCACCCATACGATAACGGGCGCTATTATCGGTGTGGGAGCAACCACCTGCCTGTCGGCAGTTCGATGGGGAGTGGCCCGAGAAATTGTCTGGGCCTGGATATTAACTATTCCGTTGTCGGCCTTGATTGCAGGCTTATCGTATTTTTTAATTGAACAGATCCGCTCTATCTTTTAAAAGGAAGCTTAGGATGCTAAATCATTTCATTAAATTGTTATTGCCCCCTAGTGATCAATTCTTGGTTTTGTTAAGTGATGCAGCCCAAAATCTCTGGGTAGGCGCTCAGGTGCTACAAAAACTTAGTTTTGCTCAATCAGAAGAGGAAATTTTTAAAATTGTTCGGGAACTTAAAGATGTAGAGCATCGGGGAGATGAAATTACACGAACCATCCTTGAAGATCTTAACCAAACCTTTGTAACCCCCCTGGATCGAGAAGATATCCATGCTTTAACAACCTCTCTGGATGACGTTCTTGACTACATCTTTGCTTGTGGAGAGTATATACAATTATTTAAGTTAAAAACCTTGACGGAAGATATGAAGAAGCTCGTCAGTATAATTGTGGAGTGCACCGAAGAGCTTCGTAAAGCCGTCCCTCTTTTAAAAAATTTGCGAGACTCCGACCAGATTAAAACACGTTGTATCCGATTGAGCAAGTTAGAAACCGAAGGAGACGATGCCTTTCGGCAGGCTATGTCCAGGCTTTTTGAGAAAATTGAAGATCCCATAGAAATTATAAAACAGAAAGATATTTTGGAAGCTATGGAAAATGCAATTGATAAATGTCGCGATGCAGCAGACGTTCTCTGGGGTGTCGTGATCAGTAATGCCTGATCAGATTCTTAAAACTCATAATACAAGACCCTTAAGAACCGATTAAGGATCTTCTCGAGTTTTTGCTTTGAAATGAAACCCCTTATCCTCACCAGGGGAACTTCTCCATCCAGGAGAAGCAGCGTCGGTAGTGAGAATATCTCATAGTCAACTAAAAGCTGACTGGCCATGAGCTCTTCAACGTTAATCTGCCTGAACTCCAGTTCTCCTTTATAAGAATCCCTGAGCTCTGAGAGAACAAGAGCTAAAGAGCGAGAAACTCGGCAAGCAGGAGCATGAAAATGGAGTAAAAGAAAGGGCACTGTCATGGCGGCAGCCTTCTTGGAAATCTTTTTACAATTGGTTAATACATTCATACGAAAATTCCTCCTTTCGAAAAGTTAAGTTAACCCCCTATCTTACATCTTAAGTATAAAGTTTAATTATTAACCCTTTATGACGAAAAGATTATTTTTTAGTAACCCTTTTCAGAAAGATTAAGGGGTTGACAGAGTCAGGAGATGGGCGTCTATTATATTAATAGATGGATGGAAAAATATCGGTTCAAACCCAGGAAAGATGGATTGAGAGGTTATGTTATCAACAAAAATCTTAATTATTGATGATGAAAGCGACCTGATAGAACTGGTTGCCTATAATCTAAAAAAAGAAGGATTTAACGTTTATAGCGCGCAGAATGGAGTAGAAGCCCTTAAACTCATCCAAAAAGAACTTCCTTCCCTCATTATTTTAGATTTGATGTTACCCGGTATCCAGGGCTTTGAGATTTGCAAACGGTTAAAGAATAGCTCCACAACCTCAAAAATCCCTATCATTATGTTAACAGCCCGTGCAGAAGAAATGGACAAGGTCCTCGGCTTAGAGCTTGGAGCGGATGATTATATTACAAAGCCTTTTAGCCCCCGAGAGCTGGTAGCTCGCGTTAAAGCGGTATTACGACGCATAGAGGCTGCAACCACCGAAACCCCCGTTATTCAACTTGGAGATCTCTACATCGATACAGAGAAATATCAGGTCCTCTTTAGAGGAAAACCCCTTAATTTAAGCGCCACGGATTTTAAGTTATTAAAATTTCTTGCAATGAATCGAGGACGGGTTTATAGCCGAGATCAGCTGCTTCAAGCCGTCTGGGGAGATGAAGTATTTGTAGAGCCTCGAACGGTCGATGTTCATATTACGCGATTACGATCTCAAATTGAAGAAAATCCCGCAACTCCTCGATATATTAAAACGGTTCGAGGCATCGGATATAAATTCGCAGAGCAGATTTGAGAAAACGGATTCGTTGGAAACTTTTGGGTGGCTACCTGATGGTGGTCCTTCTATGTACGGGGGTACTGGGGCTTTATCTTACCTTCACCCTAAAAAGCTTTTTTATTACGCAAATTGAACAACATCTCTTTTCTGAAGCTAACCTCCTCTTATCCTATCTCCCCGATCTTTCAGAGAATCCCTCTCTAGACAAGTTCGCTCGATCTTTAAAGCATCAGGTTGAAGCCAGAATTACCATCCTAAATTCAGAGGGCAAGGTACTTGGAGATTCGGATCAAATCCCATCTTCCATGGAGAACCATCTTTTCAGGCTGGAAATTCAAGAAGCCCTTCAGAAGGGTAAAGGAACGGCTATCCGATTCAGTTCAACCCTTCACCAAAACCTAATTTACGTGGCCTTACCCATCAAAAAGTCAAGCCGGGCTTTAGAAACTTCGGGAACTTCGGAAGCCCCAAAACTCATGGGATTTCTTCAGTTGGCACTTCCTCTGACAGAATTAGAACACAACCTACAGGAAATACAAAATAAAATTATTCTGGGTTCTCTGATGGCTATGCTCCTTGCAGTCATATTAGGAATCTCTCTGGCTCGTTCATTGGAAAGCAAAATTTTAAGTATTATTGCTTTTACCCAAAGGATTGCCCACGGAGAGCTAGAAGAGCGCATGAAGGTGACCTCCCAGGATGAATTGGGAACTTTAATCCAGAATTTGAATCAGATGGCCGAGAAATTAGGAGAAGAGTTGAAAGTTGTCTTCGAAGAAAAAAAGGAAAAAGAAACCATTCTTGCCAGTCTGACCGACGGAGTTCTGGTCGTTGATAGGCACGGCAAGATTATTTTAAGCAATCCCGTGATGGAGAAACTTTTCGGCCCGGATACTTCTAAGCTCCTGGAGGTCCTTCAAAGTCAAACCATCCAAAATCTCATTGAAGAGGTCCAAGAAAAAAAATCCAAAGTTTCCGACGAAATTCAAATTTTATCTCCTCGAAAAATCGACCTTGCCGTGGAGGCAGTTCCTATTAAAGGAGAAGAGGAGAGTCCAGAGGGAACTATCTTGGTTTTTCGGGATGTCACGCGAATAAAGCGATTGGAACAGATGCGGGTTGATTTTGTAGCCAACGTCTCCCACGAACTGAGAACTCCCTTAACGGCTATTAAAGGATTTGTCGAAACCTTATTGGATGGGGCCATAGACGATAAAGACCATGCCGTTCGGTTTCTAAAAATCGTGGCCAGCCATAGTGATCGCTTGAGCCGATTATTAGATGACCTTCTAACCCTCTCCAACATCGAGCTGGGAAAGATAAAAATCGAGAGAAGTGTGGTGCCTGTGGAACAGGTGGTTCAGAGTGTGCTCCTCATGTTGCAACAGAAAGCCCTGGATAAAGGGATTCAACTTACCTTCGAGGCTTCCAAAGATCTTCCCCCTGTTTTGGCCGATCGAGATCGGTTGATTCAGATCTTGGTGAATCTGGTGGATAATGGAATTAAATATACGGAAAAGGGAGGAAGGGTAAGTATTGAAGCCAGGGTGAGAGAAGATCAACCCCATCTGATGGAGATAGCCATAAAAGATACCGGAATTGGAATTCCTGAAAGCGCCCTTCCGAGACTGGGAGAGCGCTTCTATCGAGTCGATAAGGCCAGGTCCCGAGCCGAAGGAGGAACCGGGTTAGGCCTGGCCATTGTTAAGCACCTGGTAGAAGTTCATGAAGGGTCCATGCGGATTGAAAGCCAGGTCGGGAAGGGAACCACAGTTCGATTGATGCTTCCCATTGCAACTTAACTAATAAATATATTGGGCCCTAAATTGAAAGGCGGATTCGGTATCGCGATTATCCTGAAACACCACAAAGTCATAATTGAACATCAATCTTACACTCTTGTGAAAATAAAGATTAAGCCCCGGCGTGATTAAAGTCGCTGCATCATCACTTTTGTCGGTATCGGGATCTGTAAAATCAACTCGAAAGGCAGGCTCAATGGCTACCAGTCGCTTATTGGTGGTAAGAGGATAACGGTAAGCTGCTATTCCCGTCACCCCAAAGAGATGAGCGGTATCATCTCCTCTTAAAAACCCACCGGTGGCCGGATCAAAGTTATCTGCAAAGTCGACTTCCCCTATAAGCCAGATTCCGTTATTGGGATCGGGACGATACTGGAAATCAAATCCATAAGCCTGCACATTGGTGGAGTCAATGACAAGAGGATCTCCATTGATGGTATTATTGGAAACACTCACGGCAAGCTCTAATCCTTTTACAGGAATTACGTTTATTCGCCCGTTAATCAATTTTCCATTATTCGTATCTGGAACCACATTTCGACCTGCCCCATTCACAACGGCCAGTTGATAGCCTATACCCGTATCTTTACCAAAGGCTTCCTTAAAATTTCCGAAAACCATGACTCCGATGTCTCGTTCACTAAATTTTAGATCCTCCAGGCTATTATCCAGGGCTTTTTGACTAACCCCCCGGATTCGAATCCCTCTTTCAATCATGGGAAATACACTGGAAGAGAGAAGCTGAATTCGGCTAAAAGGTTTCTTAAATTGACCGAATCTTACTTCAAATTTGGGATCAAATCCCAGATCTAGATAAGCATCTCGTAAGATAGCCGTAGAAGCCGCTGCATCTATTTGGAAGCGTCCGACGATCCAGTCCGTAAAATTAGCCCGCAATCCCAGTCTGGCCCGACGAATCTCAAAAGAATCCTGCACAACTCCCTCATTCTTATCGGGCGTGGTAGGATCATCTTTTTTATCTACCGAACTGGTCGAAAATTGTAATTGAAAATATCCGTCGAAAGTAATCTTGCTTGCAGCTGCTGAAAAAACATTGGGCTTCGCCTCTTCTTTTTTTTCCTCCTTTTTCTCCTGCTTTTTTTCTTCTGCTGCAAATACAGAACCTGATAAAACTAAACCGATTACGAGAATCAGTAAGATCTTGAATTTTTCAATGAATTGCTTCCTCTTATGAATCATGCCTGTATCCTCCTTTTAGTTTTTAAAGTTCTAACTTCCTAAATCCCAACTCCTTACGGAAATAAAACTCCCTCTTACACAACCCAGCTTAAAAATATGGTAAAATTATTACAGTTCTATTACCCTGCGATTAAAGTTTTGTTAAAGGATATTCCCGAATCAGGCAGGATAGACAGGATATAAATGGTCCCGAACCCGGCGGGAGAATTCATCTAATAAAACAGGGGAATGGGATAAAACCTTGACCAGGATTCCGCCATAGTGGGTAGTCGTCGCAGAACCCAAGAGGAGGGGTTGGAAGCCTTCGGTTTGATTTTCTTCCTGAAAGGAAGGAGCTGAGAGACGTTGAAGTTCCTGGAGAAGATAGGTTAAGAGGTTCTGGGGTTTTTCCGAACTCCGCAGAGTTTTTTCATGGTGAAAGTAAGCCGTATATAGATACTCAAATCCCTCTAAACAACCCGGTTCTAGCAGGTTCTCTTTTTCGGGCTGGAGATCCAACGTATCTAGAAACACCAGGGTATTTTCCTCGCGTATTTCGGTACGACTGTAATATCTTTGAAACGAGAATTTTTCTCCTCTGAAAAGCCGACCCGGGGTAAGAATTTCAGACATGGAAAACCGACTGGTGGCATCCAGGTGAACATGAAGCGTCTGGCGAAAGGAAGATCCCCCGAAGGGAATGACTTTATCGGGATGATAAGCCAGCTCAGACCCTTCTTCGATTTCAAAGGTTATTTGCTGAACACTTTCTTCTCCCTTTATCATCCGATAGATCTTGGTAGCAGATTGGGTTGTGAGATAAACCCGAGCGCCTTTTCTGAGAGAAATATGAATATGGAAGGTATCCCCACCTACGATTCCTCCGGTAGGATTAATCAAAGGAAGATAGACTAAATCCGGTTCGCGGAAGGGATAAGGGCGTAAAATTTGTAACGGGAGTTTTGAATAAGAACGGACTAAAACGGTCTTTTCGTTGTGCTTTTCGAATTCTAATCGTAATATCCCTGCCCTCCCAGGCCTATAGTAAGCCTCCATGAAACGTATAACCTCTTCTTCCCTCCCCTTTCTGGGGTAAGTTTTTTGGACCTGGCTCCTCCAGCGCCCCTTCCTGCGTCGGGAAGGGGCCTTTCCTCCCTGTTAAGGAATGGGAACGGAGATTAAATTACGGGATCAGGCCTCAAAAAGTAACTCTCGTTGAATCCATCGGATTACGTCCTGGACTCCTTCGCCGGTTTTTAAGTTGGTAAAGATAAAAGGCTTTCCATTTCTCATCTTCAAAGAATCTCTCCGCATGACTTCCAGATCGGCTCCTACATAAGGGGCCAGGTCAATTTTATTGATTATCAGGAGGTGAGAACGGGTAATTCCAGGACCCCCTTTTCGAGGTATTTTATCCCCTTCAGAAACATCAATTACGTAGATCCAGGCATCCACCAACTCGGGACTGAAAGAAGCGGCCAGATTATCTCCCCCACTTTCTACAAAAATAATTTGAAGTTGGGGAACTCGGGCTATTAACTCTTCAATAGCTTCCAGGTTAATGGAAGCATCCTCCCGGATAGCCGTGTGTGGACAGCCACCGGTCTCAACCCCGACGATCCGATCCGGAGGTAAAGCCCCACTTCGAATCAAAAATTCTGCATCCTCCTTGGTATAGATATCGTTGGTCACCACCCCTAACTGATAAGTATCTCGCATTCGTTTACAAAGGGTATCAATCAAAGCAGTTTTACCTGACCCTACCGGGCCACCAACGCCTATTCTTAATACAGCAGCCATAGGAATCCTTGATTCTCCTTTTACCGGTTTTAATCATACATCCACGAAGGATCCTGAAAGGTGGGGGGTAGGAGCATGGTAGGAGAATTTACACCTATACTCCTCTACCCCTTAGACTTCTACGTTCCCCATGGATAAATCAAATCGATAGTTTATAATAAAGAGAAAATGAGAAGTCTTCTCCCTTTGTCAGGGCTTTCCGGGGCAGGTTTTTTGAATCTAACCTCTCCGAGACTCCCTTTCCCTCCTAGGAAAGGGGAGAGTTGAGACCCAGGTAATTCCAGAGCTCCCCTTTCCCGACGCGGGAAGGGGGTTAGGTTAGAAAAACGACCCCTGAAAGTTTTGTCAGAGAATACCTGAAACGTTAACACACTATTACCCTGTTACCCTGTCTACTTAATTTTGATCTCATAGTGCGGCCCTCA
>JAUQPW010000167.1 GCA_030550175.1 bacterium
CTTCCTGAGAAAAATGAATTTTCCGTTCGGTACCTCGCTTCTATGTTTAGCCATAAAAACTGAACCCCATCGTTGTTTCAAGGAAGAAAGCGATGTTTAAATCTTTTTAAGTTCTTTAAGGAAATAACAGGCGAGGACGTTCAGTGGATCCACAACCTGGGATGTCCTTGCGAGGAGCGAGGTAAGCCGAAATCCAAAGTAAAGGAGATAAAGTCTTCCCACGGCTCAAAGAGATTACTTGGCTTGACTTGTCAGGACACATGGACGAACCCATTACGCTTTCTGAAACTATCATTATAAGATAAAAACACGAACTTTTTTCTTGAAATTATTTTGTAAGTGTGATTTCATACCTTCTGAATGTCCGAATGTTAGAAGAATGAGATTGACAGGTTTGTCGATAGTAGAGGCCGGGTTATGAGCCGGGTTCAGAGTAGCCGTCCAAAACCTTCCTACCCAGGCCTTTATCAGCAGCTTATATGCTTAAAAGCTATAGAGGTATCATTCCTAAAGTTCACGAAACTGCTTTTGTAGAGGAAAGTGCCCAGGTTATCGGAGATGTAAAAATTGGAGCGCATTCCAGTGTTTGGTTTAATGCGGTTATAAGGGCAGATGTTAACTCTATACGGATTGGTGAAAGAACCAATATCCAGGACGGATGTCTTCTTCATGTTACCCTGGATAGATATGACCTTATCATAGGAGATAACGTGACGATTGGCCACGGTGCCATTATTCACGGATGCCATATTGAATCGAATTGTTTAATCGGCATGGGAGCCATCATCCTGGATGGAGCAAAGATTGGAGAGAATTGCATAATAGCCTCTGGAGCCGTAGTGGCCGAAGGAAGCATCATTCCACCCAATACCCTTGTGACGGGCATTCCGGCAAAGCCAAAGCGGGCTGTAACCGACAAGGATCTGGAAAGAGTCCGGGCGGGATGCGAACGATATGTTTTAAATAAGGAAATTTACAAAAGAGAAGTTCAGAATATAAGAGGGAGGTGAAGACGTGAAAGAAATTGTTGATGAAAAGACGGTGGTGATGATCATTAATTGGATAGCCGTTATAGGTCCTCTTTCAGGTATTCTTATAGGCTTTATCGTAGGGAAAATCCGCCATCGGGTCCATTCAGATACAATTAAAGGATTTGTAATAGGATGCTTTGGGATTTTAAATTGGGTCATGTGGAATGTCTATGACCGCATAACAAACTACTATGGGTTGGATACGGTTAAAAATCTCGTGGTTAATCTCATTGTCTTCATCGCTGTAGGAATCCTTGTAGGGATTGTATTGGGTATTTTTTGGAGAAAAGACTCTGTGGATAAGTAAAGAGACCGGATAGTTGTCTTTTATCCGTGATGATGGGGTGGTGAAGCAGTGAGATGGTGAGGGGATAGGAACAGGATAGGAGATGAGACCCCACCACCCCCCCTTTACCCCACCATCTCATATTGAACCAAAAAGGAGGTTTCCTTATGCCTTTCACAATAAGCTGTAGGGTATTTTTTCTTATAAGTTTCTTAATGGCTGGCTTATTATTATATTTTGCTCTACCGACCGGAGCCCAGGAACGTTCTCTGGTTCCTTCAACTTCACCTCAAGAAGTTTATCTTTCTCGATGGTCGGATTACAGTTGGAGTTATCCTGAGTGTTATAACTCCCAATATCCTTATTCCTGTGGGGATAGATATAGAGGATGCAGTGAGATTTGTTATCGTTGGATTCCGGGCCATTATAAATACTACAAACGTTGGGTACCTGGATATTGGTCCTACCAGCCGATTTGGATACCGGATTATTGGAAATATGATAAAAAATGGGTGCCGGGACGTTGGGAATCGCGTTGTACTTCTCCATCTTGCTATGGTTACTACGACTATGGCTATTACAACTCCTACCGTTCACCATGGCAGGATTATAGAAGTAGCGGGATGCCCGCAACAGTACCCGATACGGGAAGAGGAGGGTCCACTCCCTATGGGTATTTCGATGCCAATGGGGTCTGGGTTCCCTACCGGCAGTAAAGACGTCCTTAATCTGTTGTCTGTTGTCCGTTGCTTTTGACAAGCCATAACGGACAACAGATCACGGATCATGGAGAGTATTGATTTTATTTGAAGCTTTTCTAGCTATTATAAAAAAACCCCTTCAATATGCCGCTAAAAATAACTTCGCCAATATAGAGCGTGTTCAAGATCTGGAGAAAACTGTTTTAAGTTGTATTCGAAATTTAGATACCCAATCCCTTACTTTTGAAATTCAACAAAAACTTTGGATCTTAGAAGGATTGTTCCAAGGGTATGATACGGTTCCTCGACAGAGAAAAATAGAGATTGTCACCGAGGCCTTACAATTGTTAGATACCATCTCGGGACGTGGGGATATTCTGGGAAGGGGAGATTCAGAGACCCGAAGACACGGAGACCAAAAGACAATCCCCGTATCCCAATCTCCCCACACCTCCGCGCCTCAGAACCCTTCGGAGTCTCAAAATGATGATTCCGATGTCTCCCCCTTCAGCTTAAGTACTCCACTCCAGTATATCAAGGGAGTGGGCCCAAAGCGGGCCCAAATTTTAAAGAAGCTTAACCTGACGACCGTTGAAGATGCTCTTTTCTTCCTTCCCCGACGTTATGAAGATAGAAGGCATATTAAAACCATTGCAGCGCTGGAATCCGAGGCGTGGGAGACAGTTTATGGAGAAATTAAAAATACCGGAGTGGTTACGACACCTCGACAGAAAACCAAAATCTTCGAGGCTTTCATCGGAGATGATACCGGTACCTTAGTGGCTAAATGGTTTAATCAGCCTTATTTAAAACAGATCTTTAAAAAAGGAAGCAAAGTTATCCTTTATGGGAAAGTTAAATTTAGTAAAGGCGGGTTTCAAACCAGCTTCCGCTACGCTCCCAGGGAAATGATCCAACCGGAATATGAAATTTTGGACGAGGAAGAAACCGACCTGCCTATCGGGGTAGGAGCCCGGCAAACGACCCATGTCCACATGGGACGCATTGTACCCATCTATCCCCTCAGTGAAGGACTTTACCAAAAGACTTTACGAGGGGTCATGAAGTCCATTGTAGATCGCTACGCAGATGCTTTGGAAGAAATACTTCCGCCTGGAATCAAAGAAAAATACGGCCTGTTGGATCTGCCGGAAGCAATACGTCGGGTCCATTTTCCCGAGGAGGATGATGACATTGAAAAACTGGATCGAGGAACTTCCGAACCACACCGTCGATTGGTTTTCGACGAATTTTTTCTTCTGGAACTGGGACTTGGTTTGAAGAAGCGTGGGGTTGCCACCAAACAGAAAGGAATTCAGTTTCAGTTTACCGGAGAACTGGAGCAGCGCCTGAGAGCTTTACTTCCGTATCAATTGACCGAGGCCCAGGAGCGTGTGCTTTCCGAAATTAAAAGGGATATGCAATCTGTCCATCCCATGAATCGGCTGCTTCAGGGAGATGTGGGTTCCGGAAAAACAATTGTGGCCCTTATTGCGCTGCTCTGGGCTGTAGAAGCCGGCTATCAAGGAGCAATCATGGTTCCCACAGAAATCCTGGCGGAACAACACTATCGAAATATCTCCGGGTTTGTAGAAAAACTAGGACTTACGACCTGCCTGCTGACCAGCAAACTCCGGAAGAAGGAACGAGAGCAATACCTGTCCAACATAAGGGAAGGGCAGACTCAGATCATTATCGGAACCCATGCTTTAATTCAGAAAGATGTAGAGTTCCAGAAATTGGGACTTGTTATTATTGATGAGCAGCATAAATTTGGGGTTATGCAGCGAGCCACTCTAAAAGAAAAGGGATATCAACCGGATGTTCTTATCATGACAGCAACTCCTATTCCCAGGACGCTTTCACTAACAATTTATGGGGATTTGGATGTATCCATTATCGATGAGTTACCTCCGGGTCGAACTCCGGTGACAACCCTTTTATTTTATGATCGGGACCGGGATCGGGTTTATAACCGGATCAGGCAGGAAGTAGAACAGGGCCGTCAGGCTTATGTGATCTATCCGCTGGTGGAGGAATCTGAAATCTTAGACTTGAAAGCTGCAACAGAAATGGCGAATCAATTAAGCACCGAGATCTTTCCCCAGTTTAAAGTAGGATTAGTCCATGGTCGAATGGGTAGTGAAGAAAAGGAACAGATCATGACGGCTTTTAAAAACCAGGAGATTCAAATCTTGGTTTCTACAACGGTTTTGGAAGTAGGGATCGATGTGCCCAATGCCTCCGTGATGTTGGTAGAACACGCAGAACGATTCGGTCTTTCTCAACTCCATCAACTCCGGGGTCGTGTCGGACGAGGTCCTTATAAATCCTATTGCCTGCTTCTGGCCCATCAACCTGTCGGTGAAGAGGCTAAGAGGCGTCTCAATGCCATGATCGAAACTACCGATGGATTTATCATCGCGGAACGAGATCTGGAAATTCGAGGACCTGGGGAATTCTTTGGTACCAAGCAGTCGGGTTTGCCCGACCTGAGAGTAGCCAATATCCTTCGCGATGCGAAAATTCTGGAACTGGCCCGAGAAGAAGCCTTTCGGATTGTCCGACAAGATCCTACCCTTTCCCGACCCGAACATCAAAAACTTAAATGGGCTTTAGAAAAACGTTGGGCTAAGAAATTGGAGCTGATCAGCGTAGGGTAAGTAGAGAAGTAAAGGAGTGGGGAAGTGTGGGGGTATGGGGGTGTGGGAGTAGGAAGGTGTATTTTTAAGTGTGAGGGTATGGGAGCATAGGCGCTTTTCTTTCTTATACTTACAC
>JAUQPW010000070.1 GCA_030550175.1 bacterium
GAAGGTTTGAATCTGGCTTCCATCTGGAATTTACCCGTCATTTTTGTTGCCGAGAACAACCTGTATGCCGAAGCAACTCCCCAACGATACCATCAAAAGATTCAAAATATTGCCGATCGGGCTTCCAGTTATAATATACCCGGGGTTGTAGTAGATGGAATGGACGTCTTTGCAGTTTATGAAGTAGCCGATGAAGCCATTCGAAGAGCGAGATCCGGCGGAGGACCTACCCTGGTAGAATGTAAAACCTACCGTTTCTACGGTCACTATCAAGGGGATGCACAGCGTTATCGGACTAAAGAGGAAATCGCAGAATATCGAAAACGAGATCCTATTCCTCGCTTCAGGGAACGGGTTTTATCCCATAACCTTTTATCAGAGGTCGAACTCAAGGAAATCGAAGAAAAGGTGAAAAAAGAGATTCAGGACGCCATTGAGTTTGCAGAAAAAAGTGAATACCCAGAACCGGAATCAACCCTCAGGGGTCTTTATGCAACTCCTTTGGTATCTGAATCGTATGCGTTATTATAACATATGGCTACCAGAGAAATAACCTATCAACAAGCAATTCAAGAGGCTTTGCGAAGTGAGATGCGGGCCGACCCCACCGTGATCCTCTTGGGAGAGGATATTGCCGGAGGAGCGACTACGGTAGACGAGGATGCATGGGGCGGACCGTTGGGTACGACCCGAGGATTTATCAAGGAATTCGGAAAAGAGCGCGTTCGGGATTGTCCCATTTCTGAGGCAGGGTTTGTAGGGGCGGCTGTAGGGGCAGCCACGACCGGACTACGACCGGTTGTGGAATTGATGTATAATGATTTTCTCGGAACCTGTCTGGATCAGATTCTAAACCAGGCTGCCAAGCTCCGATATATGTTTGGAGGAAAAGCTAAGGTTCCCATGGTCCTTCGAACCACCATCGGGGCAGGTCTTCGAAAAGCTTCTCAGCATTCCCAAACCCTTTATTCTATCTTTGCCCATATTCCCGGCCTCAAACTCATTGCCCCTTCAACTCCTTATGATATGAAGGGACTTCTTATCTCCGCTATTCGAGATGATGATCCGGTCGTTGACTTCGAGCATAAGCTTATATACTGGAAAAAAGGTCCTGTACCTGAGGAAAGTTATACGATCCCTCTGGGTAAGGCGGATATTAAAAGACCCGGTAAAGATGTAACTATTGTAGCCATCTCCCGTATGGTAGATTTTTCTTTAGAAGCCGCCAACAAGTTAACCAGTGAAAGAATCGACGCTGAGGTCGTAGATCCGAGAACTCTCTGGCCTTTAGACGAAGCCACGATCCTGGAATCTGTCAAGAAAACCGGAAAAGTGGTGATCGTGGATGAGAGTACTCCCAATTGTTCCATGGCGCGTAATATCGCGGCCATTATTGCAGACAAGGCGTTTGATTACCTGGATGCTCCGGTCAAGTGCGTCAATGCGCCTCCAACTCCGGTTCCTTTTAGTCCGAGTTTAGAAGACTTTTATCTTCCCAATCCGGATAAGATTTTCAAAACGGTGATGAGTCAGTTTAAAGATTGATCGGGTTCTTGGGTCCATAGTCCGTTGCCCGTTGTTTTTGGTTGGTCCTCTATCCCCTCGCTGAAGGGTGATAGACAAAACCATTCAATGATGAACTATGGACTAAACTCAATAGGCGCGGGGCACAGAACAAATTGATGAAACTTCGAGATAAGGTTGCTTTGATTACAGGAGCCGGTTCGGGAATTGGACGTGCAACAGCTATTCTATTTGCAAAAGAAGGCGCGAAAGTGAGTGTGGTAGACCTGGATAACGAACGCGGGGTGGATACCGTTCAGCTTATCAAGGATCAGGGAGGAAATGCAATATTCATTCGAGCCGATGTCTCACAAATTGAAGATGCCCGACGAATGGTAGAGATAACGGTTAATACCTGGAATCGGTTAGACATTTTGTTTAACAATGCAGGAATTTCTGTCGTGGGTACCGTGGAAACTCTAACGGAAGAGGAATGGGACCGGGTGATGGGAGTTAACTTGAAATCGGTCTTCTTGGGTTCTAAGTTCGCGATTCCCCATATGAGGAGACAAGGTGGTGGTTGTATCATCAACATGGCTTCTGCAAATGGGATTCGACCCTATACCAACCGCGATGCTTATTCGGCTTCCAAAGGAGCCATCATCTCCCTTACAAAGGGTATGGCTTTAGGGTTTGTAAAGGATAATATCCGGGTTAACTGCCTCTGTCCTGGAACGGTAGAAACCGCTATCCTTAATGGAGTGGCCAGTAAGCTTTATCCGGATATGGAAACTGCTCGGCAGGCCTTTATAGCCCGCCAACCCATGGGACGAATGGGTAAACCCGAGGAAATTGCCCATGCGGCCCTCTATATCGCTTCCGACGAAGCCGCCTTCATGACCGGCTCTGCCCTTGTGATCGATGGGGGTATGTCACTTTAAACAATGCTTCTTTCGAATTATAGCCTGTAGATCGTAAAGTCTTTCATCTCGGTGGGAGGATCTGCAGCTATTTGACCGCTGAGTCAAACACCCTCCTGACTCCACCCCAAGGGCATACGCGCCGGAATAAAGGGTGAAAGTCCCAATTTGAAATCCATGAACTTTATCCTGACGCCCAGGGGGGAGTTAAGAAAGTATACCTGCTAAACGGAACGGGTTCTTACCCGGAAAACTCCTTGACTTTTAGGCTAAGATAGGTTAAATTAAAGCGCTGAACCTGAATAAGCTTACTTTTTAATAAGTTAATAAGAGAAATTTGCTTTTTTTAGAAAAAGCTAAAAGGAGTCATAATAAATATGTGGATGTCGTTACTCACCTCTCTCATTCCTTCAAAAAATGATAGAACTTTAAGAAGTCTTCAGCCTATCGTTGATCGGATTAATTACTTAGAAAACCGCTTCCTCAGTGAAAAGGAACTTAAAGAAAAAACCTTACGCTGTCGGGAAGGACTGGCCCAGGGAAAAAGTTTGGGAGAAATATTCCCGGAGCTCAAAATACTCGGTGAAAAAGCCTTAAAGGAAAAAACTGCCCTCTGCCGGCGAGAACTGTCTGAAGAAAAGGACTTAGCCCAGGTACTCCCAGATGATTTTCGGGTCATGAGTGATGAACAAATCCGGGGAATGACGGAGGTTTTTAGAGCCCGGTTAAAAGAGGGGGTTCAGGAAGGCATACGGGCTAAATTGGAATCCCGAAGGGAAGTTATTAAATTTCTCAAGGAAAAGTTCGGAGATCAGGAAAATAAAGAAAGTGCTCTCGTAAATCTCGACCGGAGTCCACAAGACTTTTTAACCCGAAGTGTCATCGGTGCTCTGGAGAAGGAGATCGAAGAAATCGTTAAGGAAGTAAAAGATGAAGCAGACTTTGAAGGTGTAAGTGAGAATACCCTGACAAAAGGTGTTAAAGCCTTTATCCATGAAGCTATTTATAGGGAAATGCAGCGGGTCCTAGACGAAATTCTTCCCGAAGCCTTTGCAGTAGTTCGAGAAGTCTCCAAGAGAACTTTGGGAATGCGGCATTTTGACGTTCAATTAATGGGTGGAATAGTGCTGCATCAGGGGAAAATCGCCGAAATGAAAACCGGAGAAGGAAAAACCCTGGTCGCAACCCTTCCCGCTTATCTCAACGCCCTTTCCGGAAAAGGTGTTCATATTGTAACCGTTAACGATTATCTGGCCCGACGAGACCGGGAATGGATGGGCAAAATCTATGAGTTTCTGGGAATGACGGTTGGAGCCATCCAGAACTACATGGGTACCCAGGAACGACAGCAGATTTATAACTGTGATATTACCTATGGGACGAACAATGAGTTTGGATTTGACTATCTCCGAGATAATTTGAAGGATTCTCCCAAGGATCGGGTTCAGCGGGAATTGGCTTATGCTATTGTGGATGAAGTGGACAGTATTTTAATCGACGAGGCGAGAACGCCCCTGATTATATCCGGAGAGGTAGAACAGGATTCCCACCGCTACGATGAGTTTAAACTCCCCGTCAAAAATCTGGTCGCACGACAACAAAATATCGTTAATAAAATCTTCGAGGAAGTCCTCAAGTATGATGAAACGGACCCGGATGCTTATGAAAAGTACGTTAAATTGCTTCAGGTGGAAAAAGGGGATCCCAAAAATAAACGACTCCTTGCTTATATCGCCGAACACAAAGACGCTAAAAAGATGATGGTTCGGGTGGAAGACGACTTTATTCGGGATAAGCGTGTCCATGAGCTTCAAGAGGGTCTACTCTATGTAATTAATGAGAAGGAGAATAGTGTTGAGTTGACCGAAGAGGGGCAGAGAATTCTCTCCCGGGGGGAAGAAAATCTGTTTGTTCTCCCGGATCTCGATACGGAATTCTTCCAGATTGAACAGGATGAATCTCTCAGTCGGGTTGCAAAGGAAAACGCCAAGCAGCGACTGACTAAAGAGTACGAAGAGAAAAGCGAGAAGCTCCATAATATTCATCAGCTCATTCGGGCCTATACCATGTTTGAGAAGGATGTGGATTATGTGGTACACAACGGAGAAGTTATTATTGTGGATGAATTTACAGGCCGTATGATGCCAGGACGTCGGTGGAGCGATGGACTTCATCAAGCCGTAGAGGCCAAGGAAGGAGTTAAAATTGCCAAGGCAACCCAGACCGTTGCAACCATCACCCTTCAGAACTACTTTCGTCTTTATAAAAAGTTGGCAGGTATGACGGGAACCGCCGCGACCGAGGCGGCTGAATTCGCCGATATTTATAAGTTAGATGTGGTGGTTATTCCCACCAATGAACCCATGATCCGGGTGGATTATCCCGATGTCGTTTACAAAACCGAACGGGCCAAGTTTAACGCCGTCGTGAATGAGATTGTAGATTGCTATATTAAAGGTCAACCTACCCTGATAGGAACGGTTTCTATAGAAAAGTCGGAGAGATTGAGCAAGATGTTGGAACTTGTCCACTTAAAGAAAATTTTAAGTCCTGAGAAATTCGAACAGCTTCGGCAGGTGTTAAAGGAGCGCGGTGAAAAAGGGACCGGAATTCCCCATCATGTTTTGAATGCCAAACATCACGAGAAAGAGGCCATGATTGTAGCCCGGGCTGGGCAGCGGAATGCCGTTACCATCGCAACCAATATGGCAGGCCGCGGAACGGATATTGTATTGGGTCCTGGAGTTGTGGAACTGGGGGGTCTTCACATCATAGGAACGGAACGCCATGAAGCCCGAAGAATCGATAATCAGTTGCGCGGACGCTCCGGACGACAGGGCGATCCAGGATCTTCTCGTTTTTATCTATCTCTGGAAGATGATCTCATGCGAATCTTTGGCTCGGAGAAGGTAGCTGCCATTATGGAGCGGTTCGGAGTGGATGAAAATGAGCCTATCGAGCATCCCTGGGTTACTAAGGCCATTGAAAACGCCCAGAAAAAGGTAGAAGCCCGTAATTTTGAGATTCGAAAACACCTCCTCAAATATGACGATGTCAACAATAAACAGCGAGAAGTTATCTACACCCGACGAGATCATATCATCTACAGTGAAAACCTCAAGGGGGATCTCTTCGATATGATCGAAGATGTACTCTATAATCTGGCCGATAAATACGCCCCCGAAGGCCAATATCCTGAAGACTGGGATTTGAACGGGCTAAAGGCTGAGCTTCTGGATAAGTACTCTGTATACGTTTCCTTTGAAAATACGGTGATCGAGGAATTAACCTGGGAGCGTCTTCTGGAAATTCTTCGTAAAGGATTTGAGGAGAAATACGAACTGAAAGAGAAAGAGGTTGAAGGAATTCCCGATGATATTTTCACCTACGCCTTTGGAGAGATTGCCCCTGCAGAGACCAAAATGAATGCCTTCCTTAGATGGATTATGTTGAAAACCATCGACCGGAACTGGATGGCCCACCTGTATGCGATGGATCAACTCAGGGAAGGAATCGGTCTCCGAGGATACGGGCAGAAAGACCCCCTTCTGGAGTACCAGAAGGAAGGTTATGAAATGTTTTCCGAAATGATAGACCGGATTAACACAGAGACGGTCGAGGCTATTTTTAAATTCTCCGTCGTAACCCGAAAAAAATCCTCCCTTGTCACCGCCACAAGTGAAATCACTAACAATACCTGGGGTATCCATATTGACACCGATGAGCTCCAGACCAATACCAGCGAGTCTGAAGTCAAGCAAGCTCCTGTTGTCCGACAAACACCCAAGATCGGTCGTAATGATCCCTGCCCCTGCGGAAGTGGAAAGAAGTATAAAAAATGCCATGGAGCTTATGCTAAAAGCATCCTCTTCTCCTGCCTCGATCCCTGCTTAAACAAGGGGAATGCGAGGTCATGATTTTTCTGGAATCTTATAGATAAAAATCGAATTGGCAATCTGTGCCTCAGGTTCTAAGTTCTTAAACATCTCAAAAAACTCCGGAGGTAAACGGTAAACCCGCCCTTGTGCATCCATCCGAATAAAAGGAATACCCTGTAAATAGGCTACACTGATGGCATAAACTCCATGCGAGGATAAATGGGGAAATTGATTGGCTTGAATTCCATAAAGGCCGGGATCTACCCATCCAAAGTATAAAAGGTTTATTCTCTCGATCCTTTGTTCCGTTAAATACTTCTTTAATTGGATAAGACCCTGTCCTACATCTAGATTAGCGTCGGATAAGATCCGGTATCCGTTTCTGGGCCCACCGGCGAGTTCATTAAAATAAGACAAATAATTGGGGTAAGTGCTCAGGGACGAAATAAGATACCAAAAAGATAAACCCATCATCAAGGCAGTTATCCAGGTTTTTTTACTTTCAAGAGCAGGCTTTTTTTGAAGGGCGTTGGTATCCCGTTCGCCCTGAGACTTTCGAAGGACAATCTCCTCCCCACTTACAGAAAGGGAAAGAGGGAGGTCCTCGACAGGTTCAAAACAAGGGGCAAATTCCCGTGTTTTTTTATTTTTCTGGAGAAAATGAACGGTCTGACCCAAATAAACAAACAAAAAGGGAAGTATCGGAAGAATGTAGCGAATTCCGAGCTGAAGTCTGACAAAAGAGAAGGTTATCAGAATAACCCCTATCGGAACCAGAAGAAAAATATCCTCTACCCGGGGTCGTCTATGGCCGGTAGCTCGTCGCAAAAAAATCAGGATCAGGAATATAAAGATAGGAAGAGGGACTTTGAATAAAAGGACAAATAAGTAATAGTACCACCAGCCGGTTCTGGAGACTTCTCCCAGAAGCATGGTCTCGGAACCGTACTCTTCCTTTACCTTTTGGTTATCAAATCCTTTCAGGTAATAAAACGGCAAAGGAACCGGGATATTTTTGAGAAGGGGATGATTCAGAGGTTTTAAAAAATTACTGGTAAAGTGATAACTTCCCAACGGAGAAAAACTTCCCTGGAAAGCATAGCCTATATGGACGGTAAGGAAGGCTATGAGAACGATTCCCAGAAAAGGAATCACCATGGCCTGTCGTCGGTTGTTTGTCGTCCGGGATTTCCCACGAGAGCGGATAAACTGCCAGCCCAGGAGGATGGGATAGAGGATTAGCAACAGGAGTCCTGTGAACTTGGATAGCAAAGCCAACCCTAAGGTTATCCCGGAGAGGAACAGGGTTGGAAGTTGTAAGGACGTAGGACCGTACGTCCTGGCTTTTAAGTAGTGATAAAAGCAGCAAACGGCCAGAAATATCGTAAGGCTGGTTCCTAAATCGACGGTAGCGAGACCTGACTGGGCCAGAATATTAGGACAGAATACATAAAGAAATAGAGAAAAACATCCTGCCGGGGTTCCATAAAATTCACGGGACCATAAGAAAACGAGGAATCCCAGGAGACCTGAAAGGAATAAGGTCATGAGCCGGGCATAAAAAAAGAGATGGAGATATTGGGTACGGTTAGCCCGCATAAAATCCATGCCGTAAAACCAGGGTCGTACAGGTACTTCTTCAGAGTCCCAATAGTTACTCTGGGGTAATCGAATATCCAGGAACAGGAGAGGAAAGGCTGTAATCAGTTTGATGAGGGGAGGATTATGGCTATACATACGAAAATCTCCCGTTTTTAAATAAGAGTATCCGGCCGGGAGATGGGCGAACTCATCGTAGGTTATCGAAATCTGCCCCATGCTTAAAAGGACCTGTAAACCCAGGATAAGCAAGAGGACGACGGGAATCAGAAAGAATAGCCTGGAAGGTTTCATCGGTTTATTTTCCTACAAAATCTCCTTTACTTCTGAATATTTTTACATCTTCGGGAAGTCTGGTGATACTCATCACCGGCCACTCACCCAGTTTAGAGAAACCTAAGATTTTGAACTCTGCGGAATCCCGAACTTCTATCCCATCGTAGGCAAAGAAGTGATGATTAACCGGTCTTTGATAGACAGCTTTTCCCAATAAAATCGGTGCCCAGAGTTCATTGTAGAAAATCTTCGTAGGCGAGTGACCTCCCTGCCGGTCAGACAGGGAGGTGGCTCGAAAAGGTTCTAGAATATAAACCGGTTTACTTTCTGGAATCTTAAGCTCTCCGGTTCCTTCCTGAAAAAAAGAAGGATCATCTCCGTTAAGCAGAATACCGGAGGGGGCATAATACCGAATAACAGGACCATAAGCCCCTATGACATATCCAGGAGCAAGAAGATAATACCCGTTCTTTTCGATTCCTTCGAGATAATTACCCATATCTTTAAAGGATCTATAACCATACTTATTTCCGGCCAGCGTCAAAAGAGAGAAAGTAAGCAAAGTCGTCAAGGTGAGGATAACCACACCGTTTAACAAAACGGAACTTTTAAGTTGATCATGTAGAAATTTCCCAATCAGAAGGGAAAGAATCGGAGCCACCATAAGAACATAATAGCTGTGTTTGTGGGTACTTAGATAAAAGATTAGATAGATCCCAAAGAGAATCAAAAGCAGAGATATGGCAGGAAATATTTCTACCTCCTGCCGTCGCCGGAGTAAAACCCAGATGATACTTATTCCACCTAGGAAATAAATGACAGGGGTAAAGCCCCAGAATATCTCTGCATGATGAAGCTTTAATAATGAGAGCGTGGGTACGCCTAAAATTCCTCCCTGAAGTTTCTGGATGCGCCAAAATTCGGCCCAGTTAAATAGTATGTGGTAAAGATAAAACGGTAAAGGTATAACAAGACTGCACCCCAGGAAAATGAAAAATTTCTTATTGAGCCAATTAAGATTCCCATTTCGAAGGGTAAAACCTGTTTGATTCCGACCATAGGTTTCCCAGAGTATGAGGGAAGGATACATTAAAACGGCAAACTGTTTGGAAAAAAGAGATAGACCCAGGCTAATCCCGCTGAGGATTTTATTCCGATATTCGTGGGTTTCTAAAGATTTCAGATAAAAGTAAAGGGAAGTCAAAGCAAAGAAAATATAGGTTGAATCGACCTGTACATTTCTTCCCACCAGAACATTCATGGGAATAAATGCCAGAAGGCTCGCAGCAATAAGTCCAACCCTTTTATTGAAAAGTTTCTCTCCTAGAAGATAAACCACATAAAGGGTTAACAGATTAGGAATTACGGAGCCCCATCGATCGACCGCTTCTGAAATCCCAAACAACTCATTTAAGAAGAAGATCCAGTAAGAATGAAAAGGGGGAACCATATAATCAATCTCACCATTCCAGGTTTTAGGATAAAGAAGAGAGCCTTTGAAATATTCTTTTGCAAGGAGGGCATAAAATCCTTCGTTAAAGGCCTGAAACCCATCAAAGGGTTCTTCAATTCGGTAAATTCGGATGAGCAATCCTCCCAGGAGAATAAGACCGATCCCGGCCGTCTCTAAAAGAGAGTGTTCATAGTCGAATTTAAACAACATTAAAAAATCCGGCAGGAACTGGGCGTCAGAATTCGGGCTGATTTTCCGGCTTCCAGCCTTTCCACAGTTATTCGGAGATCAAGCCAAAAATAGTTAACAGAGTAACAAAAAAGGTCACTCCCTCTTTTTCTTTTCCTACTATCCGGCAAAGCAGGGTTTTGCCCGGTTTCTGGTAATGGAAAACAATTTCATAGACGCCGGAGTTCGGCTTACGGTTGAGGGGTCCCTTCGGATCCATTGGGTATATGAGAAAGGTTTTTCCTGGAGTAGGCTAGTTTCAAATTATTCTGGGATTTTACATAATCCGGTTTCAGCTTTAAAGCCAGATTAAATTCTTCGATAGCCTGATCGAGAAGACCTTTTCGATAATATAAAATTCCCAGATTATTGTGGGCTTCGACATAATCCGGTTTAAATCTAAGTGCGCCCTGATAGGCGGATATGGCCTCATCCCAACGCTTTTGCTGATCATAAAGTAATCCCAGGTTGTAATGGGCCTCGGCATGCCAGGGGCTCAACTCTAAAACTTTCTGAAATTCGGCCTCTGCAAGATCCAGCCGATCTTTTTTAGCATAGAGAATCCCCAGATTATAACGGGTTCCCAGGGCAGTGGGTTTGATTTTCAAGGCCTCTTCATATTCTTTCTTGGCCGCCTCTAGATATCCTGCTTGAAAATACGCAGTTCCAAGGTTATGATGGACCAGATAACTATTTGGTGATTTTTCCAGGGCATCCGACCACAGGGTATAGTCATTGAACCAGATCGTATTCCGTTCAATAGTGAGAATAGAATAAGACAAGAGCAAAAAAATGGAACCGGATAAAGCGATGGCGCGTGGGAAATCCTGGGAGAATAAGCGATTATGAGAGGAAATTTTGAATTTGTCGAAGAAATAAAACAGATTTTCTAAGGTAATTCCCAGGAGAATCGAAAGACCTATCGATGGGATGAACAGATATCGGTCTGCTACCAGGGTACTGGTAGAGATTAGATTCGAGACCGGGAGAAGGGTGATGAAAAACCAACTCAGGGCAAAAAATACCCGCTTTGAAAGGGTATAACTCTTAATCGTCAGACCGAGAATTATGAGCAGGGTAAATAAAGGCAGTAATGTGGATAATTCCAGGAGAGAAGTGGCTACGGGGATTTCGTACCAGACTGAGAGGTTTAAAGGAAGAAAAAAGTGCTGAAGGTAATGCCAGAGCACTTTGGGAACAGTTAACAGCGTTAGATAAAAGCTTCCGCCGTGGTATTCCTGTATGACTCCGGCAACCTGGGAAACCTTTATATGAACATAGGTCAGCAGGGTACTGACTAGAAAAAACGGTAGGTAGATTCGGAATCTTAGCCGGATCATCCGAGGATGACTTTCAAATCCATTTTTACAAACCTCATAGAGGACCAGTACGAGGGGTAAAACAAGGGTTGTCGCCTTGGACAATAGGGCCAGGATCAAACTTAAGAGAGCTCCCAGGTATTTAAGTCGAAGAGAAAATTCAGTCTGATTCTTGGGTCCTTCACTTTTCACAGGCATTTGTTCCAGATATTGAATAAATAGGAGAAAGGAAATCAGAAAGAAGGCCAGGGAAAGAACATCTTTTCTGGCCGATAACCAGGTAACGGATTCTACATGAAGGGGATGAACGAGGAAGATGAAGGTGGATAAGAGGGCAAAAGGTGGCCGTTGGAAAATTTTAGAAGCCAGAATATAGACCAGGAAGGTATCGAGCAGATATAAGAGCAGGTTGGTGATATGATAGCCCCGAGGATCCAATTTCCAGATAGCATAATCCCAGGCATAGGAGAGAATGGTAACTGGCGTGTAGTTACCCACCAAAATGGATGAAAAAATCTGATAAATATTGGACCAACTCAGTTTCTGGATAAGGGTGTTTTCGACAATATAACTTTGATCATCCCATAAGAGAAATCCGTTTTCCAAAGAGTTTGCATAGAGAAAGCCTGTTATAAAGCCCAGAAGGCCCAGGATTAAAACATAGGAATGTAGGATTCTCTTCCTGAACAGGTATAGGAAAGACTCTCGTTTTGTAACCATTGATACGTCCTTTTAAGTCCTTCTTCCAGACTGACCTGGGGTTTATAATTTAAAAGTTTTTGAGCTTTTTCAATATTGGCTTTTCGTCGGGTTATATCATCCCATTTGCGTCGCTCGCGATATTGAATACCGGCCGGATTCCCAGTGATCTGATTGATTTTTTCGGCCAGCTGAATAATTTCTGTTTCAATCCCCGTTCCAATATCAAAAATCTGGCCGATTCCACTCTCTTGCGTGGCAGCTAAAAGGGTTCCATGAACGATATCCTCCACATAGGTGAAGTCTCGGGTTTCCTTACCGGTTCCGGTTATGATCAAAGGTTGTCGGTTCATAGCCTGCCAGATAAAATTTGGGATTACACTTCGATAAGGACCCGGTCGGTCATAGGGGCCGTAAGAATTAAAGTATCGAACCACGGTGGTTTTCAACTTATGGAAATGATGATAAAAGTGGACATACCCCTCTCCACTCAATTTAGAAATGGCATAGGGTGTTTCTAATTTTGTGATAAAATCGGCACTGATTAAACCGGTGGAGTTTCCATAAATACATGAAGAAGAAGCATATACAAAACGGCTTATAGAAAATCTCCGGGAGAATTCCAAAAGGCGTAAAGTTCCCAGGGTATTGGTAAGGAGATCCGCTTCTGGGTGCTCTACAGAATTTTGATTGGCAAAGTGTGCAGCCATGTGAAAAACAAGTTCTATAGGATATTTTGTAAATATTTGCTCTAAAAGATTTATATCTAAAATAGAGCCTTTGACGAAAATAAGCCGGGCGTCGTTGGGACAATTCTCTCTTCTTCCCGAAGATAGATCGTCTAGCACAACTACAGTACAGTTATTTTCAATTAATTGCTTTACAAGATGACTTCCGATGGCACCTGCTCCACCCGTTACTAAAACAGTTGGCTTTTTAAGGATCACCTGGTGTTGTGAACAACGAGCGGTGAACATTCTGTTAACGGTTCGTTGTTATCTGTTAAAGGGTTGATGGGTTTGAGGATTACTTCGCAAAGGGCGACCCCTCCTCGCAGGAAGCCCCTTCGATCTGTCATAAAAGATAAAATAATCTTGAAAATCCTGAACAGGGATAAAATGTTTCAACATCCATGCCAGGACCTTGAGAGGATTTTAATCGAATTTAAAAATATAAAAGCCATAACCAACTCTGTCTATGGGCTTATAACGGTTTAGCCAATCGGTATGTATTCCTTGAGTTTTAGCAAAGAATTCGCCCCGGATGAGGGCATGGGTGTTGATGGCATAGATGCCGGGAGAGGGTTTTTCTTGCCAATCCTGCTTGCTGAGACGTTCCCATCGGATTCCATAATAATCAGGGGAGGCGTTCCAGCTATAAAGTAGCTTGATTTTGGAAATGTTGTGTTGATCCAGATAAGTCTTTAATCGCTTCAGATCCTGGCCCCATTCAATGTTCGAATCATCGAGATATTTATATCCTTGAGCAGGTCCACCGACCAGTTCATTAAAATAAGCCAGATAATCCGGATATATACTCACAGTAGTTATCAGGTACCAGAAACCCAGAAGGATCCCAACGAAGCATCCCCAGAGTCGATGGTAAAAGAAAAAATTGATCAGCCGACTGACAAAAACGAATATCAAAGGATAGATCGGCAAGATATATCGGATTCCAAGATTATGGGCAAAAGTACAGGTAAAGGCCATGAAGATGACAATGGGTAGAACTAAGAAAGCGTCGTCTATCCAGTTCTTAGCAGGATACCGCCTGAGCAGGATAAGAGTAAGGACGAGCAGGATCAAAGTCGGTACCGGGGTCTTAAATAAAAATGCCAGGAGAAAGTAATACCACCAACCCCCTTTTTTAAAGTGACCCACTAAGTAGGCAGGATAATCGGGATTATGATCCGCGTTCACACGTATCATGCCTTTCACATAAAAAAGTGGGTCGTGGGGAAAAAAATAAACGGCATAGAGAACCAGACCGGCCGTAGCCAGTATGATCAGGTAAGCCAGGGTGAAAGGCTTTAATCGGGGGTAAAAATTCTTAGACAGGAAGACCCCGGAAAGCGTAAGAATATCCTTTGTTTTTTCCTTAACTTTTTGCTCTTTAGATAGAGTTCTATTTCCGGGAGACCATAATGTCGACAGGGCCAGTAACAGAATTAGAATAGGAAGGAGGATAATCGCAGAAAATTTTGTCGCAAGGGCCAGACCCAGGCTTATCCCGGTAGCTATAAGATTCCTCTTTCGGCCTTCTCGCACAAACTTCCAGAGGTAATAGAGAGTCATGAAGAAGAAGCAACTCAAGCCCAAATCCATGGTAACAAAACGTGAATGGGCAAGGATATTGGGGCAAAAAGCATACAGGAAGAGGGCCATCACTCCTGCGAAGGTTCCGAAAAGCTCGTAGGCCCATCGGTACACATAAATCCCTAAGAGGAGGGAGAGGAAAACTACCGGTAAGCGTCCCCAAAAAAGTAATTTGTCTGCATCGTTCCCATACATATAAAGGAAATAAAAACCGAATCGCCACTCATCGGGTGGATCGCTTTTCCAGGCAGGATCCTCCAGATTTAATAGGGGATTCAAAAAGAGTAAGGGGATTCCACAAAGTAGTTTAATAAAGGGCGGGTGTTGTAAATTGAGGCGTAATTGTCCGGTTTTAAGATAACTATAGCCGCTGGGAAGGTGGGTCGTCTCATCACTGGAAGCGTTAAGTAACCGCATGCTGAGCACCTCTTGCAGAAAAAGACAGGTAAGAAGAAAAGCTATCAGAATCCGGGGAGATCGTTTAGGGGAGAATCTTGCTACGGAGAGGTTCATATATCCTCCAACTGATTAACATCATAAAGGTCCATAAAGTTATAAAAACACCTAACTTATAGGAAAACGGTTCGTAGGAAAAGGTAACCTCATAGCGACCGGGGGTTAATAGAATTCCTTTGAAGAGATAGTTAACCTCTAATAACTCTTTGGGAATTTGATTAACCCTGGCCTTCCATCCCGGAAAGAACGTATCGTTCAATAAAAGTAGTCCGGGGGTGGTGGTTTCAATATGGGCAGAGAGTCTGTTAACCGTTTCTTGGGTGATGTGTATCTGGGATTCCAGGTAATCTATAGCTGGTTGGTGTCGGCTATTTGCTCTGGGAGCGATCATATTCTCAGACTCTAAAGCCTGGAGCTCAGGCCATATTTCGAATTCGGTACTTCCTGCTTTCCCGGCGGGTTTCAAAACCAGGGCTAGCTTTTGGGGTTCGTAGGAATTTTTAAGCATCCAGTTGAACAGGTCGGACTCGGTCTGGAAAACCTTGACCTGCCTTATAAATACCAATCTAGGTAAATAGAAACGATTTTCATAGATCTGCGGCTCGGGCATTCCTCGGTCAGTTCTCAGAGTTAGGACATATCGTCCCCCCAGGAGGCTCAGGAGTTTGGAATCTTTACTCACTTCCAGTTCCGTAACCATACGATCGAGTTTTTCAAGGTCCATGACTCCGGATCCCCGAATAGAGGGAATGCGGTAGGTAAGGTGACTGAGCAGGAAATGTTTTTGTCGGGTGAGTTGGGTTTCCAGGCTGTTTCTTGGATCCAAAATGTAAGACCGGATGCCTGAAGTGTCTTCTACAAAAAATCGGAAGAATCCCTCTTGCTTTAATTTAGATTTGAGATTCTGGATAAGAGGGATTTCTTGAACAAAGAAATCATAATTCGCCGTGAGGAATTGAGGGGAATTCATCAGGCCTCGATCTAAAAAAAACAAAGCCAGAAGTCCTAGCTGAAAAACTTTTTTAGATATTAAGGAGCTCCGCTGAAATCCGTAGGTTAAAAGTCCGAGGAGGAAGAAGAGTATGGCCGATTTCAGAAATGAAAGATAGACCTGATGGGGAACTTTTTTCGGAAGGAGGGGAATAACAAAAGGAGAAAGGGAGCCCAGAAGGCTTAAAAAGATGGCTATCAGGAAAAGACCCGGGTAGCTTTTTTTAGACACAGGCTGTCGGGAAAGAAAAATCCGAAGTCCTTCCCCAACAAAAAAGGATAAAAAAAAACTGCAGGTGCAAAGAATCGAACAGGATATCGAATGGTATCAAACTTTAGATAGTGATAAAAAAGGGGATAAGCGGGAAAATAACTTCCCAAAGAAAGCAGGACAAAAATGGTTAGTGAGGTGGCAAAAAAAGTCCCTACCGTTTTTTCCTTTAGAGAAAATCGTAAGCCATAATAAATAAGAAAGATGGGCACGATACCCATATAAATATCCGGCACCCAGGTTTGAATATAGCCCCAGAAATATCCGTAATGAAATTCAAAGAAACGGGGAAGAATCAGTTGAAGTAATTGCCAGGGTGGTAAAGACCATTTGGTAGCTACCGTATAACTAAATCCCTGAACCCGGGTAGAATAACGAATGTATTCCAGAAAGGGGAGTAGTTGAAAGGCCGTCACTCCCATGAAAACTAGTCCTGCAATCCCCATATTTCCCAGGAGCCTCCAGTCCTTTAATACACTGGTTCTGGGCCAGGTCGAAACTCCTGGAGCGGTTTCCTTCGGGTTCCGGGTAAATTTCTTTAAGGGTATATTTTTAAAAATAATTTCATAGCATATCCAGGCCAGGCTGACTCCCAGGGTTATTAAGACGTATTGAGGTTCTCCACCTAAGAACTGAATTCCGAGAGAGATCCCCAACCAGATTGCATTTTTTGTCCTGGCTTTTTCATGGGTCATAAACCTTCGGGTAAAAAGTAGAATGAGCGGCATCCAGATTAATGAGGCCAGGTTATTGGTAAGATCGATCAGGGAGACAAGATATCCTGAAAACATAAACGTAAGGGCCGACAGGAGTGCACTCCCGTTGTTATATTGAAATTCCTTCATCATCCGATACATAAAAAGTCCGGCCAGAAGGAAATGGATGAGGATAAAAAGATTAAAAGCCAATCTCAAGGGAAAGAGAAGGAAAATCAGGCTGAGTGGGTAAAGTACATGGGATTGAATCTCGGCCTGAAAAGGAGTTCCACATCCCACATAAGGGTTCCAGAGAGGGAGGATTCCCTCTTGCATCTGTTCCAAAACAAAATGTTTAAGGGGGAATACAAAAACTGCAATATCCCGCAGGGCAAAGATTTGATCGGAGAATAAAACCCGTCCAAAGATGAAAGCCAGGAAAAGGACAAATATTCCCAATTCCGGGATCCGAATCCGAGGGGCAGAGCCGGAACTAACCTCTGACTCCTGGTTTTCAGGATCTGATTCTCGACCTTTGGTTTCTGGTATCGGATTTTTAGAGGGTTCCATCTTTAATTCTCGATCGGTAGGTTTTATGTCTTTGAATAAGGTCTAAATATCCCCATAGGGTCCGAAGGATTCTCATGCCGGATCCCCCTTCTTTTAAATCGTATCGAAGGATGAGAGGGACTTCTCCAATCCGAGGGGTGAGCGTACTTAGCTTGATCAGCAGATCTGCCATCCCGGAGAATCCATATCCTTCTATGAGGGCTTCTCCATAACGGGCGAAGCCCTTTTTCAGGAGGCCTACTCTGTAGCCGCGATAAAAGGTAGAATAATCCTGAACTCCCGGGATAGGAATCACATGTTTTAGCAGCCAGGCAACTCCTAAACTGAGCAATTTGCGTAACCAGGGAGCTTTGACCATTTTCCCACCCGGTTCAAATCGAGAGGCAATCACGATGTCCAACGGCTCTTCAAGCTTCTTAAGAATATCCAGGATGACGTAAGGATTTTGGGTATTATCTGAATCCATGGTAATGCAAATATCATTTTCCTGGCCCAGCTCACAAACCCTCTTTAAGGCTGTTCGGAAAACCTGCGTGATGCCTCGATTTGTTTCGAAGTTAATCAGCTCGATTGGCATAACCTTTGCGAAAGATTCTACTACCAGGGAAGTATGATCGGTACTTCCATCATTAACAACCAGGAGTTGATAATCCAGGGAAAAAGCCTGGGCAATACGACGGATACGTTCTAAAAGCTTTTCTAAACCTTCTTCTTCATTATAAGCCGGTAAGACGATATATAACATAGTTCCCAATTTTATATGCAAGATCAGATCCAAATGGGGGGATCAACCCAGGGATCTATCTTAAAAAATATGACCAATTTATCTGTTCGGGTGGCACTTATTGGTTATGGATATTGGGGTCCCAATTATGCGCGGGTTCTCCATGAATTACCCGAATCCAGGTTGGTAGCCGTTTGCGAAGTCAATGCAGGTAAACTTCAACAAGCCTTGGGTCGTTATCCCCAAATTGAAGGTTATACCGATGTAAAGGAGATCCTGCGTAGGAAAGATATAGATGCCGTTATTATTTCTACCCCGGCTTCTACCCATTTCGAGCTTGCTCAGGCTGCATTAAAGACGGGTCGGCATGTCCTGGTAGAGAAACCGATGGCGTTGACTTTAAAGCATGCAGAGAAACTCTGTGAGCTATCGGAACGAACCGGGTGCATCTTGATGGTGGGATATACTTTTCTCTACAATGCGGGTATCCGCAAAATGAAGGAATGCATGAGGCCTCGGGATTTTGGACGCATCTACTACCTTCATGCGACCCGTACCAATTTGGGACCTATCCGCCAGGATGTGAATGCGGTTTGGGATTTGGCCCCCCATGATATATCTATTTTTAATTATCTTCTAGATCAACAACCTCAGTGGGCCAGTGCTATAGGTACCCGCATGCTCAACAATATGCGCGAGGATATCGCCTTTATTACCCTGGGTTATGCCCATGATGTGATTGCCAATATCCACGTGAGTTGGGCAGATCCCAATAAGGTCCGCGAAGTAGTGGCCGTGGGGAGTCGCCGACGGGTGATATTCGACGATCTCAATAACCTGGAGCGTGTACGTATCTTCGAGAGAGGGGTCTCGGTAGGAGAATCGGTTGCCGAATCCTACGGTGAGTTTAAGCTGCTGGTGCGGGATGGAGATATTATCAGCCCCAAGATAGAACCCAGTGAACCCTTAAAGAACCAATGTGTGGATTTTATTACGGCCATTACGATGAACAAGAAACCTTTCTCAGATTGCCGATTGGGATATAAAATTGTTCAGACCCTTGTTGCAATTGAAAAGTCCCTGCAGAAACAGGGTCTTGCAGTACCCATTAAAGTCGAGGGTTAATGAGTTATGGGTAATTACTCCCTGAAGAGCCGTGTACCCATAGAATTAGGTAAGGATTGTCTGGTGGATCTCGATGTGATATTGGGATATATACCGGGGCGCAAGATCGAGCTCCAACCGGTACGAATTGGAAAGGAAGCCAGAATCAGGTCCGGTACGGTGATTTATGCTTCGGTTGAGATTGGGGATCATTTCGAGACAGGGCACCATGTGGTTATACGTGAACAGACAAAGTTAGGTCATGAATGTTCCATATGGAACAACTCTACCGTGGATTATGGGTGTATCCTCGGAAATAGAGTTCGTATTCATTGTAATGTGTATGTGGCTCAGTATACGGTATTGGAAGATGATGTGTTTCTCGCACCTGGGGTTATGATTGCCAATGATCCCCATCCCATCTGCACAAAGTGTATGCAAGGTCCTACCATTCAGCGAGGTGCCCGAATTGGTGTAAACGCGATCCTTCTGCCCCATGTCACCATCGGTGAACAGGCATTGGTGGGTGCGGGTAGTCTGGTAACTCATGATGTCCCTCCACGTACCGTGGTCCTCGGCAGTCCTGCAAGAATTGTTGGGAGTGTAGATGATCTGGAGTGTCCTTTTGGTATTGTAAAGCCTTATCGGGACGGTCTGGATGTGCGTCACCGTCCCGAATGGGAAACCGTACCTCCTCTCCCACGACCGATTCAAAAACCAGGCCGATGAGCCGCAGACCATAGACGAGGATTTATGGTCTGCGGTCCATGATTCACCCCCTGTTATCCCTAAATTATGAAGATCTTAACGGCTACCTTTGCTTATAATGAGGGTGAGAAAATCCGACGTACTCTCCTCAGGCATCCCAAGGATCGTTCCTACGATCTGCTGGTTATGGATGATGGGTCCACAGATGGGGCTTTAGAAGGATTGCCCCTGGATAATATCATTGTACTGCGTAATCCTACCAATCAGGGAATCGGGGCGGCGATGAAGCAGGTCTTTGAATACACCTTGAAACATGGTTACGATATCTTGGTGATCCAGGCGGGTAATGATAAAGATGATCCGCTTGAAATTCCACGTCTCTTGAAGCCTATCCTGAACAATGAAGCCGATTTTGTCCAGGGCTCTCGTTTCCTACCCGGAGGAGGTTATGGAAACATGCCTGAATATCGAATATTTGCTACCCGTTACCTTCATCCCCTCCTGTTTACATTGGCCGTTGGAAAACGGGTGACCGAAAGTACCAATGGGTTCAGGGCCTTTCGTACTCTTATTTTACAGGATTCACGCATTAACTGGAGACAAGACTGGTTAAATAAATACGAACTGGAGCCCTACCTGATGTATAAAGCAATCAAACTGGGCTATCGTCATTGTGAAGTTCCTGTAACCAAGATCTATCCCCCTCACCAACAAGGGTATACCAAAATGAAGCCCGTTACCGGTTGGTGGAGTATTCTGCGACCGGTCTTTTATCTGTGGCTTGGACTGAAAAAGTAACAAAAGGATAACTTCTGATTCCCGGCTTTCAATTTCCGGCTTCTGACCGATTACTATGATGGATAAGAGTGTTAAAGATCGTATTAAGTGGAGCCAACACTGGAGTAACCTGGATACGGTGGCAAGGATCAGATCATCCTTCCTTAGCATGATTAGGAAGAAAGTCATCGCAAAGTCGGTCGGCAAGTTTATCGAGCGTTATTTTTCACCTCAGGGTGTGTATTTACATGCAGGATCCGGAACTGCAGAATCTGATTTGTTTATTAACAAGTATAATCGAAGGTTCATTGCGGTTGATTTGGTTCAGAAACCGTTATTAGTTGCCAGAAATCAACCGAATTCCTATGTGTGTGTGGTTGCGGATATTAAGCATTTGGCCCTTAAAGACCAATGTGTAGATGGAATCTGGAATGTAGGGGTTCATGAACATTTCTCTCCCCAGGAGAATAGGATAATCTTTAAAGAATTTTTAAGGGTTTTAAAACCTAAAGGTAAACTGATCGTCTTTTGGCCCGGCCTGTTTACTCCATATATGCTCTTGAAGGATGGTTTGGAGTTCTTATGGAGGCTGTATAGACCCGGTTTTCGTTTTTTTCCGGAGGAGATTAATAAAGCAAGGTCCAAGTCACACATCAGATCTGAGCTTGAAAGTGCCGGATTTCGGATTTTATCTATTTCTCTCAGCCAATGTGATTTATTTGTGTTCTACACGGCTGTTGCGGAAAAGCCTTAAAATCTTTGTAGCCGTTCGCCTCTACTCCTGATCCTATGTCAGACCAACTTTCAAATATCGAATCTTGTGAATCTTCAGGAAGGATTTTCTTAAGCGTTCTTCTTCCGACTCTCAATGAAGCAGAAAGCATGCGGCTTCTTTTACCTCGCCTGGTGGAGACTCTCAACGTATCCGGTTGCAGGTATGAGATCCTTATTGTTGACGGCAACTCCAGAGATGGGACCTGTGAGGTAGTTGAAACATTTACCAGAAACCTCCTTCCTGAACAGGTGAAGGGGATGGAAGGATGTCGGGTCATAAAACAAGAGCTGCCCGGTTATGGTGAAGCGTTGAAGGCCGGCTTTGCTCAATTTAAGGGAGATTTCCTGGCTACCATGGACGCGGACCTGTCTCACCATCCGGGGGTTATCACCGACATGATTGCAGTAGCGCAGGTGTCTCAGGCCGAGATGGTGATCGGTTCCCGTTTTATCCGGGGTGGTGGAACGGAGGCTCCCTTCTTCCGGGCCTTTCTGAGTAAGATTTTAAATAAGTTTTTCCGATTTAGTCTGGATCTACCTTATCGAGATCTTTCAAGTGGATTCCGGCTTTATAAGCGTTCGGCCTTAAAATCATTAAACTTTGAATCCAGTGGTTACGAAATCCTTGAAGAAATCCTGGTTAAATTCCATATCCAGGGCTATCGCATCGTTGAAGCCCCTTTCCGTTATCGACCGAGAAAGCACGGTCAGAGCCATGCAAGGATATTTGCCTTCGGAATTCGCTACTTGAAGCTCCTTCCAAGCCTTAGAAGACTTCGTATTCGAGCAGAAGTTGCAGATCATGAAGAAAGAGCCTATTTTAGTCGAAATCTCGTTCAAAGATGGTGGCGCAGACGGCGGTTCAAGGGTATCTTGAGAAACAGTATCGATTTCGGCAGAATCTTAGATCTTGGCTGCGGGTCTGACCTTCTGGTCGATGTATTGCCGAATTCTGTAGGGGTAGATCTGAACCTGGCTAAACTGCGTTATAAACGTGCCCCAGGCAGACGCCTTATACAGGGTGATGGCTGTTTCCTTCCCTTTTGTGATGAATCCTTTGATCAGGTCATAGGTTGCCACGTACTGGAACACATGGATGCATTAACCCAAGAGGATTTCCTGAGGGAAATAGCCCGAGTCTTAAAACCGGAAGGCCGTTTGATTTTATGTCTACCTTTTTTTGGAAGCCTCTCCTGGAAATTTATCAGAAGAATCCATTCTTTTTGGACACATCCAGAGTACGCTGCACCTTATCCCAGGGAAATCGCTTTGGAACGCCTGGTGGAGGAGTTAACCAAATGGGATATCTGGCTAAAAAAGAAAATCATCCTCTGCCCGGGGGAAGTCTTAATGGTTTTTGAACGGGAAGGAAGAATCAATAATACAAAAGATTTAATTAGTAAAGGCCTTCGATCCAATGAAACAACCTATTAAAAACTTCCTTCTTTGGGATGATCCGGAAGATCCTGAATGTTTATCTTTATCAGGGAAGAAAATAGATTTGAACTGGCATATTTTAACGGGAGAACTTCCACCCATAGGGATAGGGCCGAACCTTGTTAACTATACAGATCAAACAGATCAACGCACATAAAGAGAGGGAAAATAAACTGACATAAAGCCCTAGTTTATAGGATAAAGGATGGTAGATAAATTCTACGGTGTGGGGACCTTCCTTTAAGTAAACCCCCCGGAATAGATAATTGGTCGGTAAAATAATATTCGGACGGTTGTCTATCTGAACTTTCCAGCCTGGATACCAGGTATCTCCCAGAACTAAAATCCCGGGTATCTTCATATTGGCTTCAATAATTATTTGATGGGGACTATAGAGGGTGATCTCGGCGGTTGATTCAATCTTCTCAACCTCCTTTGACTTCGGGGATGGAAAAGAAAGGGAATCGATCTCCTTCCTTAAACTGCTTTCGGTAGAAAGCTCTAAAATAGCTGTATGGCGTAAATCCAGGTCAGGATCCCGGAGTCGTTGTAAAGATTGATCCTGATTTTCGGTTATTATAACCTGATGAACGGGAAAGACCCGGGGAAAAGCTTTTAAGTTTTCATAAATAAGTACGTGGGGATCTTGATAGACAAGGCGGAATTTTTCTGTTGCAGGAAGTGGTTTACCGGAATCTCGCAGGAGATATTTCATATTCAAGAGATCCCAAAATCGAGAGTCATAGAAATCAGGAATCAGGGTGTAGGGTTGTCCGGCCGAATCTTCTGCGGTCTTTAAAAATTCATAATATCTGTACACCAGGACCGGATTGATAACCTGGATATCGCTGAGTTGATGGACGAGTCCGCTGTTTAGTCGGTTAACTCCATTCATACTTAGAATACGATAAATTCCCCGATCTTCTTTTAGGACTCGAATAGGAGTCGTTTCGGGAAAGTGAAATTCTGGTTGGGGAGAGTTAACCCAATATCCGTTATAAAACAGGTCCAGGGTTGCCAGGAGAATTAAACCTTTTGCCAGAAGTTGGGGTTTGCGAAGATACGCCAGATAAATCAGATAGATTGAAATTAAAATAACCCCTGTATATAGCAGTTGTTTCCAATCGGACCAGGGACTATTTATCCAATTTACCTGGCGGGAGAACCCGGCAAAAAAATTTATAGCAATAAATCCCACAATTCCTAGAAGTTTTTGAAGTCTTTTTCTGGCTTTCCTTTCATGGCTTAGAAGGGCATCTAATCCCATCCCACCGAATAGGGCTAAAGGGAAAGCTACCAGAATAAGCCCGTATTGAGCCAGGGTATAACGGAGGGGGACGATATAACTTAAGATGCTGAAGGGAGCCAGGCCAAAGGCCAGTCCACATCCAAGAACCAGGACGGCCAGTAGGCTCCAATTTATCTTTTGGCTGCTAAGAGCGTATAAAGCCAGGATAAGAGTTACCAACCCCGCATAGCTTTGATAGGCATAGGTATTGGAGGGATAAGGAGAAGAAGCAAACCAGGGGGTCTTGTAATGGGGAATGAAAAGACCTGCCAGGTTCCTCAATCCATCCTCATCTAACCTTTTATCCCTTAAATAGGTATGTCCCTCTTCTTCCTTATAAGTATGGGCGTTCTGTAGAAATTCTAGGAAAGGAAGGAGGGTAACAAAGGAGAGGGAAATTCCTAAAATTCCTGCCATGAAGAGGGCCAATAGGGGGCCACGACCCATTGCCCATGGTCTGCTGCTTTTTGTGCCATGTTGAAAAATCCAGACAAGGGAATATAAACCGAGCCCGGCCAGTAGAATAATCGAGGTACTGGCATGCTCCGCAAGAAATATTAAGCCTATCACCGTACCTAAAAATAAGATGGAGGAACTCTTTGGTGTCGTCAGGACTTTTTGTAGAGCCACGAAGAGTAGGGGCATAAAGGCAGGTGGAGTAACGTTATACTGGAAATAAGCGATTAAAAATCCGCACGCCATATAAGAGATACCTGACAGGAATGCTCCATAACGACCGACACCGAGCATTCGGGCGAATACATAGGTAAAAAATCCTGCGAAAAAAAGCCTGGAAATTAAATAGTAATTATAAACCTTCATGGGTGAAGAAGAATAGAAGGGAAGTTTCAGAGGAAACAAGGAAGAGGCTGTAAAGTTGGCCAAAAAAGGCATACCTCCGGCACTATAGGGGTTCCATAACGGAATCTGTCCGGACTTAAGGGTCTGATATGAGTAGATGAGGGCTGGATGGTCGAACAAAGCATAAAACGGATCTGGCCGGAAGAAAGGATAATGGTCGGAATGGATACCCAGTTCCTGATAAATGGGATCGGTATAGTGGATGCGGGTATCAACAATAGAACGGCCCAGAAAGAGAGGTTGCCAGAAAAAAACACCTAGAAAAACAACAGTTGCAAAAGCCGCCTGAAGGTACTCGTTTTTGAGAAGTCTCATTTTTCCCGGTCTGTCTTTCATAGGTTATTATATCGTTTTCACCTGGAAACCCCACCTAAACTATCCTATAAGGCCGGTCCCCTGTAGCTCTCCTTGCTGCTGTCCTCTCTCCGAATTCCAGACCCCCAACAAACCGTAAAACCCAGGGCAGTTAAAAAAAATCCAAACAGACTCAGATAGAGGCCTAGTTTAAAGGAACTCGGTTGGTAATAAAATTCCACGGAGTGGCTTCCTTTATCGAGAAAAACACCTCGAATGGTATAATCGGTTAGGTAAATCTTCTCGTCTTTTCCGTCTACCCGGACCTTCCATCCAGGATAAAAGGTATCGCTTAATACCAGGAATCCGGGGATTTTTAAGTCGGTTGTTAAAATGACTTTGTGGAGATGATAAGAATCGATCTTAACGTTGTAAACCTCCCCCTGGCTGAAGGAAGCATTTAAAAGAGCTGCTTTTTCCAGAGCCTCCTTGTCCTCTTCGGCTTCGATGATGGCTACCTGCCGTAGACTCGTCTTGGATTCGTTGAGAATCTGAAGGGCCTGGGATTTATTTTCAGCTACCTGGATCCTGGGAACCACAAAAGCCCGTGGAAAGGCCTTTAAGTTTTCATAGATCAGCACATATGGATTTTGGTAAACCAATTGAAAATTTTTGTTAAGGGGAATCGGCCTGTCACTTCTTCGAAGAATATATTTGACGTTCATCAAGTCCCACAAAGGAGAGTCATATACTTCGGTTGCCGTGGAAATTCCGGTTGATACTTTTGGATCCCCCAGGGCCATAAACTCGCGGTGGCGACGAAGGATCAAAGTCATATAGGACTGCAGGTCTTGAAGATCATGAATCATCCCGGTGTTTAAGCGACTGACGCCATCCATACCCAGGATACGGTAAATATCTTTATCACTTTTGAGCTTCTGAATGGGAAAGGTTTCCGGATAATAGAATTTAGGTTGAGGAGAGTTAACCCAATACCCATTGTAAAACAAATCACAACAACTCAGGAGGATAAAGGCTATAGGACGAGAGGGAGGTTTCAAAATGTACTGGAGCAGTATAACGAGGATAAAAAAGAAGAGGCTAAACTGCAGAACCCTCCATTCTTCCCAGGGAGAATCCAGCCAGTTTGCTTGTCGACTCAATCCGGCAAAAAAATTAAGGGTTATCCAGGACAGGACTAAAGTAATTCCGTAAAACAAAAAGGGTTTGAAGTTCTTCCGGATTTTATCTAAACCTTCGCCGGCCAGAACAATAAGGCTAAAGGAAAAAGGGATCAGGCCATATTCTGCCGGGACTTGATTAAAGGGGAAAACCAGATTGAGGGCACTCATGGGGGCTATTCCAAACGCAAAACCACTGCTGAAGAGAAGAACCCCTATTAGCGGCCAGTTAGCAGGTTTTATGACCAGGGCATAGATTGCAAGGATTAAGGCAACCAGTCCACAATATCCCTGATAAGCATAGGTATTGGAACGGTATAAGGGAGAGATGAACCATACACTTTTATAATGAGGAAGGAAGAGACCGGCCATACTTTTTAGCCCATCTGCGCCCAACCGTTTAAAATCTATCATAATGTTGTTGGGTTCTTCTTTATAAGAATAACTGTATTGAAGCAGTTCAAAGAAAGGTAAAAGCAATACCGCAGTTAGGAGAATACCCAGGCTACCCATCAGAGCCAGATTTCGGAGGGAGGTTATCCATATTTTTATTCGAGAATCCTGACGGATCTGGATCAAAGTTAAAATGATAAAATAAAGGGAGACAGAAAGGACGGTTACAAAGGCCGCAGTGGGATTACCTGTCATAAGTAGAAGATGGAGGGCAAGTCCCGCCAGTAAGATAGAGCTGAGATTCTTTTGAAGGAATGCCCGTTGAAAAGTTATGAAGACAACTGGTACAAGGGCGGCTAAGCCCACCAGAATATTCCATTGAAGGTGGCTTATAAGGTAGCCTGAAAGCATGTAGGTAGTGGCTACAAAGAAGGCTCCATATCGACTAAGCCCTATTAAACGGGAGAAAATATAGGCAAAAAATCCTGCCATCCATAAACAAAGGATCAGGTAATAAGTGTAAACGGATAAAGGCGAAAAGAGGTATAAAATTCCCTTGAGTGGAAAAAAAGGGGAGGATAGGAAGTTGGCCAAAAAAGGGGTTCCACCTTCATGGTAAGGGTTCCAGAGTGGAAGATAACCGGAAGAGATCGTTTTGGCACTAAACAGAAGAAAAGGACGATCCTGAAGAACATAGGTTGGGTCTGGATAAAAAAAGAGGTCAGGATTAACCTGAATGTTGAGTTCTTTATAAATCGGATCAGTTATAGAGAGGTTGTTATTGATAAAGCTTTCTCCTAAAAAAATAAACCGCCAGAAAAACAGGCTGAGAATCCCGCTAAGAAGAAAAGCTACCAGGAAGTACTCATTTCTGAGAGCTTTACCGAAGTAAAAAGAGGATATTTTTCTAAAAGAATGCTTTTCTAAACGTTTTCTTATTAAGGGCAGGTATCTCATTTCCCTTGACAGCAAATATCTGAAATCTTATCGTTTTGTAAATTAACTTTGATAGGTATAAATGCAAAAGATTCTTTAATAAGGTAATAAAGTCTGGAGTGCTGAGAAATTCTTTAGCTTTCGAACCTTCTGACCGAGGGAGTTGGAAATTTTAAAACTCGTTATCGATCCGGTCAAGGAGAAATTTTTGCAGAATCTATGCCGGTTTAAATTTAGGGGTTTAAACTTTGAAGAATAGAAAAGAGTGTTTACATTTTTTATTAACTTATAAGTACGATGGTAGTTTGTGAGGGTGATGGGAGGGGTCACCCATACCATTGGAATAGAGTTCATACCATAATGGAACAGAATGAAAAATTTTTACCTGTAGGCTATACTTTTGATGATGTACTTCTGGTTCCTCAGGAATCGGATGTACTTCCCAAAGATGTAGATGTTTCTTCTCAACTTACGCCACGTATCAGGCTCTCTATCCCCCTGGTGTCTTCTGCCATGGACACCGTAACAGAGGCTGCTTTAGCCATTGCCCTTGCCCGAGAAGGAGGCATTGGGTTTATCCATAAAAATATTCCCATTGAGGAGCAGGCTTCGCAAGTAGATATTGTGAAACGTTCTGAAAATGGGGTCATTGAAGATCCCATTACCCTTTCGCCGGATAATATGATTGAAGAGGCCGAGCAACTCATGGCGAAGTATCGCATATCGGGTATTCCTATCACTCAGAATGGGAAGCTTGTGGGAATCATCACCAATCGGGATCTTCGCTTCCGGCGTAGCAGTAAAGCCAGAATAGGGACTTTAATGACCAAGGAAAACCTGATTACGGCTCCGGTTGGAACAACGTTGGAAGAAGCCAAGGAGATCCTCCATCGCAATCGAATTGAGAAACTTCCTTTAGTTGATGAACATTTTAATCTTCGAGGTCTTATCACCATTAAGGATATTCAGAAAATTATCCAGTATCCCAATTCCTGTAAAGACGCCATGGGTCGATTACGGGTTGGTGCAGCCGTGGGAGTTACTCCCAATGCGCTGGAACGGGTAGAGGCATTGGTTAAAGCTGGGGTAGACGTTATTGCAGTGGACTCCGCTCATGGTCATTCGAAAGGGGTTATAAATCTTGTTAAAAAAATAAAATCCCGATTTCCTTCCCTGGAAGTGGTTGCCGGGAATGTCGCAACGGCTGAAGGAACTGCCGCCTTGATCAGAGCCGGTGCTGATGCTGTAAAGGTAGGTATGGGTCCGGGTAGTATCTGTACCACGCGGGTTGTTGCCGGAACCGGTGTACCCCAATTAACGGCTATTTATCAATGTGCGCAGGAGGCAAATAAGTATAACATTCCCATTATTGCCGACGGTGGTATTAAGCATTCTGGAGATATCACCAAAGCCCTGGCTGCGGGAGCCTCTTCTGTTATGATCGGAAGCCTTTTTGCCGGAACTGAGGAGAGCCCGGGTGAAGTGATTTATTATGAAGGGAAAAAATATAAAAGTTACCGGGGTATGGGTTCCATGGCTGCCATGCGTGAAGGAAGTCGAGATAGATACTTCCAGGATGAGTCCCAGGAGGAAATTTTTTACCAGGAGCGGAGAGAGCGAATGGATAAGATGGTCCCCGAGGGGGTCGAAGGACGTGTTATTTATAAAGGGCTCCTTTCGGAAGTAACTTTTCAGTTGGTAGGTGGATTACGAGCCGGAATGGGTTACTGTGGGGCCCGGAATATTCGAGAATTGCAGCAAAAAGCAAAATTTATCCCGATTACCCATGCCGGACTCATCGAAAGCCACGTCCATGACGTCATCATTACCAAGGAAGCCCCGAATTATAGGGGAAGATAAAGGAGGTATGGGGGTGTGGGAGTGTGGGAGTGTGGGAAGTATGGGGGTGTGGGAAGT
>JAUQPW010000168.1 GCA_030550175.1 bacterium
TATACCTGTTGTAACCGACAACGGGCAAAGGACAGTTTCACCTGATGGCTATTCCGGTCTCCTTATCAAAGAGATGGGACTTGGTTTTATTCAAGGTCAGATAGACCGTATCTCCGACCCGCAAAGGAAATTCCGGTGTAGTATAAAGTACAAAGGGGGTTGAATGGACCAGGACTTCTACGATATTCTCTTTGCCGATAGGTTCTATCACGTTAACAACAGCAGGAAAGAACTCATCTCCAGGTCCTTTTTCCCTGAAAAGGTTTATATCTTCAGGTCGTATTCCAAAAATAACCTCTTCGGTCTTTTTCCTTTTCAGAAGGGCTTCTTTTTGGGCTTCTGTAAGGGTTATTTTCAGATTCTCCCCCTCAAAAAAGAGATGAGGATAGATTTCTCTGATCTTTCCAGGGATCATATTCATGGAAGGACTTCCGATAAAACCTGCTACAAAGAGATTAACGGGACGGTTATAAATCTCAAAGGGGGTATCATACTGAAGTAACTCTCCTTCATTAAGGACCGCGATTTTATTTCCCATGGTCATGGCTTCCTGCTGATCGTGGCTCACGTAAATAAAAGTAGTTTTGATTTCTTGATGCAGTTTTTTAATTTCCAACCTCATGTTGGCTCTGAGTTTCGCGTCGATATTACTTAAAGGCTCGTCTAAAAGGAAAACCCCAGGATTTCGGATCAAAGCCCTACCGAGGGCTACACGCTGGCGTTGACCTCCCGAGAGTTCTCGGGATTTTCGGTGGAGCAGGTCTCCAATACCTAACATGGTGGCTATTTTTTTGACCCTTTCGGCAATTTCACCTGGAGGAACTTTTCTGAGCTTAAGGCTAAATCCGATATTTTCCGCCACTGTCATGTTAGGATACAGGGCATAACTTTGAAACACCATGGCCACATTTCGTTTGTTGGGAGGGACCCAGTCCACCGGTTTATCATCAAAATAAACATGCCCCGAAGTCTGCTGTTCCAGGCCCGCTATGATTTCCAGGGTTGTAGATTTTCCACAGCCGGAAGGACCTAACAAGATTACAAAATCGTGGTCCTCGATTTCAAGGTTGAGATCTTTGACGGCCACAACCTCTCCAAAACGTTTATGAATATTTTCTAATCGGACTTTAATGGGTGATTCACCTCCTGCGTTAGGTTAAAGGGTAGTAAAAAATTAAAATCAAAAATTAAATATGAAGTCAAGGATTAAAAAGTGAATTCTGAAAAAATACTTGACAGGGTTCGGTTTCCTAGATACATGACAGGTAAGTTTTCTTAAAAAATCAAAACAGGAAACAAGGAACAAAAAGCAAGCAGGAAGCAATAACTTCTTGTTTCTTGTCCCTTGCTTTTTGCTTCTTGTTTTATCATGAAGCGGCTGGAGAACAAAAAAGCCATTATCACTGGAAGTGCCAGGGGGATTGGGAAGGCCATTGCCCGGAAGTTTTTACAAGAGGGGGCGCATGTTTTTCTGGTGGATATTCAACAGGAAAGGCTTTTGAAAACCAGGGATGAACTGGCTTCCCTGGGCGGGGAAGTACAGGTCTATACCGCCGATGTTTCAAAAAAAGCCCAGGTTCAGAATCTTGTGGAGACCGTTCTAAAAACGTGGGGAGAGGTAGACATCCTGGTCAACAATGCAGGAATCGCCATCGTAGAGAATTTCCTGGATCTCAAAGAGGAGAATTGGGATCGTACCTTAGAGGTGAATCTTAAAAGTATGTTTTTAGTCTCCCAACTTGTTGCCAGGGACATGGTCAAAAAAGGTCGAGGGGGGGCCATTGTGAACATGGCCTCTACCAACGGACTCCTGGGTGAGGCCGGACTGGCCCACTATAATGCTTCTAAAGCAGGAGTTATTCTCCTGACCAAAACCTTAGCTATTGAGTTAGCTCCTTATAATATTCGGGTCAACTGTGTATGTCCCGGATTTATAAAAACAGAACTGGCAGCGGAAGCCGGATTTAATGACGCTTTTATCGCGGAATATGTAAAAAAGATTCCCTTAAATCGACATGGAAAACCGGAAGAGGTTGCCAATGTTTTTGCATTTCTGGCCTCGGATGAGGCTTCTTTTATTACCGGGGCTTCTATAGTAATCGATGGTGGGCAGATTATTAAGGAATAAAAGAGCCAGGAGCCGGGAGTCAGAAGTCAGAGGAAATTTTGGCTTCTGGTTTTGGGTTTTTCTTTATAATGGAGGAAATTGCTAAAAAAATAGATGACTGGGTTGACGCCCATGCCGATGAGATAATCGACCTGACCGGTCGGCTGGTTCAAATCCCTTCGGAGAATAAGCCACCCGTTGGCTTTGAGCTGGCCTGCCAGAATTACTTAAGAAAGGTACTGGAAGACGCAGGAGCCCGTGTGGATTATTTCTTTCTGGAAGAGGTACCCGGGTTTAAAGAGAGCCCTCTTTACCTGCAAGGGCGTACTTACAAGGACCGTCCCAATGTTGTGGGAACATTTCCAGGAACCGGAGGTGGAAAGTCCCTCCTCTTGATAGGACATATCGATACGGTGCCTATGGAACCTATGCCCTGGATTGAATCCTCTCCTTTTAGTGGTGAAGTGAAAAATGGTAAACTCTACGGTCGTGGTGCCTATGATATGAAAGGGGGCATGGTGAGTATGTTCTATGGCATGAAGTGCCTTCGAGATTTAGGGATTTCGTTGAGAGGAGATGTCATCGTGGAGAGTGACGTAGATGAAGAGTATGGCGGCTCCAATGGGACCCTGGCTTCCCGAATCCGGGGATATACCGCCGATGCAGCTATTGTTCCAGAACCAACCAACATGGTGGTCTATCCGGTCCACAAAGGTGGCAAATGGTGGAAAATTAATCTGAAAGGAACCCCGGGTAGATCGTTTAGCCAGGAGGAAATCGTAAATCCTATTCATCAAATGGCCGAGATCGTTCAAATCCTTCGGGATTTCGAGAAGGAGAGAAATACCCGACCAGGTCCCGATATTCACCCTCTTTATCGGGATAATCCGAACCTGCTAGTGCATATCTGGCAGGTAGGATGTGAGGGAGCTACCTTTAGCCCGGCCCCAGGGGTAGACGAAAAGGAGCATTTAAACGTCCTAACCGGAGCTCCCAGTGGATGTTACCTCCATGTCTTTGTAGAAACCCATGAAGGTACTTCTGAAGAGGATCTGGAGAAAGAGTTTACGGGTTATATCCTGAGCAGGATCGAGAAAAATCCCCTCTTTAAACATTCTAAACCTGAGTTCGAGAAGAAAATTCGCTACCTAGAAGGAAGCCATATTCCCATGGATCATCCCTTACTAAAATCCATCGAAAAAGCTTATCACTCTCTATCTTCACGTCCCTTTACCGTTCAGGGGGCTCCTTACCAATGTGATGTCTACTTGCTCAATCGTTATTATGGCGTGCCCACTGCCATTTTGGGACCTGGAGGGGCCAATGCCCATGCCCCGGATGAATACGTGCTTATTCAAGACTTGATCGATCTCACGAAGATCTTTGCCAGAATTATAGTGGATTGGTGTTCTTGAAGCCGTTCACCGTTTTCAGTTAACAATGAATAATTGGCTAATTGTTCATTGTTAAGGGAGGAAGGAGGGAGTCATGGCCAGGAAGTATAGAGTCGCCGTGCACGGAGCCGGTTGGGTCTCCGGAGAACATATCAAAGCTTTTCAGAGTAATCCCCATGCCGAAGTCGTCGCCGTAAGCAGTCGAAAAGAATCCAGTGCCAGAGCTAAGGCTCTGGAAGCCGGGTTAAAAGATGCAGAGATCTACACCAATTATGAAAAACTCATAGCCAACAAAGATATCGACATTGTTTCTATCTGTACGCCCAACGATCTACACGCCCGGGAGACCATCTTGGCGGCTGAAGCCGGTAAACACATCGTGATCGAAAAACCGATTGCTCTGAATCTGGAAGATTTGAAAAAGATGCGAGATGCTGTAAGAAAAGCGAAAGTCAAAACCGTAGTCAGTTTTGTCCTTCGCTGGAATCCTTTATTTGAAACTATTAAAGCTTTGCTGGCCGATAACGCAGTGGGAGATGTTTTCTATGTGGAAACGGATTATCAACACAACGTGGGTCCCTGGTATGCGGGTTATGAATGGGTTACCAAATTTGCCCGTGCAGGCGGGACGTTCCTTGCCGCCGGGTGCCATGCCATGGATGCCTTGCGATGGTTTGCAGCGAAAGGTCAATATGAGACCATGGATATCGCGGAAGTTACCGCCTATGAAGGGGGGTATCGCCAGAAAGTTGATTTAGACTATCCCGGGTTTAGTTTGGCCATTGTCAAATTCAAAAACGGGGCTTTGGGAAAGGTAACTTCTAATTTTGATTGCATCATGCCTTACAATTTCCCCATCGAAATCCATGGTGACAAGGGAACCATTAAAGATAACCGGGTCTATTCCCATAAGTTTCCAGGACAAAAAGGATGGGTTACCATCCCCACGATTCTTCCCGATAGCGGTGATGTCACCCATCATCCCTTTAAAGGTCAGATCAATCACTTTATCGAATGCATTATGCAGGATAAAGAATCCCACTGTAACCTGGAAGATGTGGTCAATACCCATGAAGCCTGCATTGCTACCATGATCTCGGCCAGGGAGAAGCGAACGGTAAAACTGCCGCTGATAGAGGATTAAAGAGGTTGTATCCAGGGGAGGGGCGATCCTGTAGAGCCC
>JAUQPW010000169.1 GCA_030550175.1 bacterium
TAGATAGAAAGCTGATTTATCTGGAAAGAAAACTGGCTCACGAATCCAGACTGATCAAGGATCTGACGACCAAGTTAGATGCCATATCATCCGTATCCAGTTACTGTGCGTTTATGGAACACCGGCAGGAAATTATGGAAACCCAAATTAAAGAATTGCAAACAAAGATCCAGGAATTGGAGAAAAAATTAAACCTCTAAATCCAACATCTAACTTTCTCCTTGAAAAGATCCGGAATAGAAGATAGAAAACCGTGATCTTTCTTCCCCGATTTTCGGCTTTTAATCATGATGCACAAACCCATTGCCTTTGTTATTCCTTGGTATGGAGAGAACCTCCTGGGAGGGGCCGAGAGGGCCTGCCAGGAGCTGGCAGAACATCTTTATCAAAGGGGAATTCCTGTAGAAGTTCTGACAACCTGTGCACGGGATTTTTATTTTTGGGAAAATTTTTATGAAGAAGGAATTTATGAAGTCCATGGGATAAAAGTGCGACGATTTGAAGTAGATCCAAGAGATCGATTCTGTTTCGATCGAATTAACTTAAAAATTCTTCGGGGAGAACCCCTGACGGTCGATGAAGCCCGAAGTTTCATAGAAGAGATGATTAACAGTCAGAATCTTTACCACTACATCGCGGAGCATCGAGATAAGTATTGGTTTATTTTTACCCCTTATCTCTTCGGGACGACCTACTGGGGCAGTTGGATTACGCCGGAAAATTCCTTTATTATCCCCTGCTTACATGAAGAAAATTACCTAAATCTAATCGGCTACCGTAAGGCCCTGGAGCGAGTTCAACGGCTCATTCTATATGCAGAACCTGAAAAGCAACTGGCAGAACGGGTATTAGATCTCAAAAGAGAACCCCTTGTGTTAGGATTAGGGATAGATCTGCGAAAAGATTTCGATGGAAGTCGTTTCAGAAAGAAATTTTCTCTGAACGAAGATTTTATTTTCTGTCCGGGAAGAAAACTCCCGGAGAAAAATACCCCTTTGCTTCTGGAGTATTTTAAAAAATATAAAGATCGTCACCCAACCCCTTTAAAACTCGTTCTCAGTGGAGGGGGTCAGGTCGTTATCCCGGAATCTTTGCAGGGAGAAGTTCTGGATCTGGGATTTCTTTCTGAAACAGATAAGTATGATGCCTTTGCAGCGGCTACTTTCACCTGTCAGCCTTCTATCCATGAGAGTTTTTCCTATGTTATTATGGAATCCTGGGTCTGTAAAACTCCAGTTCTGGTCCATGCACAGTGTGCCGTGACCTCAGATCATTGCCGTCGAAGTCAAGGAGGGCTGTTTTTTAAGAATTATTTAGAATTTGAAGAATGTGTTCATTTTTTCTTAAACCATCCTGAAAAACGTCAAAGGATGGGAGAAAACGGGCAGGCCTACGTAGCAAAAAATTTTCAATGGGATCAGGTGATCGAACGTTTTATAGAGATTATCACTTCCGATGAGGCGGAAGGATCCGTTGGAGTTGAAAAAAAGGACTCTTCAACAAGCTATCTGAGGGGCTAGGGTTAGTGAAGCTTTGTTCGGCTCATCGACCTTTGCAATGACACATTTCCCTTGCCTGCTTTGCAGGGAAGGGGATTTTGACTGCAGCATTCCTTCCCCTGCGATAGCACCTTCTGGGGTAGGGTTTTTCTAACCTAACCCCTTCATCCCCTTCCCGCGTCAGGATAAGAAGGTTAACCTCAGCGGGGCAACCTGTGGATAGCCCCTGGCGTAAGCCAGGGGAAACAGGATAACAGGATCCTCTAAGCCCCGCTAGGGGTGACCTGTTTAACTGCTTGAAAAAATTCTGAATCCCCGACTTTCGTCGGGAGCTACCAACCGTTCACCCCTGACGGGGCCTTTCAGCTTAACCTGGCGCATATGCTCAACTCTCCCCTTCCTTCATAGGGAAGGGAAGTCAGAGGGGTTAGGGAAGGTCAGAAAAGGGACCTTAACTTAATGCCGTTCCTTTCTAGGGGCCTGGGGTTTTAGACGCGCACTTGTGGTTATAATTAGAACACTCCTACCTAACGGAGCTAAAAACCCTTCAGCTTTACGGTTTAATCTTAACTTAACACCATTGGAGTCGGAGCTAGGTAAATATAGGGACCGGGGTCCCCGGCTTAAATGGATGGGAGCTAGGCTTCTTCCTTCAAGAGATTTTCTACTTCGTCCCATACCTCCATGGACAAAAGCTCACCTACGGCATGCATAGCTTCGATACCTTCCGGATCTATCCTCTCACCCTGTCGAAAAGCCTGCCAGTCCTCGAAGCTTTCCCAACAGACTATGGCCATAAACTCCTAAAAGTTATTACAGCTCCGAAGTAACTGACTTCCCCGATCCCCTTTGAGTTGGGCTCGAATCGCCTTGGTTACCCGGACCCAGGCCTTCACAAACAGGTCTTCTTCATTTGACTTTACTTTCCAATGATAAACCACACGTACCATTTTTTGCCTCAAGGACTCTTATAGACTAAGCCTCAACAGCGTAAGGGGATCTGTAATCTTTCGGTCATCCTCGTCCAACGAAGGGCATCTTGGTTGCCATGATGGTCATGAACAGTACATTGGCATCCAGCGGTAGACTGGCCATATATACTACCACACGCGCCACATGCTCAACATCCATGATCGGTTCAACCGCAATCGTCCCGTTGGCCTGCAACACACCGTCTTTCATTCTTGCCGTCAGTTCAGTTGCTGCATTACCGATATCGATCTGACCGCAGGCAATATCATATTTACGTCCATCCAGGGCCGTTGACTTGGTAAGACCCGTGATAGCATGCTTGGTAGCCGTATAGGGTGCCGAATTGGGGCGTGGGGCATGGGCTGAGATAGATCCGTTATTAATGATGCGGCCTCCCCGGGGAGTCTGACTCTTCATAATCTTAAAGGCTTCCTGCGTGCATAGGAAGGCTCCGGTCAGGTTGATGTCCACAACGGTTTTCCACTGCTCATAGGTGAGATCTTCTAAAAGCACAGGGGGTGCGCCGACCCCGGCATTGTTGAACAATAGATCCAGCCGGCCAAAAGTCTCTTTGGTCTTGGCGAACAAGGCACGAACAGATTCAGGCTTACTTACATCTGTAGGCACAGCCAGCGCTTGAGAACCCAACGGCCCGGCTTCCTTCACCGTCATCTCTAAAGGCTCCAAACGACGCCCGGCCAGAACAACCGAATACCCTTCCCGTAAAAGAGCGAGTGAGACAGCTTTGCCAATTCCTGTCCCTGCTCCTGTAACAATAGCAACCTTTCTGAGTACACTCATGGGTTATCTCTCCTCCTTTATCAAGCCTCCCTTATACCAGAAATTAAGTTTCTTTATAGCATCAAAAACCATGCTAAAAAATTGTGTGAATTCTTCTTTCTTGTCAAGATCTCACTTATTCCATCCAGTAAAAATTTGTTGCCCAATTCTGCGAGCAACGGTAAATAGTTGGAGTCCGATTTCTTCCTCTGTACTTTGAAGGGAGATGGGCAGAATGAAAATACTAATACACAGATGCATTGCACATGTTTTGCGTTTAATAACCTCATCTTCCAGTTGATTCAGTTTCCTCGGACCATAAGGGGTCATGAATTACCTTTCGGCTCTGAAAGACCTTCTAAGCCTTATTTTTACTGTATCAGTTTAGGACATTTCTTTATTTTTGATGGTTTAGTCTACGACCTCCAGGAGAGAGGATACAATGAAAGATGAAGAGAAAACCAAAGAACAACTTGTAAATGAATTAGTAGAGCTCCGCCGACGACTGACCGAGCTCGAAGTACGAGAGATCGAACGTAAGCGAAGAGAAGAAGCGCTTCGGGAAAGCGAAAGACGATTTCATCAGATGGCGGAGAATATCCCGGTGGTCCTCACCGGACTCTCTTCAACGACCGCCTCAATCTGGCCCTGGCTCAGGCCTCCCGCGATCAGCACATGTTGGCCCTGATCTTCCTCGACCTGGACCGCTTTAAAACCATCAACGATACCTTGGGTCATACCCTCGGTGACCGGTTGCTGCGGGAGGTCTCCGACCGGCTCACAAACTGTCTCCGTAAAGGAGATACCATCTCTCGCTTGGGAGGGGATGAATTTACCATTCTTCTACCCAAAGTCAATCATGTAAAAGACATAGCCAAGATTGCTCAAAGAATCCTGGATACCCTTAAATCCCCCTTCTATCTGGATGGACATGAACTCCATGTTACCACAAGTCTGGGCATTGCCTTCTATCCTACAGATGGTCAGGATACTCAAACTCTACTGAAAAACGCCGATATTGCTATGTACCGGGCTAAAGAACAGGGAGGCAATAACTACCAGTTTTATACACCGGCAATGAACACGGCAGCCCTGGAGCGCCTGGTCCTGGAAACCAAATTACGCCGTGCCGTGGAACAAGAATAATTTATGGTGTATTACCAGCCTCAAGTGAATCTTACCACGGGACAGATTGTCGGCATGGAAGCTTTAGTACGCTGGCAACATCCAGAACTGGGACTGGTCCTCCCAGGAAACTTTATCCGACTGGCCGAAGAAACCGGCCTCATTACCTCCATCAGTAAATGGATCCTGAAAACAGCCTGTACCCAAAATAAAGCCTGGCAAGATGCCGGCCTTCCCCCCCTACGCATAGCCGTCAACCTCTCCGCCCGCATCTTCAGACAAGAAAACCTCATCGACACC
>JAUQPW010000071.1 GCA_030550175.1 bacterium
AAAAGAAGTAAGACAGAAAGGGACCCTACAGGTTGAGAACTCCAAATAGAAAATAGAGTTCTTACCATTTCCAGGAAGATAGGGTAATGGGCGGAAGCATAGCTCTATCCCTTATAATCCTGGAATTGAGGGGTAGTAGAGACGATAAAGAGGTCAGGTGTTTTGCACGGACCTTTATGGCTCCCCTCAGGGATTATTTAACGTCTTCCTCGTACCGGAGAGTAGTCGGTATAAGCAGTTAGAAACTTATACCAATTGGGGTAATCTCGGGTAAAATCCAACCTGTCATAGTTGGGTGCAAAAGTCTTTTTGTTTCGTGGAAAGTAGATGGATACGCCATAGGCATAAGGGAGATCGCTACTTCTGAAATTGTGAATGACAAATCCATTCCCGGAGTCATTGGAGATAACCCGCATAACCTTCTCTGCGGTGCTTTTAATAGATGCTTTCTCCACAGAACCCATGATGAGACTTGCTAAATCATACAGATCCACATAGTTATCGTTGGTAAAGTATTGAACTTGATTTCGAATCGTAGAGAGGAGATCGCAAATGGTCGGAATCTCTGGAGTCAGGGCTTTTCCCAGCTCGTCTACGGCAGTTACCACCTGCTTAATTTTGCTGATATCCAGGGCAGATTGGGTTATATTTCGGTTGTTGGGATAGCTTTCTGCGTAACGTTGTACGATAGCCTGGGCCAGATCTCGGGGAGAAATGTTGGGATTGGTAAATAAAGTTTCAAAGATTTTGTCATAGGCCCAGCCTGCTCCGGGTTCTGTTTCTTCAGAACCTACAATAAAATTGACACAATCCTTGATCTCATAAGCCACTTCCAGCATATTCATCAAGCAGGCATCGAACCCTACGACATCTACTTTGCGATTCGGTACGGTAAGGGCCTTTTTAAGCTCCAGATTATCTAAATAATCCCGTGCCGTGACATCTACTGCGATATAGCGTTTATGTTGGGGGTCTGTGGTTACTTTCTTAACCGTACTTAAAAAAATCGATTTTCGTACCTTTCTTCGGTGATCAACAGGCGTTCCTCGAAGAGAGTCATAATCAAATCCTTCGGGGAGATCTTCCCAACCTCCACCATGATTCCAGACATCGACCAAATAATGCTCTGCCGGATACTTTTGCATGGCCCAGGTTATAAAATCTTGCAGTACGGCCGGATCTCCGGTATTTGTTTCCGAGAGGACTTGAACACATCGGGCATTATTCTTTTCAATGAGATATCTCTTGACGGTCTGCTCTTTTAAGTTATCAAATTGGACCAGGACTTTAACCTGATTGTTCGATCCAAACATTTTCATTTCATCGATATCATGGTAACCCGACCCTTCCAGATCATTATCCCCTGCTATGAAAACCAGAAAAGTCCACTTTGCTGCCATGGTGGTTTCCTCCTATTTTTAGGCTAAAATTAAGTTGCACAAATTTCTCGCTTTGCCTAAAATATTCTAGGTAATCGAACCGTGTCAAGAAAAATCAACCTTTATCAGGAGAGATAAGCGACCATGAGCAGGCTTGTTCTTTTTGATGTTGATGGAACCCTTATTGGATCGGGAGGTGCGGGAGCCAGAGCCATTGTTCGGGCCTTTCAACAGTTATATGGAATCGAAAATGCAATGGAAGGGGTAGATCCGAACGGTAATACGGATCCCCGGATCTTCCGGGAAGCCCTGGAGAAGAACTCGCCGGTTCCCCGTGACTTTAAGCAGGAATATCCCCGCATTCTGCAGAAGTATTTAGAGTGTTTGGAAGAAGAAGTTCGGAAGGTCCATAATGCCCATGTCAAGCCCGGGATCCTGGAACTTTTGGAAGCCTTATCCACGATGCCGGGGGTATTTTTAGGACTGGCCACCGGGAATGTTGAACGGGGGGCACGGATCAAGCTTCAGGTTCATAATTTAAATCGCTTTTTCCCGGTGGGTGGTTTTGGGGATGATTCTGAGATCCGGCGAGATCTTACCCGAATAGCCGTAGATAAAGCGGAAAAACTCTACGGACAAACCTTCAAAGGTCGAGACGTTTTTGTCATCGGAGACACTCCCCGAGATATTGATTGTGGAAAAGCTCTGGAAGGGGTCTGTATAGCGGTAGCAACGGGCTCTATTTGCCGGGATGAGCTTTTAGCCTGCAACCCGGATCATTGTTTTGAAGACTTGAGGGAATATCAGTCCCTCCTTGACTTGATTTTAGGTTAGCAGTTTTAGATATCCGCTGCCTGTTGTCCCTTGTAGAAGCACAGAAAACAGGGAACAACAGACAACGGCCAACCGATCGGTGACAGTTTTTGGAAAAGCTCTTAAATCCGCCAGTTGGGTCATGGGAATCCTCCTGATTATCAAAGTCTTTGGCTTTGTAGAAAAGCAGGTTCTGGCCTATTTCTTCGGGACCGGATTCCAAATTGACGCTTATTTTGTTACCTTTGGAATTTTGATTGTCTTCTGGGACTGCATCCGGGATCTTATAGGTCCTTCCTTTCTTCCGGTTTTGGTAGAAACTAAAGAGAATCAAACCGAGGCCCAAGGCTGGAAACTAATCAGCATCCTTTTAAACCTCCTGGCAATTATTCTGCTTGGCTTATCCCTCCTTTGTGTACTCTTCGCGCCTTCCCTCGTACACTTTATTGCTCCGGGATTTAAAGACGAACAGTTTCGAGTCGCCGTTAACCTCATCCGAATTATGTTTACCGGGGCTGCTTTTTTTGGTATTGAGATCCTGACTTTTCAGGTCCTAAATTCCTATCATCGATTCGTTTTAGCCGTCTTAGGAGACTTCTCCTTTAAGGTTTTAGGGCTGTTAGGACTTGTGACACTTTATCATTCTCTGGGGATTTATGGCCTGGGTGTGGGAATTTTAGTCGGCGCCCTGGTTGCACCTCTGATTCACCTGGCGGGACTCTGGAGGAAAAGATATCTCTATCAACCCACGTTGGATATAAGTTTTGGTCCCTTTCGCAAGGTTATCTCCCTGATGCTTCCCTTGGTGGCCGGTCTCTTTTTCACCCAGGGACGCCGTATCATCGATAATGCCTTCGCGTCTACCCTGACCGTTGGAAGTGTTTCTGCTTTGACTTTCGCTTATAAACTCATCGACTTTCCCTTTGTAGCCATCGCAGAACCCCTGGCCGTCGTTTTATTTCCCTTTTTTTCTGATTTAGCCGTCAGGCAAAGTAAAACAGATTCCCCTTCCCTAAGAAGGGAACGAATGGGAGGGAGTGAGCTGGTTGAGACCCTGATGGTCGCCCTTAAAACGATCTTTTTGATCTTCATTCCCCTTAGCATCGGATTATTTACCCTTCGGGTTCCCATCATTCAACTCCTCTTTGAACGGGGTCATTTCGATGCGAATTCCACCCAGATGACCGTCCTTCCTTTGACCTTCTATGCCTGGGGAATGACCAGTAACGCCCTGGAAGCCGTTTTGTTGAGATTCTACTATGCCTTATCAGATACCCGAACCCCCATTTTTCTGGAAGTCATCGCCGTCCTATTCCATATTACCCTGGTCTATTTCCTGATAGGCCCTCTGCAACACGGAGGTATTGCTCTGGCTTTTACCCTCTCTAAAACCCTTAAGGTTTCCCTTCTCTACCTCCTTCTTAAAGGGAAGGTGGTGAACCTCCATTTTTATAATCTCTTAGGGTTTTTGGCCAAATTAGGACTTGCCGGGATTGCCATGGGAGCTTCGATTTACTTTTATCACGATTGGGTTAAGGTTTTATTGGACCTCTCTCACCTGGTGGGCCGTGGAATTTTAGTCGGCTCCGCCGGAATAGTAGGACTGTTAACTTTCTTCGGCATGGTTCTCCTTTTGAGGGTCCGAGAGGTGGGAACCCTGGTTCACTTACTCAGACCCCATTAAAAACCTGGCATGGCGCGTATTTTTCTGAAAATACCCGGGCAACTCCATCCCAAAACCGGTGGAAGGAACAACAAGCAAAAGGCAAAAATAATCGGGATAGTTCCTTTTGTCTTGGGTTTTCTATTCGTTCTGGGGAGTTGTACCAACAAGGGCGAAACCCCCGAGGAGATTGCTACGATGTTTTTGGATAAGTATTATATCGAAATCGACCAGGAGGGCGCCCTTCGGATCAGTGCCGGATTGGCAGAGAAAAAACTCAAAGAGGAATTAAAACTAGTGGAAGGCATCCGGGGTATGGGGATCTCACCCCAACAGGCAAGGCCCAACATTTATTATAAATTCCAGGACGTTAAAGAATCCGGTCCTACCACCAAAGTTTTTCGATACAAAATTATCATCAAGGGAGGACCGCAAGAGGTCCAGAAAGATGCCATTATGATCGTTTCCAAAGTAAATAATGTTTGGAAAGTTACTAATTATGATACTTTCGATGCTTCATCTCCTCCATAAAGGGCATAAAGGTTAGCCCCAGTGGGGCAACCTGTGGATATCCCCTGGCTTACGCCACGGGAAGCTGGATCCTATCCTCCTCTAAGCCCCGGCGGAGCGACCTGTTTCACAGGCCACTGCTACGGAGCTTAAAAAATTCTGAATGACTGGATCCTCCGACTTGCATCGGGGCTACTAACTGTTCGTCCCTGACGGGGCTTTTCAGCTTATTCCGGTGCATATGCCCATAAAAGGGGTTGGACGGTATGGATCTATCTGGACATCAAAGAATATCCCAACGAGTTACCCATCCTTTCCTTAATGGGCCACACGTACCGATCCCTCTATTTCCACACGATTTTGTGAATTGCTTCCTTCGGAGTGACTTATTACTTTTAGCAAACTTACCGCTTTCTGTAACTCTTCCCGGGTAATAGGAACACCTCCATACCGTGCTTTGTAGTAGAGGTGGATGATTTCTTGAACTTCCGGGGTGTAAGGTACTTGTTTTTCTGCCAGTTGAAAAACAAATTCTTGGGGAGTTTGAGGGTCCTTCTTAGGAAATCCCTTTTTAGCAAGAATTCGAAGCATCCTCACATATAACCTGGCTATCTGGAGTTGTTCGGGAGAAGCGGAGGAATGGGGAAAAAGTTTTTTGAGTTCGGCCTTTTGCTTAGAGCGAAAGAGGATAATGCCGATGGCAATAAGTCCGATGGTTATTGCCGAAAGGGTGGTCAGATTTTCTCGACTCAGTAAGGTTTTGATCTGATCCAACCGGGGCAGATCGGAGGGAAGTTTTTCCAGATATTTTGCCATCTGCCGCTGGAGACGAAGCGTTTTATTCCTTAGCGTTATGGCCATTTCCACCTGATCCATGAGGTTGTATTGGACAATATAACGGTCCCAGCGGGTTCGGATAAAATCAAGGTAGCGGTTTACTCTATTTACAACCGGAATCCGGTCGATAACCGGAGCATATTCTTCACTAAACGCGGCAGGGGGAGTGGGATCGAAGGTAATCCAACCCTTACCGGGGAAGAAAACCTCAACCCAGGAATGGGCATCGCTTTGTCGAACTACAAAATACTTTCCAAACTCATTCCACTGACCTTGCTGGAACCCGTTGACTATTCTGGCCGGAATATCCAGGGTTCGTAATAAAACCACCATACCGGTAGCGAAATATTCGCAATGTCCGGCCCGGTTTTTAAAGAAGAAGTCTTCCAGGGGATTGGCCCCCTTCTCCCTTTTTACATCCAGACTATAGGTAAAATTATCCTGTAAAAATCGCTCAATGGCCCGGGCTTTATCATAGGGATGCAGATAGTTCTCGGTGATGGATCTAGCCAGTTTTTTTATCTCCGAAGACAGGGGTGGGAGTTGGGTATATCTTTCCTTCAGATCGGAAACTTCTTCATAAGCCACCGGACTTTCCTTTAGTTCTTCTTCAGAGGGGACTTTGATATCCGAGTAAACGGTATACTTGCGTCCTCGATAAGGCGGGAAATCGGAACGAATCGTGCCCGAAAGTTCATCTACATTGAGAGGAGTAAACATGCCGGCTACTCCCTGAATTTGATGGGCTCCGAAAATCACCGTAGAAGTAATGGGACTTACTTCAATTTCTTGTCTGAGTAAGGATGGGCTCCCCTTCAACTTTCCACCGAGAAAGGGTAAGCGGGGACGCTCTCCCACGTTAAAAAAGTAGGTTGTTTTTCCGTCTAATGTCAGTTCCGACCTTCCGGCTACTTTCTTCTCTTGCTTTCTGGAAACCTTCCAACTTTGACCATCGTAGAAATCGAGGGATATACCTCGCCAGTGGAGTAAAGTTGAGGGTTTTCCGGGTATATCCGGGAGTTCCACACGCATAATCGGCGTATGGTTCTTCCGGATATTCCCAAAGGAACCCAGTATTACCTCGTCGGAGAAACCCGAGACAGATTGAATCCTTTCCTTCTCCTGGAAAAAATATCCGATACTGATCCGAGGAACTACAAAGAAAATCGTCAGGGTAACTGCAAACATCAGAAGGGTGAGAATCGAGGTGCCCAGGAAAAAAGAGGGATTAAGGATACTCTCAAATCGATACATCTGAAAGATATTGGGATAAGGCATACGTTCGGAATCCGGGATATGGGACTTATCGGATAAAATTTGAGGTTTTTGATGGATCTCGATCTGATGCTTAAGATGAAAGATGATCAGGGTCCAGGTCGCCAGAACGGTATATAAGATAAAGGGGATGGAGAAGATCACATCGGTTGTTACAACTGCGACGGTTAAAAGTTGAATGAAACTAATAACATAAAGAAACAGGTAATCTCTATTTTCTTTTTTCTGGAAGAGCTTTGTGACTTGAAGAAAGATCAAAAAGCTTACAATCCCTACGACGGGATATCTTCGGATAAAAAGGATGTCTACAATGGACAGAAAGGCTGCCGGTAGAATCAAGGCATTCCAGAAGCGGTTGGAGATACGAAGATGGATTCTATCACCGTCGATCATCCATCCCAAAATAAGGATGATCGTAAAAAGAATCAGATACGAAGTACCAAAAAACTCCGTAAGAAGTAAAGATAGAAACCCGCATGCGATGAGTAGATAACTGAATAATCTAAAGTAAGAAAGGAGTTTCATTTTTGTCCCTGGTCTGGGGTCAGGAATCCAGCACCTCAAGTCCGTGGGTTAAGGTTTAGGGTCCATCCTTTAGGAGAATTTAGTGGAACAGATGATATACCTCTAACAAACCCGGAACTGTGGAAAATGGGTGTTTTTCCATCAACACCTATGAGGATTTGCAGACCGCCTTTTCCATTCAGTTTTTGTACGGTAGCAAGGAGTCTTGTACGGGCTTGCCCGCGGGTTGGTTCTAGAAGTGCCAGGACTCGTAGAATCTTAAACAGATGATGGGGTCCCCCATGAAAGGGAATCGTTTCAGAGGGAGTGATTAACTGGACTTCAAAGTTTTGATGGAGGAAATGCCAGGCGTAAGAAGCCGCCATATCCATGGCATCGTCGAGCTTCTGAACCAGATTCTGAACCCCGATTTCGGTTTCCCATCCGGGCAGATAGGAAGGATCCACGATCAACGTCGCCCTCCTTCTGGACTCATCCTCGAATTCCCTGACCATGAGTCGAGATGACCTGGCCGTTGTCTTCCAATGGATTAGTCGGGAGCTATCTCCGGGGGCATACTCTCGAATCCCATTAAAATCTGTGCCCATTCCCCTCCGATCTACCTGCCATTCCCCTTCTAGAAAAGCAAGGGAGTCGGATAATTCACGGATCGGTTCGATTTTGGGATAGACCAGAACCCTCTGTTTGGGATCTAAAATCCTGGCACGCAAGCAAAGACCAAAGGGATATCCAGTCGAAACTTTAAGTCCTTTCAAGGGATGAAGGCCCCGGCGACCGAGAACCATGGTATATCGAAGGGTTACCTCGCCTTTCGCCGGTATTTTTATGAAAAAAGCCTTCGGTGGCTCTGAAAATTCTTGCGAAAGATCTTCAACCAGAAGTGAAAAGGAAGGGAAGAGTCGCTTATGGTTGGTTAAAGTTACTTTCACAGAAAAAGGTTTACGCGCGTAGATGTGTTCGGGTAAGGTTCTCTGAACCTGAATTTTTCGAAGGGAAAGGGTGGAAAGGAGTCCAGAGGTGATAATAAAGCTGGCCATCATTCCGAGAATTAAATAAAGTAGATTGTTACCGGTATTAACGGCAGCAATTCCGATGAGGAGGGTCAAACCGGAGAATATTTTTCCTTCTCGTGTCAACTTAACGATGTAGTTAGAGGACCGCATGTATTTCTAATATAGCAACTTCTGTTCCAAGATGCCAGAGCTTTTTGTGGCCCTCTCTTTCCACCTCCGGTTTTTTCTCGCAGACTCCTTCCATCTCCTTATCTGGCTTCCTTTCCATCCTAGGTTTTCAAAATCTCAAGGATGGTTGACAAATTCAAGTCCTTTGGTTAGCCGCTCTTTCAACTGGATCATTAGCTGGAATAGATTTTCCTTCAAGACATCTCCGTTTTTAAATTGGATCCAAACTCGGTCGATCTGCTCTTCGAGTTTCCGGACTTCGCGCCATAGATTGGGATATCTCCGTAACCGAGTTCTAAAATTTAAAGGGGCTCTGGGATAAGAGAATTGCTGGATAAGCTCTTCATAAAATTGATCCGGGTTAAACTTAGATCTGGAATACGTTTCTTTGGATTCTTTTACTTCTAAAAACTCCATACTGCTTTCAAATGTTTCAAGGGAGAGGTTATCTCCTCATAAAGTTGTTGTAAATGGCATCGATCTGTTGAGAGAGATAAAGAGTACCTGGGGATTTGAAGCTTTTAAAATCTCCGGGCCCCCTATCTCTCGGACTAAAATTTCGGGCTCTACATATCGACAAGGGTAGATTCTTCCACCTCCTCGGAAATGCTTCCCACCTCCATAAATCCTTCCGGCTCTGGAATCGAAGCGGATTTCATGCTCCGAGGTTTATCCAGACTCCATCGCTCTCGAATCTGCTGTGTGATCATCTCGATTACTTCGGGATGTTCTTTTAAATAGGCCTTGACCGCCTCCCGTCCCTGTCCAATTCGCTCTCCATTATAAGCGTACCAGGTTCCACTTTTGGTCATGATACCCAGGTTAGAGGCCAGATCCAGAATATCTCCTTCTTTGGAAATCCCTTCTCCGTAAAGGATGTCGAACTCGGCTTCCTTAAAGGGAGGGGCTACTTTGTTTTTAACCACTTTGACTTTGGTTCGGCTTCCGATAACATCCTGACCTTGCTTGATGGAAGTCATTTTACGTACCTCCAGTCGTTGGGAAGCATAAAACTTAAGGGCTCTTCCACCCGTGGTCGTTTCGTTATTACCGAACATGATCCCGATTTTTTCACGAATCTGATTGATAAAAATCACCGTTGCACGGGATTTGCTAATGACAGCAGCCAGTTTCCGCATGGCCTGAGACATCAGTCGTGCTTGAAGTCCCATCTGGGCGTCTCCCATTTCCCCCTCCAGCTCCGCTTTGGGTACCAGCGCTGCAACGGAATCGATGATAACCAGATCGATAGCACCGCTTCGAACCAGAATATCGGCAATTTCTAAAGCCTGCTCTCCGTTATCGGGCTGGGAAATGAGAAGTTCATCGGTATTGACACCTAATCTTCTGGCATACTTGGCGTCCAGGGCGTGTTCTGCATCGATAAAAGCGACGGTACCTCCCTGCTTTTGAGCTTCAGCGGCAATATGAAGTGCCAGGGTGGTCTTGCCGGAAGCTTCCGTTCCGTAAATTTCAATAATTCGACCTCTGGGTACCCCACCAACCCCAAGGGCTAAATCCAGAGATAAACACCCTGTTGAGATAACCGGAATGTTTTCGACCGTTTCCTCCTGACCGAGTTTCATGATGGCCCCTTTCCCAAACTGCTTGTTGATTTGTGAAACTGCTAAATCTAAGGCTTTCGACCGTTTTTCTAAATCGTTGTTATTCATATGGGTTAACCTGATTTGCAATTTACCGGTTAGGGTTTTTGCAAAGAGTGGAAAGAAGTGAAGCCATGCAGGGTTCTCAGACCCTTCTGGCTTCCCCCTTATCCCTTCTTAAAAAAAATAGGTTGCCTGTGAATCATGCCTTTTATTCTAAGCTAGGGCGAAAAAAAGACGAAGTCAAGAAAAAAAATAAAAGTTTCACAAAAAATTTTAAGTAAGGGGTGGTGGAGCAAAACGACGATCAAAAAAGGAGAAAGGTAAGGCTGGTCAGGAGTTAAGGACCATTTACCTTCTTACCCTAGGGGGTCCATTGGAAGTCCAGAGAGGAAACCACCGAAAAGTCAGGAGTGGATTGAGGTCGATTGAGGTTTTCTACTCCGCCCAATTTCCAGATCAGATCCTTCCAAATCCGACAGCTGAATCCCGCCGTCAACTCAAAAGCATTTCCATTATCCAGGGAGGTAGCTCCTGTATCATGGAAGGGAGTGGTATGAAATCCCAATTGCGCAAGAAGTGAAAACCGGGGGGTCCATCTGTATTCACCGGCAAATCCGAAGCTAAAAATCGGACGGAGATCCCAATCAAAAGGCTCGAAACGACCCCCCGGAAAGATGAGATTGGTGTCTCCATATAGGGTGAAGTTTCCGAGGGATTTTTGGAAGACCGCTCCGATTCCAAAGTCGGGGTGACCACTTCCGAAGACTCGGGTCTCATCTCCGGTGGGAAGTTTAAGAGCTGCCCGGGCGGCTATTCCCCAGTGACCCGGGCTTTCTTTGATCAGGTGGAATTTTCCCTTTAAAATAATATCTCCCGGTCCGGAATCTCCCGTTGTAAACTCTAAAGAAGTTCCATCGGTGGTTCGAAGGATGGAGAAATCGACGATATTCTGAGGTCGCTGACCCCGCGCCGGAAAGGTAGCTCCGACAAGACCTTCGACTCCCTCAATAAAGGGGTCTAAAAATCCTCCATGTCGCCACAGAAAAGGGATCTCTACGCCTGCTTCTAGAGCCTCTGTGATGCCATAGGTCAGGATCAGCGCCAATCGACTGATTTCTTGATCCAGGAGGATGAAAATATCCGGGGGATTCGAGTCGATATTTAACGTGTTACTTTCTACGAAGCTTAGCTCTATTTTTAATCGATTCCTGGGAAGGGTTTCTGCCTGTTCCGTAGGAAAGCTGAGAAATAATCCTTGAAGTGGGTAATAGTTGTATACAGCTAGAGGACCCTGGGGGAGAGAGGCCGGGTAGGCTACTACACTTAGAACCATCTGGAGAGCTGCCCACCAAGATCCCCTTAAAATTAAATGTTTCACAAGCCGTGTTTAGTCGAACTCCCTTGTCTCCTCCAAAGATCGTACTTCTAAAGCTGTGGCTTCTTCACCGGACTTTTCTTCCAGGACCTGCAGACGACGCTCTAATCTTTCCAGAGCAGAAGTCACTACTAATTCTAAGTGGGTAATCCGTTCCGTGTCAACAGTTAATTTATATCCAACTTTCTTAGCCTGGAGGTGGCGAAATCTTTCCAGGATCTGCAAAACCCACTCCCCTAAGAGAAGAATAAAAGTTCCAAAGATCAGTAAGAGCGATCCGGTCAGCCCAAAGACACTCACCATCAAAAGAAGACGAATATCCGCCGGAGTCAAAACATCACGACCTATCTGTAAAAGTTGATAGAAGACATACAGACCGTTAAGACTTCCCAGGATGACAAAAATCCTGAGGCTAATTTCCATAGGGACACGTAGGAATTGCATAAAAATGACCTCCATTTTTTTAAAACTTGGAAGTTTTAAAGTTACAAAGTTTACTGCCAGATGAAAGGAGAGTTTTGAAAACTTCTCACAGCGAAGAGAGGAAAAGAAATCTATTTTTAATAGACTAAGGGATAAGAAGTTTAAAAGTCAAAGTGGAAGAAGAGCAATCTGGCCTGATTATCGATTAAAATAAACTTTCTTTAAGCGTTGGAGAACAGGTTCCACGGATTTTTAGGCGAGGTTTGAAAGAGGGTCAGAAGGTTTCACAGAAACAGAAGGTTTTTATTTCTAACTTTTTTGCTATGAAAAGACCTTTTTTCTTTTAAGGGTTGTGTTGGAACCAGGATGCCTGTATTTCCCTTTTTGTTTGTTAACTTTTTTCCTTGACTCTGGAGTTTTAAAAAGATTCAATAGAAGTCTGAAGAGACTTTCAAAGTAAATTGTTTTGTAACTCTCCAGTCTTACAGAAAAGGGTATCGGCAGATGGTCACTTACAATGGCTATGAACTTCTCGCATATCTTCCCATAAGTTTTCTGGATAGCTGAATTTAACGGAATATGATGGGGTTAGGTAAGCAGCATATTCCCATTTTATATTCCGAAGGTCGGTTCTTTAAGCTTTCTCGGTTTCGGGTGACTGTTAACTTTAGACTCAAAGCACGGGGTGCGACGGAGAAAAAAGAATAAGGAGGTCAATATGAAAATCGATGTATCGTCGGTCAAGGCCCTTACCTTCGATGTATTTGGTACAGTTGTCGACTGGCGTACCAGCCTCATTGAGGAGGGGATGCAGTTTGGAAAGTCCAAGGGAATTAAGGTAGACTGGGCTAAGTTTGCCGATGCCTGGCGAGGTGGCTACGCGCCGGCCATGGATCGTGTTCGTCGAGGGGAGCTCCCCTGGATGAAAATAGACGCCTTGCACCGGATGATTCTCGATCAATCATTGAACGAATTCAACCTGGTGGGACTGAGTGAAGCTGAGAAGGATCATCTAAATCGAGTATGGCATCGGCTCAAACCGTGGCCAGATGCTATTAGCGGACTCGAAAGATTACGCAAACGATTTATTGTTTCTACCCTTTCTAACGGCAATATTTCCCTACTGGTTAATATGGCCAAGAACGCGGGTTTGCCATGGGACTGTATCTTATCTGCTGAATTGGTGAAGCATTATAAACCTGACCAGGAGGTTTACCAAATGGCTGCCGAGCTGTTGGATCTTCAACCGGATCAGATCATGATGGTAGCCGCACATAACGGAGACTTGAAAGCAGCCAAGAGTGTTGGATTTAAGACTGCCTTCGTCCGGCGACCCCTGGAGTTTGGCCCTTCCGCAGATAAAGCGGATTTAATGCCGGATCCCTCGGTCGATGTGAGTGCCGATGACTTCAACGATTTGGCAGATAAGTTAGGCGTTTAGGCCCAAACTACAAGAGTGAAATCCTTGAGGGGCGCCCCCTTCCGGACCTTCCCCCGCTTTGCAGGGGAAGGAACCTTGGAGCGAAGTTCCCTCCCCTGTGAAACCTTATTTTTACCCCCATTTTTCCGATTTGGGAGAATGGGACTCCAAACGGCTTAGCCAGATAAGTACGGGTGAGCGGCCGGTCGTTCCTACTAAATTTGAAGCAGAGTGGAAATTCATATCCAAACCTCTTCACCGGGAAGGGGGTTAGCATAAAAAATTTCTCCAAAACTGGAGAAACCACCCTGCCGGTAGGGAAGGGGAGGTTCTCCGGTTAGGTTTTGAGAGTTTTAAGAACCGAAGCACAGATGGGTTTATGCCTCTTTTCCTTCGAAGACCCACAAAGGAGAAAAAGGGGAGGGGGGAGAGGGCTTACTTGTGAAGTTTCTCTTTTTCACAAGCAAAAGTTTTCATTTTTTTTCGGTTAAACGACGTCTTTTTTTAGGTTTTTCGGTAACCGGGGGATCAGGAGGGTTCTTTTTCTGCCGAGGGGGAGAAGGGAAAAGATTTCGGCGAAGAATTTAGAAATCGGTTGAAGAATTCCTGGGGTTTTCTTTTTATTTTTTTAAAGGAGTTTTTCTGTTTCTTTTTAGTGAATTATTTCCTAATATGCCGATAAGATGTCTTATGTAAACTTCAAGTGGAACTGACCCCCTCCCCTACCCTCCTAGTATTTACAGGCTTTATGACCCAAAGATAAAACTTCCTTCCCCCCTTCCTAAAAACCAGGTTCCTCCCAGGGCCCCCTCCTCTCCCCTTCCCTTTTCAGGGGCAGGTCTTTCTAAGCTGACTCTCCGACTCCCCTTCCCAGGGAGGGTTATGCAGGACCCGTAAGTCTGGGAAAGCTCAATCTGTGGGGTAAAAAGAAGGGGTTAATAAGAACAAGACCGGAATTGACTTTTCTTGCTTTTACTTTCTCACTTTATCTAACCCTCTCTCAAAAATTTCCAAGAGCTATGGGTAAAGCATAGCCTCTGAGGGAAGGGGAGAGTGGGGACCCAGGCCGTTCCTGAGCGCCTCCTTCCCGACAGGGAAAGGGAACAATAGGCGCCGGGTTAAGCTGAAAAGCCCCATCAGGGATGAGTAGTTTATAGCTCCCAACGAAAATCGGGGGATTCAGAATTTTTTCAGGCTCCCTGGCCGCGTCCTGTTAAACAGTTTCCCCGGGCTTACGTCCGGGCTATCAACAGGTTGCCTGTTAGGGCTAACCTCCTTATCCTGGTGCGAAGGGAGGGTAAGGTGGCAAGACGCCTGCGCTCTCGGGTAATAGGGTCAGGCCTTTCTACCTTATCCTGGCGCTTAGGTCCCTTCCCGGTAACTCCGGCTCCCTCTGGGGAATAAACCCATCTGTCGCCGGGCAGGCACTCCGGTCCCCTCACCAACCCTGTCATGAACTTGCCCAGGATTCTCTCTCCTGAGGGTCGGGAATACCGGGTCATTGATGATATTTGAGAACCCAGAAATCGAATGTCCGCTTTGCTGCTTCCCTCCGGTTTAACGTTTAACCCCCTTCTTGCTCAGAGATAAACCGCAAGAGATGAGAGTAGATCTCGGCAAAATCCGATCGGAAGTCATAGGTACGCCCTCCCACTGCAATGGCTATCGACTGAGGGGCACCCACTGCCAGTCGAACCAATGCAACTATTTTACTCGGGGCCTGTAGAGGTAACCTTAATACCTGCTCCGTAGCCTGGATCTCCGAAGGAGGTCTTGTTCGGATGGTTAAGAACGGAATCCCAAACGTAGCATAGGACCAGATCTGCTCTCCTACCGTCTCGCTATACCATTCCCATTGTTCGGATTCCTCAGGAATCGGCATTTTTAATTTACCAGGGTCGAGTCCCATGGCAATTCCTTCAATAAGAAACTTGTCCAAGAGATCTCTAAAAACTTCTCCCAAATACATCATCCTTACCACCATGGGAACTATCTGGATTTCATCTACGGAAGGTCCTTTAAGGAATCGGGCATAGTAGGTATGGATCTCTTCAGCTATGGGAGCTTCAATTTCAAAGAGTTCGGCACCCTGAAACAAATCTGTCTCCAGTTGACCCTTTACGGCAAATAAAACCGGTACCACATCGGCAGTTACATAAATGTTTCCGTTACGGATATTTGATCGTCTATGTTTTCTTCTCATAAATCTTCTCAGAGGAGACGAGAAGTGAGAGACTCTCCCGCCTCTTCCTTTCTCAACTTAACAACCCCACCAGGATTTTCGATAGGAATTCCAGGAATAAGGCCTGGGTAATTCAGGATGCCGGAACTCATATCCGCTTTGACAGAGGGTTTCTAATAGGGCGGGTTGCCAGGCTGTACTCAAAAACTCCCATAATTGGCCTGCTTTCATTGCTTCAACCACCTGGCTACGGAAGATAGCATACCTGAAAAATCCAACCATAATCGCCGCAATCTTAATGAGCGTTATCATAAACTGAGTCCTCCCTTTTGGTCTGTATCCTACAGAGGGTTCCTTTATAGTTCACAACAAACATCTTCCCAAATTTTCCTTTAATATCTCCCAAATAAACAGGTATGTCAACCATTCCCGTCAACAAGATTTCAAGCTTTTTAGAGAAATAAAAAAGAGAGAAAAAAGGGCTTGTGAAAGAAAGAATCTTCACAAGAAACCTCTAGGGGCACATCCCGGCCACCTTGATAAGGATCCCTCTAAGAGGATCCCCTTCTAAGAAATCGTCGAATCTCGTTTTATCCCCCTAAAACAACCTGCTTTAAACCCCTCCTCTCCCCTATCGGAAGGTTCTCTCTTATCTTCCTCCTTCAGGGATTGCTATAACTATTTGGCACCATCTTCTACAACGTTGTATATTACGCTTAAAATGAGTTGTTTTTTCCCAGGAGTTATAAATGGCTAAGTTCAATTTTGGCGGAAACTTTTTAGTGATTCCTTGAAACGCTGGTTCTTAGAAGGTCAGATCAAAGAAATACAGGGTCCCCATGGATTGGGAGGCAGGCACCAGGGACATCCCTGGTACAAAGTCATGTGTTTAACCGGAGTGGATTACTTCTCCACCCTGGGATATCAGCCGGGAATTGCCTTCTTAGCCGCCGGAATTCCCTCTCCCCTTGCAACCCTGGTTTTAATCTTGTTAACCCTTTTCGGGGCCCTCCCCATTTATAAACGGGTTGCTGCTTCAAGTCCCCATGGGGAAGGCTCCATTTCCATGCTGGAACACCTGCTCCCCTGGTGGAAGGGCAAATTGTTCGTGCTCTGCCTGCTTGGATTCGTGGCGACAGATTTTATTATTACCATTACCCTGTCGGCTGCTGATGCGACTGCTCATATTATTGAAAATCCTTTTACCCCTGAGTTTCTTCATCATCCGGTCGGTCTTACCTTGATATTAATTACCCTGCTGGGAGCCATTTTTCTCAAAGGTTTCGGAGAAGCCATCGGACTCGCAGTCTTTTTAGTGGTCCTTTATCTCTCATTAAACTCCATTGTGATAGGTATAGGACTTTATCAGATCTGGATCTACCCAGAAGTACTCATCGGATGGAAGCAGATGTTGTTTGAAAGTTACGGTAGTCCCTGGAGGATGGTAGCGGTAGCGTTGCTGTTGTTTCCCAAGCTGGCCCTGGGTCTATCGGGATTTGAAACCGGAGTCGCCGTCATGCCCCTGGTACAAGGAGACCCCACGGATACCCCTGAACAACCTTCAGGTCGTATCCGCAATACGCAGCACCTGCTCACCACGGCTGCCCTGATCATGAGCGTGATGTTGATGACCAGCAGCCTGATTACCACGGTGCTTATTCCACCCCATGAATTTCAAGAAGGGGGGGTTGCCAACGGTCGAGCCCTTGCCTACCTGGCTCACAAATACTTGGGTAATCTGTTCGGTACTGCCTACGATGTCAGTACCATTCTCATTCTGTGGTTTGCCGGAGCTTCAGCCATGGCCGGCTTACTTAATATTGTCCCTCGCTATCTCCCCCGATATGGAATGGCTCCCGAATGGACCCATGCCCCGAGACCCCTCGTGCTCATCTATACGATAATTGCCTTTACCGTAACAATCCTCTTCAACGCCGATGTAAACGCCCAGGGAGGAGCTTATGCTACCGGGGTTTTGGTTCTGATGACGTCTGCTGCCATAGCGGTCACCTTATCGGTGTGGCATACGAGTTGGAGCCGATGGACCTTCCTGTTGATTACCCTGGTGTTTGTTTATACGACCCTGGCCAATGTGGTCGAGCGACCCGAAGGTATCAAAATAGCTTCGTTCTTTATCGGCTCTATCCTGATAACTTCCTTGATTTCAAGATTATGGCGGATGACCGAACTTCGGGTAGATAAAATCGAACTGGATGAGCTGACTCAGGCGTTGATTCAAGAAGCCAATCAGGGTACCATTCGGGTTATCGCCAATCAGTGCGATACAGGAGATGTTCAAGAATATCGATTGAAGGAACAATTCCAGCGTGAATTTAACCATATGCCGACGGGGGATCCCATCCTTTTCTTCGAGGTAGAAGTTCGGGATGCTTCAGAGTTTACCAGGGTTCTTCAGGTGAAGGGGGTAAGGGTTAATGGTTATCGGGTCCTTCGCGCTGAAGGCACGGCAGTACCAAACGCCATTGCGGCCTTCTTACTCTACCTGCGGGACAAAACCGGAAAGATACCCCATGTTTACTCTGAATGGGCCGAAGGAAACCCTATCTCCAATCTGTTCAAGTACCTCATTTTTGGTGAAGGAGATACTGCCCCTGTAACCCATGAAGTTCTGCGTCGAGCCGAACCGAATCCCGAGAAACGTCCCCGAGTTCATGTTTCAGGTTGTTAAATTTCTTTCCTTTGAGGAAAGGTAGCCAAACGACCTGAATAAACTTATTTTTTTGTTAATTTGCTAAATTCACTCATCACTGCTCAGAACCTACAGGTCATAACCTTATTTCAAGGAGGATCAGAATGAAAATAACACGAATTTATACCGGCTCCGATGGAGAATCCCATTTTGAGGAAGTAGAGATTCCCTTCCAGGATCGGGGTGATATAGGCAAACTCTCCCAGCTTCAAAAGGCTACCGGGATCATTTTCCGGGAAACGGGACCGGATTATGACTACGACTGGCATCCGGCACCGAGAAGGCAGTATGTTATCAACCTGAGTGGTGAAGTTGAAATAGAGGTGGGAGATGGAACCACCCGTCGATTGGGACCTGGAGATATTCTCCTTGCAGAAGATACGACGGGGCGTGGTCATAGAAGCCGGGCTGTCAATAACCAACCACGAAAATCGATTTTTGTGACCCTGGACTGAAAGGGGGCACTGGGGGATTGCCTGGCTTCCCACTCTCCCCTTCCCACCCAGGGAAGGGGAATCAGAGCCCTATGCGTCAGGATAAGCTGGAAAGCCCCGTCAGGGGCCAACAGTTGGTAGCCTTGACGAAAGTCGGGGAATTCAGAAATTCAGAATTTTTCAGGCTCCCGGGCAGTAACCTGTTAAACAGGTTGCCCAGCTGGGGCTAACCTTCTTACCCTGGCATCTACGGGAGTCAGAGGGGTTAAGTCCAAAAATCCTACCCCTTGGTGGGGTAGGACGGAGAGCTTTTAAGAATCGCCCTTCGACCGGGCTCAGGAGGAACGGGGAGGGGATCTGCAAAGGATCTACCTCAAAAAAATACCCTTGTAAGGAGGGTGGGGGCTAGAGGGGATGAGAACGAGCTCGGGAGTTATAAAACTTTTCCCCCACAGAGGGTTAAAGTAGAAACTAACTTTTGAGTTCCGGTCATGACACTGCCGTCGACATCACGAAATTCAAAGGCTCCCCGTTGAAGTTCAAATACAGCAACGTCGGCTACAGCTCCCGGTTTCAAAGTGCCTAACTTCCCTTCATAGCCGATAGCCCGAGCCGGGTGAAGGGTCGCCATGGTGATAACTTCTTCTAAGCTTAATCCTAAATTGAGAAACTTAGACAGGGTAGTCGGTAAATCATAAACCGGGCCGTTGAAGTTCAACCGGTGAATATCCGTACTAAGAATATCGGGGCGAAATCCCTGAGCTAAGGCTTGTCGGGCTGTTTTAAAGGTAAAACTACCCACCCCATGTCCCAAATCTGTAATAACCTGTCGCTCCTGAAGGGCATAAACCTCCGGTCGAATTTTACCTTCACGGGTCAGGATACTTCCGGGTTCTCCACGAAAGATATGGATAACGATATCACCGGCACGGAGGGCCGGAAGAATCTCCCAACGTGTGGGAGGAGGGTAAGCGGTATGAACCATCAGCGGTTTTCCAATGGCGTCTGCTGCTTCTCGAGCTAACCAGAGAGCAGCCATTCCATGAGGACCTGTAGCAAATCAATCCAGACGTACCTTGATTCCCACCACTAAATCCCCATGTTCCCTGGCTACTTCAATGGCTTTTCCTACATCTGCATAGCGAAGGTCCTGGAGCTCCCCTAAACCCGGGATATACCCAAAACAGCTCAGACCGGTGTAAGAAATATGAAGAAACGGCAAAATTCGACATCGGCTACGCTCGATTACGTGTAATCGAAAACCCAGAAAATTACCAGCCCCTGCGCTTCCTGCGTCAACAAAGGTAGTTGCCCCACTCCGGGCAGCTATGGGATCCGCCTCCACACCAATAGGAATAGCTCCATGATACACATGGGTATGAAGATCTATAAGGCCCGGAGTTATCAGTTTCCCGGTTACATCAATAACTTGATTTGCTTGATCAGCCGGAATATGATCGGCAATCTCTGAAACCTTTCCGTTGGAAATGGCTAAATCCTTTAAAGCATTTAAACCCTGGGACGGATCAATGATCTGTCCCCCCTGGAGCAACAGGTGGTATTTCATATTTTTCATTACCCAGGAGTCAGGAGTCAGAACCGAATGAACCTATCTTAATTAACTTATGTTTTATCAGACCGGCCTTGCGGGATGATCCTATGATGCTATTCCGACCTGGTTTCTGACTTCAGACTTCCGGCCTTTACAAAATTTTAAAATTTCTCGGTTATAAGCAAAAAGTGTCGATGTACCGCCGGGTATGGGCCAAAATAACCCTGTGCGCTTCGAGTTTAACTTTTCTCTTTTTATTGATACCAAATTCGGAAAAACCTTCAAGAAGTTTCTTCAGGTTCTGGGAAAATTTTTAAAAGTAATTTAGTATTTACCTTTAATAGACCCAGGGCGAACAGATGAGCCATATGGAATTTTCAATCTGAAATTGTTATAAAGGAACCGAAACCACTTGACTCCGGGGATCATTAGATTTAATATCCTCCCATTGAGGTCATGAGAATTGGCGGATAAATCCAGTAACTTAGGCTTTATGAAAGGATTTGGTGATTTACCTGATGGAAAGTCCGCTTCGTGTTCGTATCTGTAAATTTTTATACCGAAGAATTTCCTCGGTAGAATTTAAAGGTGATGCATGAAAGCCATTGTACTTAACGCATTTGGTGGAGTTGACAATCTACAACTTTTAGATTGGCCCAAGCCCGAACCAAAACAGAATGAGGTTCGTATTCAAATAAAGGCGATTTCCTTTAATCCTGTAGATTACAAGATGCGCCAGGGCCGTTTTGGTGGGAACTTACCCATGATCCTGGGCCGTGATTTATCCGGCACGGTGGATGCTATAGGAGAAGAGGTAACCGATTTTTCCGTTGGAGATGAAGTATATGCCTACCTGGGTGGACCCAGGAGCAACGGTTCCTATGCTGAGTATGTTTGTGTACCCACCGATTTCGTGGGCAGAAAACCGTTGAATCTGTCGTTTGCCCAGACCGCCGCCATTCCGCTGGTCGGATTAACCGCTTATCAATCTGTAGTGGATAAAGCCAGGATCCAGGCTTATGAATCGGTATTTATTGCAGGAGGCTCCGGTGGGGTTGGGACGATGGCCATTCAACTCGCTCACTACCTTGGAGTTAAACCCATCCTTACCACCGCCGGAAGTGATCAAAGTGTCCAATACCTAACCCAAGAGTTGGGTATCTCACCGGCCCATATCCTCCGTTACAGAGGGCTCTCCCTGGATCAACTCAAAGCAAAGGTATTAGAGATGAATAGGGGCAAGTTTGTGGGAGCTGCCTTTGACTTTGTAGGTGGTCTCATGAAGCAGCTATGTTGTGAGATTATTGATTACGATGGAAGGGTTGTATCCATCGTAGAAGAGCCGGAAGACTTCCATCTCAATATCTGGAATGGTCGGAAGAGTCCTTTATTTATCAAGTCCGCAACCTTCCACTTTGAATTACTCAGTGCCCGTGCCATGTTTGGTGGTCCCGAAACCTGGAAGATTTATCGAAGAGAACTCAATACTCTGACCGAACTTATTGAAATGGGATACATCAAACCTCCTGCAATTACCCATCTGGGTGAGTTTTCAATTGAGTCGGTTCGCCGTGCACATACCTTACTTGAAGAAGGGCATGTGCAGGGGAAATTAGTCTTATCGGTTAGCTAAAGACCTAAAAACAAACGGCCCGATACCATTGATTTTTTTATAAACCTGTCTATGTCAGGATTTAACGGTCTTGGAATGAGTCTGGGAAATCTCCCTCGGTTATCCTCGGCAAAGTCACGATCCATCAGCCCTGAAAATTTTACCGGAGAGAAAGGAAAGGGAGGAATGGCGACCGAAGGGACGGGAGCCAAAGCTGCAAGGGATTTAGGTCAGGGATGGAAGATTTCACCTTCTATTCGAATTGCTCCCGGTGAGACCTTTACACTGGCCGATATTCAGGGTTCTGGAGCCATTCAACATATCTGGATGACGCCAACCGGACATTGGAGGCACAGTATTCTGCGCATGTATTGGGAGGATTCTGAGATTCCCTCAGTAGAGTGTCCCGTGGGAGATTTCTTTGCATGTGGGTGGAACCAGTACGCCCAGATTTCCTCCCTGGCCGTCTGTGTGAATCCGGGAAGTGCCTTCAACTGCTACTGGGAGATGCCTTTCCGCAAGCGGGCCAGGATTACCATGACCAATATCGCCGATGAGGAAATGACCCTCTACTACCAAATTAACTATACACTAACCGAGGGACCGGAGGAGACTGCTTATTTTCATGCCCAATTTCGCCGGGTTAATCCTTTACCTTATAAAGAAGTCTATACCATTCTGGATGGGGTTAAAGGACAGGGTCATTACGTCGGAACCTACATGGCCTGGGGTGTTCATAATAACGGCTGGTGGGGTGAGGGTGAGATCAAATTTTATATCGATGGAGATGATCTGTTCCCGACTATTTGCGGTACCGGTACCGAAGATTATTTTTGCGGATCTTACAATTTTGATGTGGGTAAGGAAAAAGGAGGGTATCGAGAGTTTACAACTCCCTATTCTGGTTTACCTCAAGTGATTCGACCGGATGGACTCTATGCTTCCCAAATGCGTTTCGGCATGTACCGCTGGCATATCATGGACCCTATTCGTTTTGAGAGGGATCTGCGTGTAACTATTCAGGCTCTGGGTTGGCGAAGCGGGCGTCGTTATCTGCCCCTCCAGGACGATATCGCCTCTGTTGCTTACTGGTATCAGACTTTACCTGCTTCACCCTTTCCGCCTCTACCGGACCGGGATTATTTGGAGATTATTTAAAACTTTTACCCAATTTTAAGAAATACCAGGACAAACCAATGCAAGGAGTTCAGGATCCAGGGAAGGGGGATCGGTTACCTGTGAACCATTTTAATCTACAATTCCCAAAACGCCTTGCTACCAATGGTTAGAGGTTCATAGTTGCTTTAAATCCGGCAAAAGGTGTTCAACGTAGAAATGATATTATTTCTTTTCTTTACGCCGAGCAACAAAGGCTGCAACCTTTTCCTTTGCTTTTGGAGTTGCATAGCAAATTTCAAAGGCTGCAGCTGCAGCAGCGTCCCATTGGGAACCCCGCAAGGGGGACATTTGATTGATCAAAACCTTGGTATGATGGACTGCTGTAGCCGGTAAAGCAGCAAGCTGGTGGGCAAAGGTTTCCACACGGTCAATAAGTTGTTCATCGGGGACGACTTCATGGACGAGACCTATGGCTTTTGCTTCTGAAGCCGTTACACGCCTGCAGGCCATGGCTATCCATCGAGCATTCGCCCCTCCGATAACATCCACAAGCCGGCCCATCGCCCATGGCGGGATCCATCCCAATTCAACCTCCGGCATACCCAGGATCGCCGAGATCGCAGCAATGCGAAAGTCATGATAAACCGCAAGGCCAACTCCACCTCCCAGAACATAACCGTGTAACATGGCAATTGTTGGTTGAGGCAGGGTATCCAGAAGCGCAAAGGTATTCCCCTGCTCACGCTCAGCCGCAGCCGCTTCTGCCGGTGACAGGGGTGCCAGCTCATGTAAATCACTCCCGGCACAAAAAGCCCGCCCTTCTCCCCGGGTGATGACAACACGTATATCGGATCGTTCCCGCAACTGTTGAAGATATACCGCATATTGACGCGTCATTTCTCCATCAATGGCATTTAATACTTCCGGGCGTTTCAAGGTAAGCCAGGCAATGTTCCCGGTTATGGAGAGTTCCACCTTTTCTGTTTCCATTTGTTTCTATCGGATGGTCCTCAGGGGTAAACCCTTTATAACTGAAAGCTATTTCTCTTTCCTTCCAACCTTTCCCGAACGATTTGTTTCTGAATTTTTCCTACTGAAGTACGGGGGAGTATGTCTACAAACTCTACACGTTCGGGAACCTTGAAAGGAGCGAGACGTTTTGCACAATGAGCCTGAATGATCTCGGCAGTTAAATGGGCCTCGGGTTTTGGAACCACGGCTGCTACAACAGTCTCATCCCGGAGGGGGTCCGGAATTCCCACAACGCATACGTCTAGTACCCCCGGACAATCCAGGATAACAGTTTCAATTTCGATACTGGAAATATTCTCACCTGCCCGCTTGATCAGATCTCTGCTACGGTCGACAAAGTACAGGAAACCTTCTTCATCGGCGTAAACGGTATCCCCAGAAAATAACCAGACCCCATCGGACAGGGTTCGGAGTGTTCTGGCCGTAGCTTCCGAGTTCTTGAGATAACCCAGCATCAGACTACGTCCCGGTATACCCCGCACGATCAATTGACCGGACTCGCCGGGTGCAACCTCTTGACCTTCCTCGTTTACCACCTTGACTTCGTAACCCAACACGGGTCGTCCCATCGCCCGTAAGTTTCGCTCACCGGTCAGCGGACTCATCACCGGCAAGCCGCACGTTTCTGTCATTCCCCACAATTGTTGGAGCGGTACCCGAAAACGACGGTGCCAGGTCTCATACTGGGTCGGTGTAAGGTTCTGGGCGAAGGTTATGTTTCTCAATTTATGGGCCCCATCCGTAGGGCGTTCTGGCTGGTTAAGAAGCATTCGCAACGGCGCACCAAATAAGGCAGCCATGGTACCCTCATAGGTAATGGCTTGTTCAAAAAAACGGCTGGCGCTAAATCGGGATAAAATTACCACGCTGGCACCTGCAATTAAGGAGGGCCAAAGGGCATGGCACTGGGCAGCAGCATGGAATAATGGTAAAGCAATCAAATGGCGATCTTCCTGCCGTAGTCCGGTCGCTGCCCGAAATACTTCTGCCCCATAGATAAAATTGGTATTAGTCAACATAACCCCTTTGGGGCGTGCGGTGGTACCGGAGGTGTAAAGGAGTTGCACGACCCGCTCTGCCTTACCCTCTCCCCGCGGCAGCGATACCGGCTGGTTGGCCAATTCCTCTTCATAGATGGGATAATCCTTGGGTAAAGAGGCTGCCGTCTGACAAAGTACGATCTGGCGCACCGAGGACTTCCCGGCGGCTTGCCGGGCCACATCCCTACATCCTGCTTCCGTGAAAATAACTTTACTTTCAGAATGTTGAACCAGATAGGTAAGCTCATCCGGAGTACTGACCGGATTGCTCGGCATGGCTATCGCGCCCAGGTAAGAAGCTGCCAGGATTAATTGGGGATAGGCGGGATGGTTGGAAAGATGTAGATTGAAAACATCTCCAGGACCTATACCTAAGGCACACAACAGGTTCACGGCTCGATGGACACTCTCCAAAAATTCTGCGAACGTCCAGCGAGAAACCCGACCATCATCCCGTTCGTAGATCAGCCCTTCCCGGTTCGGTTGTTGTCGGGCATAGGCGGCAAAAATAGAGTAAAGGGTGCGGTTTCCGGCAATGTCCATGGACAAAATACTAAACAGCAATGGATTTATAAGTCAAGTACAAAATAATACCTGTATCTGTATCCATTTGGTAGGTAGAAGAAGAAACACCCTCTCTCTCAGAGAGTTTAAAACAGACCTTTGGCTTATCTCTCTTCCGGGTTGGAATCAGGTAGATTTGCAAAATGCCGGCGAAAATATTCTCCCCCTTGTTCCTCGCCTTCGGAAGCTTGTAATTCTCTCCTTCAGGCAACATTATATAGATAAGTAAAAAGCTGCGAACTTACTATAAAGTCAGGACTTTTAAATTAAAAAGAAATCTCATCTATGGACTCTGAAACCTATACCATCGAAAAAGCTTGTCCTGAAGACGTTAAGTGGATTGCCCGCTTTCAACTGGCCCTGGCCTTCGAATCCGAAAATCTCCGCCTCGACCCGGCCGTAGTCACCCAGGGGGTTCAACACGTCTTTGAGAATCCTTCGCAAGGATTTTATATTGTCGCCAGACACAATTCGCAAATTCCTGTGGGTTGTTTACTCGTTTTAAAAGAGTGGAGTGACTGGCGTAATGCAGAAGTTTGGTGGATTCATAGCGTATATGTTTCTCCAGATCATCGGCGACGGGGGGTTTTTACGAAGATGTTTGAATATGTGGAAACCTTAGCCCATTCGTCGGGAGCCCGGGGGCTCAGACTTTATGTAGATAAAAATAATAAGCAGGCCCAGGCAGTTTATTCCAGGTTAAAAATGAGCAAGGAGCATTACGAACTCTTCGAGAAGATGTTTTAATCAGAGAAAATCTATGTCTTTTCCATCGAGTAAAGTAAATTTTGGTTATGACTAAACTTATCCTCTTACAACCCCCTATTCAGGATTTCTATGAAACCGACGTCCGTCTTCAACCTATTGGACTGTGCTACCTCAAAGCTGCAGTAAAAAAATATTTGCCGAATGTGGAAGTCGTCATCAAAGATTATCATCAGGGTTGGGGACGCCGAACGATTCCTATACCCAAGGAACTTGCCTATCTTAAAGATTTTTATCCCTGGCCGGATAAGAGTCCTTTTTCATCTTTTTATCACTACTACCACTTTGGAGCCCCCTTTGAAATCCTTGCGGAAGAGGTGGCCCGTGAAAAGCCGGATCTTGTCGGTATCTCTTCCCTGTTTTCTCCCTATTACCGGGAAGTTCTACAGACTGCCCATGAGATAAAAAAACGCCTGAAAGTTCCCATCCTGGTCGGGGGGTCCCATGTATCGGCAGTACCTTTAACTATGCTTAAACATCCCGATATCGATTTTGTCATTCGGGGGGAGGGAGAAAGACCCCTGGTAGAATTTCTGAAGGCGTGGAAAAACGGAGAATCTCTGGACCGGGTTCCCAATTTGGGTTTTAAAAGAAAGGGTACATATGTTCTCAATGAGATGGAAGAGAATTTTCCCCTCGAAGAACTTCCTTTCCCGGATTTGTCTGACCTGCCTCGTGAAAAGTATCTTTTTGAAAACCGCCCGCTCAGCTTTGTGATTACTTCGCGGAGTTGTCCCCATCGTTGTACATTCTGCTCGGTTCACCTTACCTTTGGCCACCGTTATCGCAGACGCACCCCTGAGCAGGTATTTCAAGAAATTAAACAGCGTTACCAGGAGGGATTTCGGGTTTTCGATTTTGAAGATGATAACCTGACCTTTTACATAGAGGAAATGAAGGTTCTGTGCAAAAAACTCATCGAGGCGTTTCCTGCCGGTGATCTTCAATTGGTGGCCATGAATGGAATTTCCTATTTGAGTCTGGACCCTGAGTTGTTGCAACTCATGAAGAAAGCAGGATTTACCCACCTTAATCTGGCTTTGGTCACCTCAGATGAGGTAGTTCGAGAAACCACCAAACGTCCCCATACGATGGAAAAATATCTGGAAGTAGTCCATGAGGCGGCCCGTTTAGGGTTTAAAATCGTTTCTTATCAAATCTTGGGGCTACCTGATGAAACTCTAGATTCCATGGTCCAGACTCTTTCCTTTGCGGCTCGACTCCCGGTTCTTCTGGGAGCTTCCATGTTTTACCTCACCCCTAATTCCCCGATAGCCAAAGGATTTCCGGAACCTACCGAAGAGGATATCTTCAAATCGCGTCTTACGGCCATGGCTATCGAATCAAAGCAGTTCAGGCGAGAAGATATTTATACCCTCTTTATAACCACGCGGATTATCAATTTTATTAAAGGAATCCAATTTGAAGGAAATTCCCTGACACTGCCAGAAGCTTTAGATAGAGCCCACTCTCAGGGAAGAAGATCGGCACTGGGTGCTGATCTTCTGAAAAAACTCCTGACAGAGCAACGTCTTTATGCCGCAACCGGGCAAGGTTTAAAGCTACTTCCCCGATTTAAATTCGAGCTTTTCTTCCAGGTATGGTCAAAACTTGATCAAATCGGGACCCAGGAAGGAAAAACCATAACTTTATAGAAATAGAACAAACAAGGGATTCATTTCTTACGAAATGGTATTTCGTTCTACGGCTCGGTTAGGTTACGTTCATCTCTCCGTATAAAGGAAGACCCGGATAGTCCGTGTTGAATCGAAACACCGCATTGTTATCTACTTCAGTTACGTACAGGGTTTTCCGGTCGGGCCCGCCAAACGCTACGTTTGTAACCCGCATCCCTCCGATCGGGACTCGTTCCAGGATTTCTCCCTTAGGGTTAATAATGACGATATCACCGGCCCCGAAGTGAGCAACATATAAATTTCCGGCTACATCTAAAGCCATCCCATCAGGCCCCCAACCTCCACTGAGCTGGCAGAAAATAGAGCTCCGAAGGATATTACCCTGTTCATCTATTCCGTATCGTAGAATTCGGTTCTTACGCGTAATGGCGACCCATAGATCCTTCCCATCTCGGGAGATGACTATTCCGTTGGGAAAGGCCAGTTTTGAAGCGAAAAGTTTAAGCTCTCCCTGGGCCGATAAACGATAGATGTTCCCAAAGGGCTCTTCCGCGGAAGATCCCCAGGGATCTGTAAAATAAAGGTTTCCCATAGAATCGAATACAAGGTCGTTGGGTCCATTAAAGTTCCTTCCTTTATAAGTATTAACAACCGTACGAATTTTTCCTTCAGGGGAAATGGCCAGGATGCCTTTTCTTCGATCGGCTACATACAAGTCCCCATTGGCATGGAACTTGGCACCGTTGGGAACTCCCCCTGTATTTACAAAAGTTTCTACTCGACCATCCGGGGTAATTTTCGAGATGTCCCCGGTATCAATGTTCACCGTAAACAGATTCCCTTTCTTATCAAAAGCAGGACCTTCTGGAAATTTTAAACCCCGCGCAAAAAGTGTAACAGATCGACCGGTCATGTTTAAGCCTCCTCGGTTATGAAGTTAAAGTTTTAGACTGTGGATTGATGATTACGGATTACCCTAAAAAGGTCAAGGGAAAAACGAGACCCTTTTTTTAGCTCTTTTAACTCTCTGACGCTCCAAGACAGGTTATTTCCCATGGGTACCAAGAGAATTCTTGGGTAAATGCTATTTTTCCATTGACTTTTCTTAAAGAGAGTGAAAAAACAGAATTATGGCGGAGA
>JAUQPW010000072.1 GCA_030550175.1 bacterium
TGTCGGAGAAATTCTGGGGTTGTTCCGTAAATAGCCGGTCGACCCGGCACTTCCTTTTTACCGATAATACGAATCAACCTGCGCTCTAAAAGAGTTTTGATAACCCCATCAACATTAACACCACGAATCTCTTCGATTTCGGGCTTTGTAATGGGTTGTTTATAAGCGATAATCGCCAGGGTTTCTAAAGAAGGCAGAGACAATTTGGAACGTTTTTTAAGGATATTTAACTTTTTGATCCAGCGGGCATACTCGAGTTTGGTTGCTAGCTGATATCCTCCTGCCACTCGAATCATTCGAAATCCTCGTCCCGGCTCCTGATACTCCCGATCCAACTGGCTTAAAACGGCGGAAATACTCTGGGGATCTACCCCTTCTAAAACCTCACAGATTCTATCCAAAGTAAGAGGTTCCGGGGATGCAAAAAGAAGTGCCTCAAGGGTAGCTTTGATTTCCTGTGTATCCATATTTATCTATTAGGACATTAAAACTTTTTACGATTAAAGGTTGAGAATCTACTACTTACAAAATAAACATTTGTCAAGGATTTTGGTCTTTAAAATTGGAGAAGGGATGAGCTATTGAGAGTGAAAAAAGTATTGACAAAATCGAACCGGGCGCCTTTAATAGTAAAAGGAGATAGATATTTTGGCTACAACATTCACTCACTAAGAACAATCGGTTAATTAAGTCCCTCAAATTATAAAGTTAACGTCTTAAGTTAATTCAGGTAGAGAAATGATGGGTATCGGATTCTTCTCAGTTGCTACGATCCTCCTCTTCTCCCTGTTTTCTACCTTTAGTCAGGCTGAAAATCCCCCTTCCCCTATATTGGCTAAAATCGACGGGATTGAAATAACCGTAGAAGAGTTTAAAGCTTCCTTCGATAATCTTCCGGCGGAAACTAAAAAGAAGTACTCCACCCCAGAGGGCAAGGAAAAATTCCTGGAAGAGCTGATAAATCAAAAAATTCTCTTAAAAGAGGCAGAGAATCGAGGTATTCCTGAAAGGAAAGAAGTTATCCAACAAATTAAGGAGGCTACCGCACAAATTATCATTGTCCATCTCATTAATGAACTCAAACGGGATGTTAAAATCACCGAAGCCGAAGCACGCCAATACTATGAAGAACACAAGGATGAGTTTCGCACGATAGATCAGGTTCGAGTTCGTCACATCCTGATCAGGCCGGCTTCCGCAGATTCAGATGCCGATACAAAAGCCAGGGAAAAAGCCGAAAAAATTCTGGAGTTGATTCGAAATGGAGCTGACTTCAGCACGGTGGCCAAGCAAATCTCTGAGGATAAGGTTTCCGGTCAAAAAGGAGGAGATTTAGGCTATTTAACCCGGGAGCAGATGGATCCCGAAGTAGCCAGATTTGTCTTTTCTATGAACCCTGGAGAAATTGCCGGACCGATCAAAACCAATCTGGGGTATCATATTGTCAAATTGGATGAGAAAAAGTTGGGAGATCAGTTGGATTTTGAGAAGGTCGAAAATAAGGTCCGAGATAGAGCTTTGCTGGAAAAACAATCCAGAGTTGCCGGTGAACTCCTGGCCTCTTTGAAGAAAAATTTAAAAATTGTACTTGACAAGGAGCAGTTAGATTTGATTAAGTAAATTTTTGTAAGGAGATATTCCAAAGTTACTTTAACTTAGAAAGGAGGTGATAGAAGTTAACCTTTGATTAAGTCAAGTGTGTAGAGTACGTGCTATTTATTAATTTTTTTAATGTTTCAGAGATAACAATCAAGGAGGTGCCTTATGAAGATCAAACAGGTTGTTGCTTTGATCCTTGCTATTTTAGCTATTTCCTTTGTTTTTTCTATCGGCAAAGCAAGTGCTGCAGAATCGGCCAAGTTTGATAAGCTGTATTGCGTCAATTTTGCCACCCTGGCGAATTATCCATTAGACGCCCTATTATTTGGAGTTGGAAGAGGCGAGAAAGTTAATGTTCCTTTCCAGCTCTGCCTTGCCAAGAGTGGAAATACGGTAGTAGCCCTGGATTCCGGCTTCACCAATATGGAAATAGGTCAGAAATGGGGTGCCAAAGATTACGTTGACTATAAAACCGCCTTCGCAAAAGTTGGTATTAAGCCCGAAGATGTTAATTACGTAACCATTGGACATGCCCACTGGGACCATGCCGGGGGTACAGGTGCTTTCCCCAATGCTAAGTTTATCATCCAAACCAGGGAATTGGAATTTGCAGCAGGCTCTATGACTCAAAATAAACAGGCTAAAGCAGGTTTTGAACCGGCTGACATCCTGAACCTAGTCAAATTGAACTGGGAAGGAAGAGTGATCCTGGTCGACGGAGATGTTCAAGATGTTATTCCTGGTTTAAGTGTTTATTTGACTCCGGGTCATACAGCCGGAACTCAAACCGTTTGCTTAGAAACGACCAAAGGAAGAGCCTGCTATACCTCGGATGCCGTTTATATGTACCGCAATATAAACGAGGATATTCCCCTGGGATTCGGTCTGAATTTGTATCAAATGGTTGAATCTTATAAGAAGATTCGTGCGGCAGTCGGTAACGGTTTACTTATTCCCGGTCATGAACCCCTCCTTTACTCTGAACCTGAGAAACATGGGTTCAAGAAAATCGACGATCGTACCATTGCGGCCGTTGAATAAGCAGGAGTCTCTTCGGTAGAGATCAATGGGTCTATGACCCCTTCTAAAAATTCGTCTCCCTTTAGTTTTTAGGGAGACGAATTTTTTTCAAACATATTTTTAAATCATGAAGGTCGTAAAAGTTATTCTTATTCTAACCCTGGGAATTGCAATACCCTTTTCGCTCCTTTTCGGATGTAACTCTGATAAAGCCGGAAAGCAAACCTCTGAAAAACAAAAAGGTTCCTCTCCCGGTGAACAAAAGGTTGATAAAACCTCTTCCCAGAATGTAAACTCGATAAAGGAATCGGATACTTCTCATACGAAAGGAAATTCTACCTCTTTAACCGCCGAGCGGGAAAAATTGCTTGCTCAGGTTAAGGCACAATCTAAAGATCCTCAAGTTTATTTGCAGCTGGGGTTAAGTTATTACCAGGAAGCCCAGACCTTACATAATCCTAAAAGGGAAACTTTAGAAGAATTATACAAACAAGCCATTGAAAATTTAGAAATGGCCAAGTCCCTCTTTGAAGACGGGAAACAACCTATTCAATTATATCAAGCATTATGGGAAAGCTATCGGAATTTAGCTTATCTTCCCGTTACCTTTAATCAAGGTACAGATCCGGACTATGGAGTGGTTCCTTTTAATATGAAAAACATGAAAAAGGCTATAGAAACCTATGAAGAAGCTAAAGCCAGGTATCCTTCAGACCCTGCTACGGCTCCAGAAACGGGAAACAGGCTTTCCACAGATTTGAAGAATTTAGAAGCTGTTTATCTGGCCAACGTCCAGAGACAATGGAATGAAATGAACGAATCGGGTTATCGTAAACCGGAGACTTATCAAGAGAAAGTGCATCGTTAAGACCTTTCTTTTAGAAGCATACCTGGTGAAAACGAGAGTTAAAAGGTTATGCCGTCTAGAAGTTTTTTTTCCAAAGCCGTTCCCCTTCTCATTTTAATTCTTTTATTGATCGTGGTGGTATTTACCTTAAAACCGCGGTCCATTTCTCGGGTTCCTGAAACGGGTGAAAAAGGAATTGCTCTGGTTGAAACGGCTCGGGTGGTAAGGGGAAACCTGGAACCTCTCTTCTCCGCCCTGGGGAGCATTGAGCCACGCCAGCAGGCCAATGTTTTCTCCCTGGTAACCGGACAGATAGATAAAGTTTTGGTTAATGTGGGAGATAAAGTGCAGGCCGGAGATGTGCTAGCGGTTATCAACTCCAGTGGAATCGAAGCAGAGCTCAAGCGCGTTGAAACGGAACTGGAACTTGCAAAAGCGGCTCCCACAGCTGGATTAGATCCTTCAAAAGATGGTTTTTTACAGGCCCTCAGAATAAAACAGCAGATAACAAGGGAAGCCGAGTTACGTCAAAGGTTAAACGATTATACGATTCGGGCTCCCATCTCCGGCATGGTTATGAAGAAAAACGTCCACGCCGGAGATGCCGTAGCTGCTTTGGGCACTGTAGCCTCTCCTGAGCCACTTTTTGTAATTGAAGATATAGAATCGGTTTATGCTCGGGCCGGAATTCCGGAGAAATTTATTTCCCAGATTCAGGTTGGAATGAAGGCAAAGGTTCGGGTTGGGGCTTATCCCCTAGAGAACTTCCCTTTAGCGATCTTTCAGGGACAACTGGCACGTATCAGTCCCACCATCAATCCAGAAACCCGAACCCTGGATATCTGGGTAGAAATTCCCAATAAAGATGGTAAACTGAGACCCGGCATGTCTTCAGAAGTTGGATTGGTGATCGAGCAGTATAAAAATGTCCTTCTGGTTCCCAAAGAAGCCATTGTTAAATCAGAATTTCAAGCAACCGAAGCAACCATCGTTTATGTTATCGAAGATAAAGAAGCCATTGCCCAGGGAAAGAGTTCCCCGGTGGTAGCCCGGGGGGTTAATCTGGGATTAAGCGATGGAGTCAACTACATGATTGAAGAGACAGGTAAGGCCGGGGCTCAAGAAAAGGAGACCAGCTGGTTAAAGGAAGGAGATCTGGTAGTCACTATCGGAGCTCCTACGCTCGTTGACGGACAATTAGTCAGAGCCATTCGATAAGAACAAGATCCAGTCTGAAGTCTAAAGTCCGAAGCCTGATAGTTGAACTTCAAACTTCGGATTTCAGACTCTCAAACGTTTTCCAGTGTATCTTTCGGATTTATCTATACGGCAGCCCGTACTCACCACCATGGTGACTACTGCCTTGATTGTCCTCGGCCTGGTTTCGCTTTCTCTGTTGAGTGTAGAGCGTTTTCCAGATGTCTTCCCCCCTGTGGTTTTGATTACCATTCAATATCCCGGCTCCAGTGCCGAAGAAATTGAAAACCTTATTACCAAACCTGTGGAAGAAGCAGTAGCTCCCATTGGAGGGGTCACCAATATCCTCTCGACTTCCAATGAAGGAGTTGCCGAGGTGAAGGTTGAGTTCACCCTGGAAACCCCTAAAGACCAGGCAGCAAACCGGGTACGAGAGGCTCTTTCTGCCATCAGACATATCCTTCCTCAAGGAATTGAGGAACCCAAAATTCAACGATTCGATCCGGCCTTCCAACCCATGATGCTCTATGCCTTGATAGGAGAAAGCGATGATCGAACCATTGATCAACTTTGGGTTCTTATTCATCGGTATATAAAACCCCAACTGGAAAGTATAGAGGGAGTGGCGGCGATAGATATCATGGGAGGATTAGAAAGGGAGATCCAAATCAACTTGGACCCCAACAAATTGGCTGTCCGAGGAATTCCATTTCAGTCGGTTGTGGACCGGGTTAGGGATGAAATGTCGGTTGTCCCAGGAGGACGGATTAAAGAGAGGAAGAAAGAACTGGTTCTGAGAACGCGGGGAGAGATAACCGATCTCACGGAACTGGATAACATCATCTTAAAGTATGAGAAGGGATCTCCCATTTATCTGAGGGATGTTGGATATACCTATGATTACTACAAAGAGGTCCGCTTATTAACCCGTGTCAATCGAGATAAAGCGGTTGCCTTTGGAGTTCGAAGACAGCAGGGGAGTAATGCCTTGGCTGTAGCCCAGCAGGTACGTACAAAATTAGCCGAGCTCTCCAAAACCTTTCCTTCAGATGTTAAGGTTTTAATGATGCGGGATGATTCCCTAAGGATTGCTAGCTCTGTTCGGGATGTGTATTACAGTCTCTTGATCGGTACGGCCCTGGTGGTTCTTATCGTATTTCTCTTCATGCGGGATTGGCGAAGCACACTTATCGTCTCACTGACCTTACCGACGGCCGTCATTGCAACCTTTACCTTCATGTATTTTCAGGGTTACAGTATTAACTTAATGACCCTGATGGGATTATCCCTGGCTATAGGTCTTATCGTAGATGATGCCATTGTGGTCCGTGAAAATATCTTCCGGCATATGGAAATGGGGAAAAATCCTTTTCAAGCGGCCCGGGAAGGGACCGCTGAGGTAGGTCTGGCAGTCATGGCCTCTACCTTTACCATTGTGGCTGTATTTGTGCCCGTTGCTTTCATGACCGGTGCCAGTGGAAGGTTCTATAAAGAACTGGGAATGACGGTCATCGTCTCGGTTCTTTTATCCCTGTTTGTTGCTTTTACCCTGGATCCCATGCTTTCATCCCGTTTCATGAAAGTCACCAGGAAGAATGGGGGAATAGGAGAATGGGAAAACGGGAGGGTGGCTGCGCGTCCGTTCGCCCATTCTCCTCCTCGCTCATTCTATCTATCTTTTTATGAACGTCTTTTAAACTGGGCACTGGATAACCGGGGAAAGGTGCTTTATGGAGCCGGGGTTATGTTTTTGTTGAGTTTACTCTTAATTCCCTTTGTGGGAAGTGAATTTCTTCCCACTCCCGATAGTGGAGAATTCAGTATCTTGCTGGAATTACCCCTGGGATCTACCATTAATCAAATGAATGATGTGGTCTACGATGTAGAAGAGTTTTTGGATGCAGATTGGAATAAGTCCTGTGTTCCCTGTCGGGATATCCAGGATATACTTTCCATTGTGGGATCCACCTCAGGGGTTGAGCGAACCGAAATTAAGGTTAAACTGAAACCGCCCTCTGAGAGAAAAATGTCTCAAGACGAGATTATTACCCAACTTCGGAGGGATTTTCCTAAATTTCCCGGCTTGAGGGTTGCCTTTATTCCCGTAGGGGCCTTTGGAGAGGAAGTCCAGGAATTTCCGATCCTGCTCCATCTTCGAGGTGAGAAACTCGAGGTCCTGAGAAGTCTGGCCAATGATGTTTTTAAAGTATTGGCAGCGACTCCAGGAACGGCAGATATTAAAATCCTGTCTGCCCGGGGACGACAAGAATTTCAAGTCAAGATCGATCAGAAAAAAGCGGCTGATTTCGGTCTCGGCGTGAGGGAAGTAGCTAACTTGATTCGCTCTATGATAGAAGGAGTTGTCCCGGCTAAATTCCGAGAAGGTGGTTATACCCATGATATCCGGATTCATATACAGGAATCGGAGCGACGTTCAACCGAAGACCTGGGTAAATTAACTATTTTAACTCCTAAAGGAGAGAAAATCCAACTTCATGACATTGCCACCTTTGGGTATTCATCTGGGATTACCCGAATCGAGCGGCTCAATCGAACTCACCAGATCACCCTCGCCAGCCAGGTGGCTGAAGGTCGATCCCTGGGAGAAGTAGTAAACGATCTCCAGGCGAGACTGGCCCAGATAGATTTTCCACCGGGTTATTCCTATACCTTTGGAAGCCAGGTAAGACAAATGGTGGAATCCTTCCGCTCTTTGTACTTTGCCCTTTTCTTATCAGTCATTTTTATTTATATGGTTTTGGCCTCGCAGTTTGGCTCCTTTATCCATCCCTTCACCATTATGCTTTCACTCCCTTTAGCCATTATCGGAGCCCTGTTGGCACTTTTCCTGGCAAGACAGACCCTTAACCTGATGTCCTTGATCGGCATGGTTCTCTTAATGGGACTGGTTACTAAAAATGCCATTTTGCTGATCGAATTTGCCATCTCGTTGAAAGAACGGGGTCTACCCCGGCGAGAATCTGTCCTATCTGCAGCCTTAATCCGCCTTCGCCCTGTTTTGATGACCTCTTTGACGACTATTTTTGGTATGATTCCTTTGGCTGTAGGACTGGGATCCGAGTTTGAAATCCGCCAACCTATGGCAATAGGTATTATTGGTGGAATGTTGAGTTCTACCTTCCTGACCCTGGTGGTTATACCGGTAGTTTATACTTTAATTGATGAAAAAATAGAAAAATGGTCCATGGTCCATCGTCCGTTGTCCGTTGTTCGGGATCCTTTATCCATTTCGACAGACAATTGACGATAGACGGTTGATTGAAGCGCTATGGGATATATTTACAATAAACCTATTATATCTGGCTTTTTAATTCTTTTAATCTTTTGTTGGATTGGAACTCCCCAGCCTGTGTTAGCCAGGCACTATGAAGACTTTGAATTTGATACAGCTAAATGGACAGAAACCTTAATCCATGTAGATTATGATGGGAGAACCCTGGATACAGTCACTTCTAAAATTTGGATCAAAAATAGAGGTAAACTGGAACGAATTGAAAAAGTTAGAGAAGTTACCTCCGCACCCAATCAACCCAAGGGGTTAAGTTTTATTATTATCCACGACCATGATAAGTATACCTCTACCAATACTTATAGCGATGGTACCATAAAATTGACCAAAACGGATTTGGAAGCGGAATCTGTACTTTATGATGAAAAATGGATAACCAAAAAGAACCTGCAAAAGGTGGGAACGGAAACCATCGATGGAAAAGAGTGCGAGGTCTATACCTATGATTCAGAACACAATCTAGGTGGGTTAGTAACGATTCGGAGTAGTGTTAAAGAATGTCGATGGCGTGGTCTTTCTTTAAAAACAATCTCTCGTATGCTACCTCCTCCAGATGGCTCTGGAGATTCTTACATTACTATTCTCAAAGATGTAGAAGTGAATATCCCCATTCCCGATGATCTCTTTCAACTTCCCCCAGGCGCCCAGATAGAGGAAAAAGTTTTACCAACTCTTAATCCGCCTCCATTGAAGAAACAGTAAAAGATGGCCTATGTGGAGGATTCGTAAACTTTTAAATACCCAGAGAAGAGATAAAGTACGGAGAGTCTATCCCTTTATCTGCTTGCTCTTATGTGTGGTCCCAGGGGTACTTTCGATCACCTTGGCTAAGACCTTCGGCCATGATAGTTCCAATCCTCAAGCTCAAGCCTTTGAACTTGCCAAGGACTTTAACGGAAAGATGGATCCCTTACTTGCAGTAGGTTTAAGGATGGGTGAATATGCGATGAAAAAATTGGGAGTTAAAAAACATGAGCTCAAGGTGATTGCCGAGCTTAATTTAGAACCCCCCCAATCTTACATCCTGGATGGTCTCCAGATTATCACAGGGGCCACTTTCGGTAACCGACAGATCGAAGTTACCCCAGCCGCTGAACCTAAAATTACCTTTATTAACCTTAATGATGGAGGAGGAAAAGTGACACTTACGCTATCTAAAAACTTCGGTGAAAAACTAAATGGGTGGATGAAGGATTGGGGTGATTCGGAGATTGTTTCTTTGTATATTTATACCCTGCCGACTAACGAGGATATTTTTCAGGAAGTTCCTTAGGGGGTAGCTTCTCCTGGGAGTCGTTGATCAAACAGAAAGATGACAGGTCTGCTTTTAACCCTTCGGCTTTTTCTACCAACTTCCTATAACAGGATTCTCGAGTCGGACCATAGGCAAAAAGGGTGCAGATAGGCTCTCCTTTATAGATAAGCTCCCCTTCCAGGGGAATATCCCGGATTCCTTTCTCAAACCAATCTCTTTGAAGGGAAGGGACTTTCAAATCTTTTTCGGCAAAGAGAATAGCCTTACCCCAATATCCCTTCTCCAGATGGGTCGTAAGATTAAAAGCCGGCAGGTAACCTTCCAAAGAATTCAGATGGGCCTCCACAACCGGCAAATGGTAAGCTTTTTCAACCAACTCCATGGCTGCCGTATAACGAGGGTTGACTTCCAAAAGATAAGGAACTCCACCTTTTAAGATAAAATCGATGCCATTGGCTCCCCGGAGTTTAAATTCCCGGGTTAAAAGGGTTGTAATTTCTGCCAGCTCTCCCAGGAGGTAGGAGCTTTCGGCTTCTCTCCAGACCTTTCCTAGGATGTTTCCACAGTATCTGAATCCCTGGCTACCAAATTCCTCAAGGCCTATAAGTTGTTCTGTTAAGCCGATCAATACACTATCTTGACCGTTAGCCAGGAACAGGGCAGAGCAGGGCAGACCCGGGATATACTCCTGGATAAGTTGTCGAGCTTTTTTTTCTGGCGCTCTTATCTGGGTAATCCTAAACCCGCCACCGCTACGAATCGGTTTTTGTAAGAATATAGATTGCAAAAATCCGGAATCGCTCTGTCCGATCTTCCTTTTTCGATCCTTAAAATAAGTCTTGGGGTGGGGAATTCCGGTTCTTTCCAGAAAGGGAAAGAAAATTCCGGGATTACGAATTCGGGAGAGGGTCTCAGGGGAATTACCCAGCAGGATGCTCTTACGTTGAAATTTCTTTAGGAGAGAGGGATAATTTTCCAGATTTGAGGTATAGATAACCGCTTGGAAAGATAAATACTGACTGGCCGAAAACAGATTCGAAGCCGTAAAGGGCCTGCAGAAGGTCCGTTTAAGGGAGTAATTCTCACAAAGTCCCTGCAAATCGTAATCACCGAAGTAATCCAGGGAGAGAATCTTCCCGGCAGGGAGACTTTTCAAGGCGGATTCGACCATTGCCCGCGTGCTGACTCCGGTTAAAAGAATTCTCATGTAATTCGACTTAATCCCGATAGGTTGACTCAGATTTTAAGCTTATCCAGAATCTGAAGGGAAGGATCTCTTTTTATCCAATTTTTATTGTCTTCAAAGTTCTAAAATAGTCCCTTCGATTCCCGGGATGAGTTGAAAGGTTAAATCAAAAGAATTTTGGACCCCCCGGAGGAGATGATCTAAAAGGAAATCTGTATGACTGGGGTCATGGTGGAAGGTAACAAGCCGTTTGACTCCTGCGAGGGTAGCAAATTGGATGGTATGGGAAATGGCGCTATGTCCCCATCCGATACGTTTAGAATACTCCTCCGACGTATATTGTGCATCATGGATGAGGAGATCCACGCCCTCGGCCAGACCAAATCCGGATATCCAGTCCGGTTCTTCTGGAAATTCCTTTGCTCCCAGGGCCGGTTCATGATCCGGCAAATAGGCAATTGAAGTAGAGCCTTCGGTAATCCGAAAACCTAAGGTCGGTCCGGGGTGACAAACGAGAGAGGCCGTAATCTCAAGCCCTCCGATTTGAAAACTACCCAGAGAGATATCATGAAGCATAAGCTGACAGGGTAGATCCCGTAGCCATACTGGGAAAAGGGGTGGTGAAAGGTACCTGGCCAGGCGGGTGCGTAAATCTAAGGCTATGGAGGGAGGTCCCCAAATATGGACCTCTTGATGGGGTTGATCTAAGGGTCTGAAAAATCCCAGTCCCTGGATATGATCCATATGAAGATGGGTCAGGAGAAGATCTATGCGGGGTACTTCGGGTCCTATAGTAGTTCCCAGACGTCGGATGCCGGTCCCTGCATCCAGAACTAGGAGGGTCCCGTCGGCTCCCCTTACTTCAACACAAGAGGTATTACCTCCGTAACGGACAGTCTCGGGACCTGGAGCTGCCAGGGAGCCCCGGGTTCCCCACAGGGTGATTCTCATAAGGGGTTTTCTTCCTCCCAAAAAATCGCCACGGCACCCAAATGTCGACCTTCCTCCCCTTCCAGCGGAAATGCCGTCACCGCAATTCTTCTGAAAATCCCATCCAGACTTCGGATCCAGAATGAACGATGGTCCGCCCGATATTTCTGGAGGGCAATGCTCAGGGGGAGGTCCTCGGGAGGGATAGGAGAGCCATCCTCAGCCGTTGGAATGAAAATGGTAGACCATTCCTCAAAAGGCATTTCACCGGTTTCATTGTATCGATGACCTAGAAGCCTTTCGGCGGATTCATTGTAAAAAAGCAGGTTTCCGACCGGATCTACCAGGAAGATGGGCATGGCCAGATAACTTGAGAGCTGCCGCATGAGGATGACCTCAATACACCTGGAAACTTTAAGGTTATCCGTGTGTTGGGTAGCATGCACGGCCTGATTGGGTAGGGAACTTACCTCCCAGAAGATGGATACTGCACCCAGGTATCGCCCGGCCATTCCTTTTAGGGGGAAGGCGGTAACCTTAATTTTTTTGGAGAGGTTATGGAAGGTACGAATCCAATAAGCCCGATGGGTCGCCCGGTGCTTCTGGAGGGCAATCAGTAAGGATCTGTCTTCCATGGGAAGGGGTAAGCCCTCCTCGGTAGTTGCCGGAATCATAGAAGACCATTTTTGCAGAGATATTTCCCCGATTTCTTTGTATTGACAATCCAAAAATTCTTCAGCCGAACCGTTGCAAAAAATTAAGGTTTCACCTGAATCTGCGATAAGGGTGGGTATGGCGAGATAACTCGCAAGTTGTCGCATTAGAATAATTTCAATATTTTTCGGGGGCATGAATCCCCTTCCCGCTCATGTAGGCTTTAGCTGGTCGGGTGGTTTAAGGATATATTACTCTAAAGTAGAGACGTTGTTAGCAACGTCTCTACTTTTTATCCCCCAAAAAGTTTACCAAAAAAGCGGGTCAGTTTAGCTAACAAACCTGCGCGAGCTTCTGTTGGCTTTATTTCCTCGGGTTTTACCGGTTCAGCAGGCTTTGTTTGCTGGAGTGGACCGGCTTTTTCAGCAGATTTTGAGGGTTCTTGTTGGGTATCATCTAAGGCTGCTTTTTTAATGGGGGATAATCCCCCATCAAGCGAAGGGGTGTTTGGCCGTGTTCTTCTTGGCCAGTACTTCATCGATACTCGGTTCATTTTTCATGGCCCGGGCAATCGCTTGTTTGGTCGCCTCGTAATTATAATCGTAAATTTTCTTCTTATCCTTGGCATCCCAGTGAATAAATACCCCGACTACAATTACAATATCTTCGACCAATCCTTTAGGAATTACACCGGCTTCAACTGAATCAGCAACGGCTTTAGCCACTGCTGCCTGGGCTGGACCAAACATTAATACCGCTTGATCCCCTCCCTTGATGGTGACCTTATTCACAATAACGGTGGCCGGTTTTGGTTGGAGGTTCGGGGTTAAGACGGCCAGAAGAGCGGTATGACCCATTCGCGGCGATACAAGGGTTTGGGCAAAGGCCTGACCTACCGGACCTGTTTTAGAACCTATCAGCAAATCTATATGGGCTACCTCATTTCCATCTCCAACTAAGGATTCACCGATACGCATATCCATAAGAAGTCCCTCCTTTTCTTTAATTAAACCAGACTGGTAGAGATTCGACAAAGGGCGCTCATAAAATCTATACCAACCTGGTAAGGATTTACAAACTCGTAGGAACAGCCTATCAGGCTCCCTACAGTAGGATCTGATGCGCCCAACCAGAGACTCTTCTTAAACTTTATAAGTAGAAACTCATTTCACTTCTAGAGTCGTTTTTTCGCTGCCTTATAGGCAAATTGATAATCAACGACCGTCATTTTCTCCGCCGTTCTTATCTTATCCAGCATGTCCATTTCCACCTTGTATTTTAAGTCTCCAATAACTAAGGCTCCAATGCCCAGAATGCCCGGAACAATCTCGGCTAAATCTTGATTAGAGGCAAGTCCCTCAATCCCTGACGGAGGCACGGCATTGACATCTGCCACGATTTTACCCGGTGGAAGCTTTTCCAGGATAGATTTAGAAAGAACCTGGATACCGGCTTTAGCCGTCGAGAAGATAAGATGAGCTTCTTTAAGAATGTCCAGTTTTTTCTCAGGAGTCCAGGCGTAATCACCTGTTACCGAGACCCCATACCGCTCCTTAAGAGTTTTGGCAACCGTCTCGGCAAATTCCGGACTTCGAGAAGGATCGGTCTCTACAATCTTCGTATGGCAACCATTCTTAGCACACAGGACGGCAGCTATACGACCGACCGGGCCGGTACCACCCAGTATAACCACATTCTTATCCGCCAAACCACCCATTTTGCAAACTTCAAGGGACTTTTCAACCTTGGCCACCAAAGCAGAAGCTGTAGAATAGGCCCCCTTAGGATCAATCATGATGGAAACCTGAAAGGGCGGAAACATGTTTTTCTCCACGGCTTTCCAGATATCCTCTGCTAAATTGAGATCACTTCCTCCTATGAAAATACTTGAAAATTTAGTCCCCCCAACCCCTCGCGAAAAGATAATATCTTGAGCCAAAAGCCCACCGATTTGGGGGGTTACATGGGTATAGGGGATAACAATATCGAATCCCACATCATAGGCCATATTAATATCGAAGGGACTTGCATAATCATCGGTTGTAAACATATACAAAAGGTGTTTTCTTTCCATAGGTGAAAATTAGTCTCCCTTTTGAAATTCAAAGTTTAACACATCACCAGCTCCTTACGGGACTCGGTGAACAATCCCCATATCCTCACATCGGGAAGGATGGAACTTCAGGATAATCTAGATGTCAGAAATTAAATCTTAGAGAAAATTAAATAAAGAATTTCAAGCCCTGTCAAGATAATTTTTTGAATTTTTTACCCGGAGGATATACCCGTCCCGCCGAATTTGGCATATTTTAATAAAAGGGATTACTTGAGGAGTCGTCTGCTTTCTAAAGCATTCTAGCTATCTTGTTCCAGGGGGATAGTAGGGTGTATCGACCAACGGAGGACATAAACTTTCCATGAAACCTGTAAGAGATATTCAAGGCATGAGACCTAACGTTCCTATCAGCTTAAGTCGCGTCGGGGTGATAGGAGTCAAGAAAATTATTCCTATTAAGCATGATCGGGGAGCGGATCTTTTTTACTCGGAAATGGATCTATATGCAGACTTGTCCCCTGAGCAAAAGGGTCTCCATATGTCCCGATTCAGTACCATCGTCAATGAGATCATCGATGAGGTGATACGATCGGCTTCCATGGATCTGGAATCCTTTGCAAAAACCGTCGCAGAGAAAATTAATCGAGAACAGAATACCCTGAAATCCGAAGTGGTCATTCGGGCTAAATATCCCAGAGACCGTCAAACTCCTGTATCTAACCAGGTTTCTCAGGAAATCTATTCTTTAATCAGTATTGCCGTAAGCACCAAGAACCGAACCCGGACCATTGTGGGTGGAGAAGCCCAGGGTATGACGGTATGTCCCTGTGCGCAGGAAATGGTCCGGGAACATTCCAGGAAAAAACTCTGGGAAGCCGGATTTACCGAAGAGGATATCGAAAAAATTTTAGCCACCGTACCGCTTTCCTCCCATAATCAACGTGGAGAAGGAACTCTGTTTGTCGGAACCGACCTGAAAATCAATGTGGACGATCTGGTAGATATTGTAGAAGCCTCCATGAGCTCTCAGATTTATCAACTCTTAAAAAGACCGGATGAATTCTTTATCGTACACAAAGCCCATACCCATCCCATGTTTGTAGAAGACGTAGTCCGAGAGATGCTTCGAGCGGTCCTGGTTAAATATCCGAACCTCTCCGATGATAGTTTTCTCCTGGCCAAACAGCGAAATTTTGAAACTATCCATAGCCATGATGTCTTTGCAGAACGATACGGTACGGTTAAAGAGATCCGTGAAGAACTCTTTCAGGGAAAGTATCTTACCCAACATACAACCCTGCGGAGCTGGCTGGAGGATTAAGAGCCTAGCAGTACGCCGGATCTGTTTTTCTTTCCAGAATCATACCGGAAGCAAAGAAAGGAATAGAAAAGTTCGTGGCTTTTAAACCTTTGTAAGAAAATTTTTTTACCGAAGAGCTTCCAGGTCCTCTCGGGTAATCCTCCCATGATGGAAAGCTGTAGCAACTAAAGCTCCTCCAACTCCCAGTGCCTTCAAGGAAATCAGGTCTTCTACTCCCCTGATCCCTCCTCCTACCAGGAGCGTGATATCGGGGTGTTCTCGAAGAATACCCTTGAGGAACTCCCCGGCTACACCACTCTCTGTTCCAACTTTCGCCAACTCCAGGAAGATAAATTGCCTTACACCCATCGACTTAATTCGATGGATAAGCGAAACGGGATCCAAACTTCGAAGTTCCTCGGATTCGGAAAGAACTTTTCCCTCTTTCATATCAAGACTGAATAGGACCCGATCAGAAGGCACCTCCTTTAAAATAGAAGCGAGTTCTGATAAACCGGTTAACGTTTCAGAACCTACGATCAATTGATGAACTCCTAAGTTCATTACCTGTAGAGCCGATTCCAAATCATTCACTCCAGCATCTACCATGATCTGACCATCCGGCAGGTTCCGTACCATCTCTGATAAAATCTTATCTGGCTTTCTTTTCCTTTGAATAGCGTCCAGATCGGCTATATAAAATCGGGAACATCCCAACTTATCTTGAAAAGCCTTTAGTACAGCAAGAGGCTCTGCACTATCCACCAAAACACTTTGAATTTTCTGATATCGGTCACGTTCTCCTTTTTTAGCATGGACAACGTAACCATCCTTGAGATCTATAACCGGAATGATTTGCATAACAGATTTATTTGTATATTTTTTGGTTGGTTATTCCTTGTATCCCATTCTCCAGGGCCTAACTACCCATATTGATAAGATAAAAGGAAGTTATACGGGTTTTCATCTTAACTCGGGACGTCCTCGACTTTAACATCGTCGAAATAAAAGTCAACCTTATTTTTAGAACCTTTCTGATTCTTTAATTGACAAGAACCGGGAAAGGACTTTAAATTTCCTCCAAATGAAAATCTTTGTCCATGAATTTATAACGGGGGGTGGATTGACAGGGGAAGAGCTGCCGGCAAGTCTTATGAGAGAAGGCGCCCGGATGTTGGAAGCGGTTTTACAGGATTTTTTATTACTTCCCCAACATCAGATTCTCACATCCTATGATGAGCGTTTGCATCTGACATTACCGGTTCATCAAAAAGTTCCGGTAAAGAAGGATGGTTACTGGGAGACTTTTTTATCTTTGGTTCAAGCGACCGATGCCACCCTCTTGATTGCGCCGGAAACGGACGGGATCCTTGCAAAGCTAACCAGGCTGGTAGAGAAAGAAGGCAAACTTTTATTGGGTGTTACTACAGAGGGTATTGAATTAACCGGGAATAAGCTATTGACTTATAAACGATTCGAGGCTTTGGAGATACCCTTTCCTAAAACCCAGGAAGCCAATTTTCAGGAAAACTTGTTGGAAAAAGTAGAGGCCTTTGATCTTCCCCTTATTCTTAAACCCATCGATGGGGTGGGCTGCTCCGGAGTATTCCTCCTGAGAAGGATCAAGGACATCCCATCAACCCTTGCTCAACTGGCCCAGGAAACTCACCATAACCGGTTTCTTATCCAGGAATACATCTCTGGTATTCATGCCAGTGTCTCTGCAATTTCTAATGGAATTCACGCTGTTCCGCTCACGTTGAATGCCCAGTTTATTGAGGAGTCTCATCGATTAATCTATAAAGGTGGGTTGGTTCCACTCCATCATCCTTTAAAGCAAGAAGTTTTTCGCCTGGTCCGGAATTTACCCACCTGGATTAAAGGTCTTCAGGGCTATCTGGGCGTAGATCTAGTTTTAACCGAAGATCGACCTGTCTTCATCGAAATAAATCCGCGTTTAACCACCTCTTACATAGGAATCCGGCAGGTAATCCCTTTCAATCTGGCTGAGGCCATTCTGCAGGCGGTTATGAAGAAAGAACTTCCTGGAGAGGTTGAGATTAAAAACCAGGTGAAATTTACCTTATGATTACGGTATTGGGTTGGGATATCGGAGGGGTTAATACGAAAGGTGCGATTCTAAAATATAATGAAGGACAAATAGTGGATTTTAAAGTAACCGGTCGGTATTTTGAAATATGGAGGGATTCAACGGCCCTTGCTTCCGTTCTTAAATCTATAGAACAGGAACTGATAGAAGAGGATTCTGAATCCCAGATTGCTATGGCCCTGACTACAACGGCGGAATTGTCCGATATTTTTAGGACTAAGCGGGAAGGGGTTGAATTTATCTTAGATTGCATTCAAAAGACCTTTACCGAAGCATCCCTTTATGCTTTGGATATCGAAGGGCAGTTGATTGGCTTACAGGAGGTTAAAGATCCTGTACGCCTGGCCGCGACGAATTGGCTGGCAACGGCTTTGTTCCTGGGTAAATGGTATAAGAACGGTTTACTGATAGATATAGGAAGTACCACAACGGATATCATTCCCCTGAGAGATGGAAAAGTAGCCGCACAAGGTCGAACGGATATGAGTCGACTTATAACGGGAGAGCTGGTCTATACCGGGGTCCTACGGACTCCGATTAGCTCGGTGGTTTCACAGGTTCCTGTAAATGGTGAGTTTTGCCGTATCTCCCCGGAGTACTTCGCCATTTTGGGGGATGTTTATTTAATCCTTGGATATATCAAGGATTCCGACTATGTATGTGAAACCCCGGACAAACGTCCCAAAACCCGGCAATTTGCCCTAGAACGTTTAGCCCGGATCGTTTGTGCAGATGGAGAGATGTTGGGTGAAGAAGAGATTACAAAATTAGCCCGCTATATTTACGAAAAACAAATCCAACAGATCACAGAGGCTTTGATGCAAGTTCTCTCCCGTCTCCCAGACGCTTACAACTTCCCTGTAATTGCCTGTGGTCTTGGGGAGTTCCTGGCTAAAAAATGCTGTGAACGATTGGGATTGAAGGTTGAAGGAATTACAGAGATTTTGGGTTCCCAAGCCTCTCGCGTTGCCCCTTGTGTGGCTTTAGCTTATCTGTTGGCCGAAAAATTGGATCAGATTGTCCGTTGTTCATAATAAGACAACGGATCATAGACAACAGATCGATGACTATAGATACTGTGATAAAAATAGGAGGAAGCCTTAGTGCCGGTGAGAATCTACATTCCCTCATGCAAACCGTTGCAACCCTGGCCCATAATCATAACCTTTTGGTTGTTCCGGGCGGGGGAGGATTCGCCGATACGATTCGCTATTACTATCGAAAATATCAGTTAAGCGAGATAACTTCTCATCTTATGGCCATTTTAGCTATGGATCAATACGGACTCCTTCTCCACGATATAACTCCCCACAGCCAACCGGTCAGGGCAATTTCTGAGGCCAGACAGGCTCTGGCCCATAAGCAATTACCCATTTTGCTTCCTTCTACACTCTTATTTAACCTGGATCCTTTACCCCATTCCTGGAGTGTTACCTCAGATTCCCTCGCCGCCTATATCACCCGAATCATAAAAGCGCGTATGCTCGTTTTAATAAAGGATGTCGATGGGATTCTCTCTTTGGACCCTCACCGGCTCCCTGCCTCAAAAGAAAAACAGATTTTACCTGTACTTTTACGGTCCGTATCTATCTCGGATCTTCATCAATATAAGTGTGTAGATAGCTACTTTTCTAAGGCTTTAGAAGGTATCTCAGAATGCTGGATTCTCAATGGAAACCATCCGGAACGATTAACCCAGCTTTTAGAACAGGGTCAGGCCCTGGGAACACAAATACGATTTTAAACCTTATGACAGCCATTGAAGTTAAAGATTTGGTAAAAAAATATGATTCCATTACCGCCGTAAATGGAATTTCTTTAGAAGTCAAGTCAGGAGAATTTTTTGGATTTCTGGGTCCTAACGGTGCAGGGAAAACAACGACCATTCATATCCTGTGCACACTTCTTAAACCGACGAGTGGGAGTGCTAAGGTTAATGGATACGACTGTGTCACGCAGGCTCTGCAGGTTCGTAGCTCCATTGGGCTTGTATTTCAAGAAACTACCCTGGATCGAGAACTCAGTGTCTATGAAAACCTGCTTTTTAATTGTTATCTTTACAACTTAAAGAAAAAAGTTGCAGAAGCCCGAATCGATGAAATCCTGGAAGTTTCCGGATTAAAAGATCGCAAGCATCACTCCATCATGAAGCTTTCCGGCGGGATGCGTCGGAACCTGGATATAGCCAGAGGCATTCTACACCGCCCCAAGATCCTTTTCCTGGATGAACCGACCATCGGACTGGATCCACAAGCCCGTATTCATATCTGGGACTTTATTAATAAACTCCGTAAGCAAGAAGCCATGACCGTCTTTCTTACCACGCACTACATGGAAGAAGCCGAGAAGTGCGATCGAATAGGAATTATCGATCATGGTCGGTTGATAGCTTTGGGAACTCCTGCCGAGTTGAAGCGAATGATTAAAGGGGATGTTATTCATCTTCGGACAACCCGGGATCTTGAAATTGAACAAATGATTCAAAAGCAGTTTCAGCTCAGTACCAAACGTACGCCGGAAGGGATTTTTTTGGAAGTAGATTCCGGCGAAGCTTTTATTCCCCTTCTCTTTAAAACTTTTGGAGATCAAATCCAGGCGATCAATATCAATCGACCCTCCTTAAATGATGTATTTCTTCATTTAACAGGAAGGGAGTTTAAGTAAACTAAAGCGGCTTTTAAGCGAAGGACCATGAAAAGTGCATAAGGAAGTATAGGAGGAGAGGTGTAAATTCTCCTCTACTTCCCCACTTCCACACCTCCATACCCCCATACTTCCATACTCCCACACTTCCTACTTATACACTCTTCACGGTCCTTTGGGAGGATAAACAGAATCAATTATGCTGGCTTTCAGACCTATTTATATCATAATGGTTCGGGAATTTAAGCGGTTCTTTCGTCAGAAAGGCCGATTTTTCAGTGCATTGGCTCGACCTTTGATATGGCTTTTTGTGATTGGATCAGGCCTTGCACAGATCGTCCAGGCACCCGACAGATTTTCCTATAAACAGTTTATTTTTCCCGGAATTCTAGGCATGGTCGTCCTTTTTCAATCCATGCTTTCTTCTTTATCTACCGTCTACGATCGGGAATTTGGAATTGTCCGTCTATTGCTTGTAGCTCCGATCACCAAATTAACGGTTGTCATTGGAAAAATAGCCAGTGGTTCCTTTTTGGCTACCACCCAGGGAGTTATTTTATTGATTTTGGCCCCTTTTTTAGGAATTAAGATCGGATTTGTACAGTTACTCAGCATGTTAATCTTTCTCATCCTTACTGCCATCGCGATTAGTTCCCTGGGAATGCTTATAGCGACCCAGATGAACTCCTTGGAGAATTTTGCCGGAGTCATGAATTTTGTTATTTTCCCCATGTTTTTTTTAAGTGGTGGGCTCTATCCGGTAAAACTCCTTCCTAAGGCCCTTCAAGCCATTGTATATATCAATCCCCTCACCTATGGAATCGACCTCTTTAAACATACGCTACTTCCTGAGATTTACCGTACCGGGAGAGGTACCGATTTTCCGGTGGAATTTGATATTTTTATGCTGTTACTCTTTACCCTGATAACGGCCTCTCTGGCCGTAGTGTTCTTCAATAGGGAAGGAAAATTGGTTTTACTGGGGCGGAGACCGAGGGGATAGAGGAGGGAGAAGGTAAAGAAAGATCGTAAGGTATTTAGCCTATCATCGAACTATAGACAGTTTTGGCCGGAAGTTGTTTAAGCTCTACCGGGGTTAAAGGATAAGATTCTTGGGAAGGGGGAAGGAAGTCCATTAAGGTTCCCCAATTATTGCAAAAATGACAGTAATCTCGCCAGGTATCATACAAAGCCTTACATACCTCGCATTCAAAATGAATCAGCCTGGAGTCTGCAAGTTTTATGGCGGTTTGATAGGCTTCAAGGGCGGCTTCGGTTTTAGAAGAGCGCTGATATAGAGTTGCCAAAAGGTAATATATCTGAGGGATTTCAGGGTTTTTAGCCTGTAGATCCAGAAGTTTCTCTTCGGCTTGTTCTCGCATTTCCAATCTCAAATAAAGCCTGACCAGTGCTAATTTAAGCTGAGGTAGATCTTGTTTGGTTAAAAGATCTTGATAAAGGGCAATCGCTTGCTGGGGTTTACCTTGCTGGTAATAATAGTCTTCTATTTTCTTTAAGACCACGGTGGATAGGGTATTCTCCAGACTTTTTTCCCAGATTTTGCGGGCATTTTTCTGCTGATCCTCACTGAGGTAGAGGTCTGTAAGAGCCAGAATGGCCGGAACAAAGTTGGGCATGACCTCTAAACTACTCTCCAGGGAGGAGCGGGCTTTTTCTTTCTCTCCCTGATCCCTTTGTCGTAAGCCTAGCCGATAATAAAGAGAGGCTAACAGGCGTTGATCTGCTTTAGACCGACTTCGTATCCGCGTAAAGGTCTCAATGGCTTCTTCATAAAGTCCCGCTTTCTCCTGTAACTCCAGCAGTTTACTTATAACCGCAGGAGCATAGTAATTTATTTCCAGAACCTTTTGATACGTTTTAATAGCTTCTATGAAATTACTTAGTAACGTCCAATCTTCTGCGGCACCCAGGAGTGCAGAAATGTTTTCGGGATCTTTAGAGAGTACGAAGCTATCATGCTCCAGGGCACTCTTATAATCCTGTTTTTGTCGATAAACCTCTGCCAACTCCAAATGAAACTCCGGTTCGTCGGGCATCTTTTTAAGAATTTTCTGATAATCCGCAATTGCCTTATCATACTCTCCCATTAAACTGCTGGCTTTTGCTCGTGCCCGAAGAGTTAAGATATTCTGTTCTCGACTTTCAGCACGTTTTCGTTTCAGATAAGGATATAAGGCCAGAAGCGCAGCTCCCAGGGGGAGAAGAAAGGCTGCAAGAACACCAAAAAAGAAGGACATTAAGACCACAACCGCAACAGAAACCTCGCCTGTTCGCCACTCCTTGTCCAAAAGAAACGGAATATGAAGATGGTAGCGCAGTTCTAGAGTACCCGGATTTTGAAAAGTAAAAATACCTACCAAGATGCAGGCAATAAGGAAAATCAAAACGGTTGGAATGATAACAGCCATTGCAGGCAAGCGTTTCATAATCAGGCAGTTCTTTTTACGATTGTTCTGGTTTTTTGGTTGGAGTCACACTAGGTTTTTCTTCAAGGCCGGGAGCCGATGGAGTTTCAGGTTTTCCAGGTGGAGTATTGTTTACGCTTCCGAGCTTATCCAGGATGTCGCTTAAAAGCTTTACAACAGAAGGAGTCGGATTTTGGAGTTGAACTGCAATATCCTGCAGAGATTGTTGAAGTTTCTGAATACCGAGCTTTTGATCTCCCGCCAAGGTTTCTGAAATTTTAGATAACCGATTTCTGGCTTTCTCAACTTCGCCGGCTGCTTTCGCATAATCCCCATCCCTTAAAATTGCCGTATGGGCATGTTCTATAGCACTATAAACCCCCTGAAGCTGGATAAGCGCGTTCATCTGATTCACCCGTGCTTCCGTAAGCTTTATTTGTTGATCTACCTGAGATTTTGCCGATTGAATCTCATCGATTAAAGCCTTAGATACTAACTTAATATTTTTGTCTGTATCTTGTTGTATTTTGGTTAGGTTTTGCTCAGTTTCCAGCAGCTTACCTTGCAAAATCTCAATTAAAGCGGAATTTCGCATGACTTCCGATTTATAAGAAAAAGCTACGACCAGGGAGAAGAGGCTTATAATAACCGAAATAAGGGTGAGACCCTTCCAAAATAATTGGGAGGAGGATCTTGTATTTTGTTTAATCCCTTGGGATATATTTTCTGGAATTGCCATGCTCTTGAACAAAGGGTAAACTAGTCTTTTGAACACTCAGCTTTATTTAAGCTCCAGGCTCAACTTACTAATTTCCCGATCCTGTTCCGCAAGTTCTTCAATCAAGCTTTTAAGTGAAGGATCCAGGGAAGCATCCGATACTTTGTTTACAGCTAGATTAAAAACGAGCCTACCTAATTCCTTAAACTTTTCTAACTTGGTCCTTCTCAGATGGGCAAGACACATTTTTATTGAAATTCTTCGGGTAAAATCCCGGAGGTACCTTCTTATCTCTGAAATCCAATCTTTTACCACAGATGAAGTATGGGAGTGTGGAAGTATGGAGGTGTGGGAGAATTTACATCCACACCCCCACATCCCCACACCTCCACACCTCCACACCTCCATACCTCTCTATTCCCATACTTCTGTTATACAAGCACCCATAAAATACCCATGGAATGAACGGTAATATCTAATTTCTCAGGCTTTATTTGAATACTCTCGGTCAACTTTAAATACTCTTTGAACCTTTCTTCAATGGCTACAACTTCCTGCTCTAATTCAAAGTTGAGGTCATAAAGCTGTTGTCTCAGTTCATCAAACGGATCCGGTTTATCCGGCCTATTTTTCACTTTGTTCAGATTATCATGATTTTTTCCACTTTGAACTATCTCATTCACAGATCTCCTTCCCTGTAGGAAGGCTAAGATAGGTTCCCCGGCGGTCAGGAGTACTTCACGTTTTCTGGCCGTATATTCCATCTCATCAGATATAAGCAGATCTTTCTCACTCATGAATCTCTTTTCTATTTGGTCAAAGCGTCTTTGGTAAACATTTCGGAGATTTTCAATAGCATCTTGGATTTTCTCATCAATAATCCCTTCACATTTAAGCTGAAACTCCTCCAAAGATTCTTTTAAGCCAGAGTAAATTTGTAGTCCAGGGTTATAATATACAACCAAAAAATAGTCTCTGTAAAGATGTTCTTTAAGCTCTTTCTCAAGTTCTGTGAAATCATTCATTTTACTTAAAGCGCTGGGAAGCCTATCGTGGAGGGCATCCTCCTCAGGAGTAGCCTGTAAATCTGCTTTAGAGATCTGGAAGGAACTTCGACTCCAGTCTACAAAGGGATAAAAATCCATAAATGGAGCGGCGAGATGAAACTCCTTAGACACATGGATATTGGCACGTTTATAATCGAAATTAACCTCAACTCTGGCATAAATAGCCGGTTTATAAAGCTTTTTCCCTTTAGATCCTTCTCGCCAGTCATCAAAAGACTTTAAAAATTTATCTGCTTCTTCCCTCAACAGAGCAGAACTTTTTAAATAAAGCTGATCCCCTGTTAACAAAGTTGAAAGCAAATGCTGAGATCTACCCTGGTTATGCATGGTGATAAAACTCATTTTAAGAGCAGATTATCAGTAGCTTAAAAGCTATATTAACTTTAATGTGTAAAACCCAGAACTATTTTTCAAAATAACAACCCCATCATAAAAGGAAATATTTTGCCTTGTCAATAATAAAGTTGCAAGACTAAATGAAAGGCGTAAGAAATGAAGTATTCCTTGGTGAGCTCTCTAGCTGTGGATCTTCATTAAAGAATACTTCACTCTTATGGTTCTACAGGAATGATATCCAAAAAGGCAATGGAGATATCTCCATTTATTGTTATGGAAGTTTTAGAAAGGGCCCATGAAATAGAAAAGCAAGAAAAAGGTTCGGTCATTCATCTGGAAGTCGGAGAGCCCGATTTTAATACCCCTTCCTGCATTGTCGAAGCCGCCGTAGAAGCCCTTCGACAGGGAGATACACACTACACCCATAGCATGGGACTTCTAGAACTTCGAGAAGCCATTGCCCGGCATTATCAGGAAAAGTATCAAGTTGGTATTTCACCGGACCAGATCATTGTAACTTCAGGAACTTCCCCGGCTCTATTTCTCATTTTTGCTTCCCTCCTTGAACCTGGAGATGAAGTCATTTTATCTAATCCTTGCTACGCCTGTTATCCCAATTTTATAACCCTATTAGGTGGAGTTCCCTGTTATGTGGAGGTTGAAGAAAAAGAAGGCTTCCAATACACTCCGGAGAAGATTAGCGAAAAACTCTCCAGGCGTACCAAGGCTATTTTACTTAACTCACCTTCCAATCCCACTGGTAATCTGTTATCTGCAGAAACCATGCAACATATCGCTTGTTTTTCTCCCCTTATTATTTCAGATGAAATTTACCATGGCCTGGTTTATGAAGGAAGGGAACATTCTATCTTAGAATTTACCCATCGTGCCTTTGTTTTAAACGGATTCTCCAAGCTATACGCTATGACAGGATGGCGTTTAGGTTATGTGATAGCCCCTCCGGAGTTTGTTCGCCCCATGCAAAAAATCCAGCAGAACTTCTTTATCTCTGCCAGTTCCTTTGCCCAACGGGGTGGAATAGCGGCTTTAACCCTTCCTCAGGTCAAAGAAGAGGTTCAGAGGATGGTCGATCTCTATAACATAAGAAGAAAACTTATGTTGAGAAAATTACGAGAGATTGGATTTGAAATTACCGTGGATCCTACCGGCGCCTTTTATGTATTTGCCCGCGCCGATAAGTTCGGGAAGGATTCTTATAAACTGGCCTTTGATATTCTAGAAAATGCCCATGTGGCCGTTACCCCTGGGATTGATTTTGGAAAAAAAGGGGAAGGATATCTGCGATTTTCATATGCTAACTCCATAGAGAACATCGAGGAAGGTCTTCGAAGAATAGATCAGTATCTTCATCAAAAAATACCCATTTGTTAGTTAAAGAATGTCAAAATTTTTTCTTGACTTTAGATAGACAAGTCTTTTATAACAATTCGCGTAGGAGTCCTACCCCCGGGAGCTGTAGGTTGGGATATTCGTATGTTTCCATGGAAGTAACTGAATAGAGTGTTATTCCCAAAATTCAGACTACCGGAAAGGAGGGTTGGAGTGATAAGGGAAATCTTGTTGGCCCTATCGCTTCCAGGTCCACGTGAGTGGTACCTGAGGAGTCCTCCTCATCGCTGCAAATCCTAATCCGAACGGCTACCTCAACCCTGTTTTAGAATGGGATACCAATAACCCTATTGACGGTATTGCCTGGAGCTTCAGTGATCAGTTTGGATTCAAAGGAGACTTATTCGGCGCCGTGTACGGCATCCTGGATACGGGTCCTGAGAGCCTGGTACCAACCTGGCCGGCCGTTCTCCGTATCCACTTCCTGGAACCTACCGGGGTGAAGTGGGAGTATTTTATACGGAATATCGATATGGGACCTAACGCCTATCAGAAGCCTGAAAATGTTGGGGGTTGGAACGCCCCAATGACGTCGTCTTTAGTCCCGATGGAAACACCATGTATGTGGTAGATTACGGGGAAGTAGCTGTGGATTTCTATGAACCAAGACCCTTTTACACCACCCCGAAGTCCGGAGTAATCTGGAAAGTAACAAAAGCTCAATAAAGCTTAGCAGGGGGGGGACCCTCATAGGCATCCAGTTAAGGATTAGACCTGAAGTCTAGACACCCCCCTGGAGGGGGAGCCAGGGGGGGAATTTGGCAGGTAACCTTCTAAATCCCCCTTGGATCAGTTTTCTTTTCCTCCCTACGAAACCCAGCTTACCCCAATCATATTCCTCCGATAAGTTAGCAGGAATAACTTACCATCCTATCCTGATCTGCTACTTTAAAATTAGCAAATAGACTACAATGTCATAAAGTTCTTGATCGGTTAGATTAATTGTGGGCATGAGGGATACATTTCGAGGAACCTTATTTTGAAGGTCATTCTTTGAAAAAATCAAAGATTCATCTTGGGCAGTCCGAATTTGGATGGAGTAATCATCCTCATGCTTGATAATCCCAATAAACCGTTTCCCCTCCTTGGTCACAATTTGTATAGGTGTATATTCCGGAGCGATATAGGCGCTGGGATTTTGGATAGATTCCAGAAGATACTCTGGAGAGCGATCTCCGATATGGCTCAAATCGGGTCCAACTTTTCCACCTTGCCCGTTTACGGTATGACAGTTGATACAGCCTGCCTTACCATTTGGATCCTTAAATAAAGCTTCTCCGGCTTTAGGATCCGGAGTAATCCCGGCAGGAGGTTTCCATTCTGAGGTAATTACTTTTTGAGCTTCTTTAGAGGGATAACGCTGGGCCCAATCTCCATAGGTCGCCTGACTTCGAAGGTAAGCAATGATCTTCCAGATTTTATCTTCATTCAGTTTCTCAGCCATCAGAAAAGCTCCCATCTGAGTTCCGGGTCGTCCATGGGCGATGGTCTCAAACATTGCCTCATCTGTCCCTCCCCATTTCCAAAACTCATCAGTTAAGTTAGGGCCTTTAGCCCCCCTGGCACCTGTTCCATGACAAAAGGCGCAGTAACTTTTGTAGAGGGCAGCTCCCTCTTCTACTGCCTGGGTATTTCCCTCGTAGGGATTTTTTACCCCAGAGCTCTGGACGGCCAAAGCGAGATTTTCGTTTAAAAATAGAAAACTAAATCCAAATATCCCCAGGAGAAGAATAAAAATTGGAGTGGAAAAAGATTGACTGATCAAAGGCTTGGGAAGTTTTTTCACAACTATTCCTGTTCGTGTTCCTGAAACATTCATAGCATTGACTCCTTTCTTTCAGTTGAAGACCCACATCTATTCCTCTGGAAAAGGAAGATAAAAAGGTACTCCATATTTGGAGAGAATCTCTTTAATCTGTCCACTGAGCAAAAGCTCATCTAATATGGAATTCAGAGCCTCTTTTAAATCTTTATCTTCTTTCCTTATTGCAATGGCAATGTTCCACCGTAAAGTAGCTTCAGGTGTGTAGTTCTCGACCAATTTAGCGTTACTTTCCGGATGTTCCTTTAACGAAGACCCTGCCATGGGTGCCCAAACCAGGGCTACCTCTAATTCT